>JBOFGF010000149.1:0-2434 GCA_051649005.1 Thermoguttaceae bacterium | reverse complement strand
AATTTTTTGTTCTTCGTCGGAAAGCCGAACGATGTATATTTTTTTCATGGTAAACCTCCGTGTGTTGAAAACGGATATTATACCACAACTTGCCAAAACAGGTCAATCCCAATCGTTAATGTTTACAAGGCACTAGTTGCGCTAGTGGAATAGGGGGAATAAAAATTTTTCAGAATAATTCGGTTATTTCTTGTACTTCCGGTTGAAATTTTCCGCAAAAATCCTAAAATAGATTGGAGTTGCTCGAATGTCGTTATTCAAGAATTACACTAAATGAACAAAAAAATGTCAAAGAAGGTCGCCCCCAAACAACCGGAACGCTCGCCATCGCAGGTGCCGCAGTACACGATTCAGAAAGTGTCGGATATGACGAACATCACGGTTTACGCACTGCGGTATTACGATAAACTTGGTTTGTTCCCATTTTTGAAGCGTGGCGAAAACAACAATCGGCTCTTTTCCGAGTTTGATCTCGGCTGGGTACGAATCGTTCATTGCCTAAGATGTACGGGACTTCCGCTTGTAGATGTGAAACATTACGTTGATTTATGTCTTGTCGGCGATGACACGATTGATGAGCGGGCGGAGATGATTTTTCGTCAGGAAAAAACCTTGCGTGCGAACATTGCAGCACTTCAAGAGCAGCTGAAAGTGTTACAAAACAAGAAGACGTACTACGAGGCACTTTTGGAAAACCGGCAGTTGTACGATTCGTGCAATCCGGCGAAAAGATAGGGCGACAAAGCATTTGGAATACGGTGCGGGAAACAAAAACGGGAGCAAGGGACGGAATCGAGACACGGAAACCGCAAAAGGCGATTGCGTGACTCCGTAAAATCGACAAACCTGAAATAGAATCCCCTCTCGGCGGGATTATTTATTGAAACAGTCCCGTAGGGACTTCCGAATGGTAGAACCGCAAACAATATCGTAACAAAAACCCCGTCGGGGTTCAATATCGGTGACCATTATTCAACTCCGTGAGCGTTCCCAGTCCAATTCCTAGATAAGACAACATACAACAGGTCAATCATGATAAAAACACCCCTTTACACAATACCCGTGCCTTCAACGGAATTTTTCACTGAAGCATTTTTCTATCAGTGCTGTATTCTTTTCGACTTCGAAAACGAGAATGGAGAGGCTGTTAGGACAGGATTTGATTTTTATTTACCTGCAGCAGTCAAAAAAACCAGTGAACGTGCTTCAACAATATGGCATTCAGATCAGGTTTATGATATACTGGCGCAAGTTGAAGATTCTCCATGGGTTGATGAAGTGAGAAAGAACATACCGGATCACAAAAAGCACTGGAAGACGAATCACTACATGATTTATTTGGATTCAGCAGGGTGCTTCGAGGTGATCGCAGCATCCTGGGCATTACTACCTGAACAAAAGGGAAAGTGGAGTGATGTTTTTAGGTCAATGAACGACTTTTTTCCTGAATTTTATTCAATCGACAATTTTATACAAAGAATGCGAGATGCTGATTCGCAGAAGATGTCCTAAGAAATTTCGGATACTTCACTGCATTCACCAACACAACATGGGGGTGGTATCAAATGAATGACAAAAAATTAACGTACATAAACGCTCGTTTTCATCATCGACAAATTAAATTTGGCTGTGCCCTACTAACAATTTTACGAACAAAAATTTATGACACGTTTTGCATTATCTTGTGTATTGTTTGCTATGTCCTTGACACCGTTGTTGAATGCGGAGGAAATCAAACACCGATTTCTGGCGTTGGACGAATCTAGGGCGCAAATCCTCTTTGTCGATCAATTTGCCCCTGCCAAAGACTGGACGATTCGGCTGGAAGCGTCCTGCCGGGACATGCAGTTAGTTGACGGAAAAATAATCGTCGGAATGTTAAGCGGCGGTTTTCGTGAGTACGATTTCAATACGCAGAAATTACTTCGGGAAGTCGTGAATCCTAAGTATTCTAACGGCGCGGTGTCTGTTGCAGCTTTTCGAACAAAGGACAAAGACACATATCTGGCAATTGATAGAAATCCGCTCGAAATCGTCCATCTTGACGCAGAAGGCAATGAAGTATCCGAACCGCTGAGATTTCCCGACATGAACGGTGTCAGGTGCGTGAGAGTCATGAAAAGTGGTTCTTTGATGTTTGGCGACAGGGAAAATATTATCATCGCATCATCAGACGGAAAAACCATGAAAAAAATCAACATACCTGGCGCAAAATATATGTACATGATCGAAGAGCTGCCGGACGGAAACTTGTTGGCTGCAAGTGGTTACAGCGCATTTCTGGTCTTTTTGGACGCAGACGGAAAAATGCTGAAAAAATGGGGCGGCAAGCCGGGACCGGAAAAACTCAACTTCAACTTTTTCGCTGGTTTTCAAATGCTCAAAAACGGTAATGTCATCGTCTGCAACTGGACGGGACACGGTGCCAACGACA
>JBOFGF010000148.1:0-6925 GCA_051649005.1 Thermoguttaceae bacterium | reverse complement strand
TGCAGCGATGTTTTCGCCGCACCCGCTCGATTACTCTGGTCAACATTCTCGCCACTCCATCAGACGAAGCGATTTTTTACGACGAATCATGCTGGGTCATTCCGGCTGAACTATCCCTCGAAGACAGAGATGCGATGCTCTTTCCTGAATTTTTGACGGCATCGAATCGCTCACGAGATGCGGCGGCATATTTAATTCATTGGCTTTCGACCCCATCAGTTCTTGCGACGCAAAAACGCCGACTCGCTGAACTGCTCCGAGAAATAGATAATGTCGAATCGCCACTGGAAATCGCCGCCAAAGCAATTTTATGTGAAACCGAAAAAAAGAGATAAAATGAATAAGCGTTCACTGGTTTTGGGCGAGCCGCCTCCGTAAGAGGGCGGAAAAAAACAGAAAAATCTACGGCAGGAGCAAATCTACGCCCAAGTTGAAAGTTTGGGATAAAAGCGGAACAATGACATCAAACACAAAAACTTAACAAGGGTACTGTCCACTATGAAAATTACGCCGATTCGACGCTAACAATTATGAAACGCATATTCTTTATTTTGGTGACGCTAAACATTGCACTGATAGGTGCGATGCCGTTTCTCTATCCCGCAAAAGGTGTAGCACATTTTAATGAAGCAGGCGAAATTAATGGCTGGCAGCCGGTATTGCCTTTGATGGTAATACTCGGTTACACAAACATGTTTGTCTGCGGAATGTTTTGGATAGGTGACTATGTAACGCAAATATCACCGGCATACGGTTTCAACGTGCCTAATGCGGAATACTGGAAACGTGAAGAAAATTTGCCCGAATTACGAAGACGTGGTTCGGCACTCTGCTATGAAATCGGGATTTATGCCCTTATTTTCATGACTATCATTGAAGTACTTACCATCTGCTCAAGTCGTGCCGAAAATTATTTTTGGTTCGACATATCAATCATGCCAACCTTTGTTCTCGGTATCGTTTTAGCTTTTTTGCCACTTATCCGAATTTTCTGGATTTTTCGGTTGCCGAAAAATGAGCGGTGGGTGGCAAAAACTGGACCAATGAATAAGCTATAATCATGAAAATTGCAGCATATATTTACAACAAGGATTTAGGAATTCTATTATGAGCGGAACAACCAAGAAATTACGAATTTATGTAGACACCTCTGATTTAATGCAGTCAATCTGCGCGAGGGATATAGTTTATTATCAATATTTTCACCGAGGGAGGTTGTATGAAACGGTTTGATTGCTTGAAAATGAAAGAAGAATTACAGGCGGAGTCGACTAAACGCTTTCAGGGTCTTACGTTTCAAGAAAGAGCAGATATCATTGCAAAGCGGCTAAAAAACAGCGAAAGTCCATCTGCCTATTGGTGGCGAGGACAAGATACTCAAACCACCTGTCCCAATACCAGTGGCACTGTTATTGAAAAGCGGCAATGACACCAACATCGAATCACATCGAGAGTGAACGGGACTTTGTATGGGCTGCGGAGGTTGCGTAGGCGAGCCGCCTCCGTAAGTTGGCGGGTTAGTTGACAAAATTTGATTGCCATGACTGGGAGTGCTATCTTGACTCGTGGACCTATTTTGGTAGAATGAAAGTTCTGTTTCACGTTATCAATTTTGTGCCTGCTCAAGAGAAATGGACTATGATCAAAAACACAAAACTCGTATTTCGAGAATGAAAGATGTCGCAACAATCCGTCAGTAAGTCCTCAATACCCGGACTTTTCGGTGTTCGGTATTCCAACCGCGATTTCACTGACCATGAGACGTGGGGAAAGAATCGAGCGGAATGTTTGTTTAGCTTTCCATGCAATGGGGTTTTACATGATATAAAATCTATTTCTTCTGGATTTCAATTACAATACGAACATCCGCACGGACACCTTTTTCAGGGTAATTCACTAGATTGGCTTAAATCCTTAAATGATAGTAGTATCGACCTTGTTTTTGCCGATCCTCCATATAATATCGGCAAAGCAGATTGGGACAATTTTGACAGCCAAGAACAATATATTCAATGGTCGATGAAGTGGGTTTCGCAATGTTCACGAGTGCTAAAGTCCACAGGATCGCTCTATATTTGTGGCTTTTCGGAGATTTTGGCTGATCTAAAACATCCCGCAATGAAGTATTTCAAACATTGTAGATGGCTCGTTTGGCATTACAAAAACAAAGCAAATTTAGGTCGGGACTGGGGACGCTCACACGAAAGTATTATCCATTTCCGAAAATCGGATGCCTTTACATTGAACATGGATGACGTGCGTACTCCATATGGAGCGCATACATTAAAATATCCGTCGCACCCACAGGCAGAAACGAGCGCGTTTGGAAAAAGTGCAAACGCAAAGACCAGAGAAAATTGGGTGCCAAATCCAAAAGGCGCAAAGCCGAAGGACGTGATTGATATTCCAACAACATGCAATGGAATGGACGAAAAAACACCGCATCCAACACAAAAACCGGAAGAATTGGTGCGAAAATTCGTGTTAGCCTCATCCAATGAAGGCGATACGGTGATTGATCCATTTTCCGGTTCGGGCACAACTCTTGTCGTCAGTGAGCAACTCAATCGCCGCTGGATGGGGTGCGACCTGAACCCCGAATACAACCAGTGGGCTGCTGCGCGTATTGAAAAAGTGCGTGTGATGACAAAAGAAGAGTGGATTCTCCATGACCGCCGAACAGCGGAAAGGAGGGAGTCCATACGATGAGATTTACCGAATTGGTTCAATGGGCGCAAAACAAAAATCGTTTCAAAACCCTCTCGGATTTCATTGAGTTTACGAAGTATTATCTGGAATTTACAGATACGGGCTTACAAGCAATCATTGTTTCACAAAATGAAAATCATTATCAATTTTTGCAGTATAAAAAAGACGGAAGTTTTCAAATTACCAGGCCAATAAATTCGCTTCTCATGTTTTCGCATGAAAATTTTGAAGCAGCCTCCATACAATTAACGCAAACTCTTTTACAATTAAAAGATCGAGAACGTCCATTTGATGGCCATCGAAATAATTTGATTCGTTCAATATACACAATTCAGCAAAGTATTGGTGCTGCTTTAGACGGATTGCCAGCGGGACAATCGAATCGAGCGAGAAAAGTCAATGGCGATTTATTTGAGTATTTTATCCGACTTTTAATTGCCGAAGTGGGTATTGAGTGTGTTTCCGAAACGATACAAGTTCCGATAAAAGATGGGGCAGGAAATCTGTTGTTTAACTCCAATTATCAACACGATCTGATTGTCAGAAAACTGGGAGAAATCAAGGTAATCGGTTCGGTCAAAACATCTAGTAAAGACCGAATCGACAAAATTTTCATTGATAAATTCCTGTATAACAAACTCACGGAAACTGCTCTGCCACATATTGCGATTTTTCTGAACGACGTTCAGAGGAAGAAAACGAAGTACGAAAATAAGTACGGAATAAATACAACCTTTTTATCGGGACATTTCAAAGCGTATACGATAAAACTAAATCCCTTAGACGGTGTATACTATTGTGATATTCGTCCCAATATGGTCGAAGATGAATTGTTAGCAAAACATATCAAAACGATAGATCACTTTTTTTATACGGATTTATGGAAATTTCTCAATTGAGCATCAGGTGCGAATCACATCGAGAGTGAACGGGACTTTGTATGGGCTGCGGAACATGTGTAGACGAGCCGCCTCCGTAAGTTGGCGGGTTGGCTGGCAAAAACGTAACAAAAATAAGTTGTGTAATTTTCATTATTATAGCATATTCATTGGTCCAGTTTTTGCCATCCACCACTTCCGTTGGTCGCCTGCATTTCTGAAACAATTGTAACTCAAATTGCCGACAAAACCCGCCGACTTACGCCGGCGGCTCGCCATTCGCCAAAAACCCGCCGACAAAATCCGCCGACTTACGCCGGCGGCTCGCCAAACGAAACTCGCCAAACGAGACAACCTTCACTTTTTTTATCAATATGCAGCCGACTCCGTATGATGTCACTTTTTCGATTTTTCGTTTTCCTGTTCGCATTCAGCCTTTTTTCTGGGTCATCGTTGTTCTATTTGGAATTCGGGGAGAAATCGACGACATGGCGACGTGGATGATTCAACTCGCAATTTGGGTGTCGGCAGTGCTCCTCTCCCTTTTAGTACACGAACTCGGACACGCTTTTGTCTTTCGGCATATCTTTCATGTCCGCTCTCGGATTGTATTGCAGGCTTTTGGAGGTGCTACTATTCCAGAATGCGCTCATCAAAAAAAACGTGGATGGAAAGGACTCTTTTCCGAACTTTTGTTGGCAACTTCCGGCGCACTGGCAGGATTCGCACTCGCTGGAATTGCTCTGATGTGTTTGAGTTTACTCAAAATCAATGAAAACAACATGGAACTACTTCCTCTTACTCCACTCGCAATAACTCAACTTTTCTGTCTCCAAGTTGCATTCATCTCCATTTTTTGGGGGGTTTTCAACTTGTTGCCGATTCATCCGATGGACGGAGGAATTGCAATGCGAGAAATTTTTGTCTTTTTTTCGCCCCAACATGGACTCGCCAATTCACTCGGATTGTCGATTGTCGTCGCCATTGCTGTGGCTTTGTTCGCCTTCCAATTTGGACTCATATTTGCTACTGTAATACTCGGACTATTTGCATATCAAAATTTTCGGGAACTAAAAGGACGTTTCTATTAAAAAAACAAAAAAACGTGAACGATATTATTTTCGCAAATACTCATTTTATTGCAACAAAAATTATGACAAGGAAACCATTTTTCGTGGGAACAGCTTTCGTGGGAACAGTTTTCGTCTTTTTTTTCGGTCTGCTTGTTTCGATTTCTGCGACTTGTATGGCGGCAGACTCGCCGCAGTGGGGAAAATATGGTGATCGTAATATGATCTCGCCTGAAACGTCGCTCCCAGATTCGTTTCAGCCGGGAAAACGGAATCCACAAACAGGTCAGATAGATTTGAACACCACAGAAAACGTCAAGTGGACCGCCCCACTCGGCTCAATTGTGTATGGAACTCCGGTAATTGCAGAAGGACGTGTTTTTGTCGGATCGACCGACTCGATTCAGAATCGAGACCAGCTCGAAGGAGATCGCGGTGTTTTGCACTGTTTCGATGAAAAAAATGGTGAGCTTCTTTGGGAACTCGTTGTTCCGAAACGGACGAATATCCGTTATAGCGACTGGAGTCGTGTCGGAATTTGTTCTCCGCCGAGTATCGAGTCGGGCAAAATTTATCTCGTCACAAATCGCTGTGAAGTTTTGTGCCTCGATATTGAAGGACAAGCAAATGGCAATGACGGCCCATTTTTGGATGAGGCGACATTTTTCGTTCCCGAAGGAGCAAAACCGCTGGAAGTGAGCCAAAAAGAAGCCGACATTATATGGCAAAACGATCTAACTGAAACTATCGGAGCGATGTCGCACAATGCGGCAAATTGTTCGGTGCTAATTGATGGTGAATGTCTTTATATTTGTACAAGTAATGGTGTCGATTGGTCGCACCAGTATGTGATGAATCCGAAAGCACCGACTCTGGTGGTGCTCGACAAAGCAACTGGGAAAATTTTGGCCCGCGATGATTTTCAACTTGGTAATGACATCGCACATGGTCAGTGGTCTTCTCCGGCACTCGGAATAGTTAATGGACAAAAACAGATTTTTCTGGGAACAGGAAGTGGACAACTTTTTGCAGTGCGTGCATTGACATCGGAAGAAGTGAAGCAGTCTCAAAATACATCGGAGCCGATTTTGCTTGAAACGATTTGGAAATTTCATGGTCATCCACTTGCCCAGTCAAACGATTCCGTGCCGGTCGATCACCAACATGACTCGACTTCGTATCAATTTACAGGAAATCCCGTTTTTTATCGGGACAAAATTTTTGCCGTCGCCACACAAGAAATGCACCATGGAATGAAAAAAGGCCGACTCATTTGTATTGACGCAACAAAAAGAGGCGACATCACACGAAATGGTGGTCTTCTCTGGTTTTACGACGATATTTCGAGCAGCGATTCGACAGTCGCCATTTCGAATGACTTATTGTACGTTTCTGATGGAAACGGCGTTCTTCATTGTCTCGATGTTGAAACAGGAAAGCCGCACTGGACTCATTCGACAGGTGATCCTATTTGGGCATCTCCACTTGTCGCAGATAGCAAAGTCTTTCTTGGCACGCCGCGTCGACAATTTTTGGTTTTCTCCGATGCGAAAGAGAAGTGTCAACTTTCACAAACGCAACTTCCTGGGCCTGTTTTTTGCAGTTCGACGGCGGCCAATCAAACGCTTTATATTCCCGTTTGCGGCCTGTTGTATGCCATTGAAAAAAAGTAGCCGTTCAGGGTTTTTTGTTGTTTTTCCATTCCCCTAAAAACAGCCAAAATTAGATCGGTGCCCATTATTCAACTCCGAACGGAGTTGTTTTTTGTGTTTGTGGGCAATTCGTTTCGACCATTCTGAAGTCCCTCCGTGACTGTTGTATTTTGTCGATTTTACGGATTGTCGCAATCGCCTTTTATGATTTCCGTCAGACCATTTCAATGTTTTTCGATTCGTTTAGTCACAATCATCCTTGACAATGTGGTGTGAATTTCCTATACTGTCATACAGAATCAACGCATTATTAGACTTTTTGGTTCTGCAACAAGTCTAATAATTATTAAAATGCTCTAGTCGAAAGCCGCATTGATTATGGAGCTAAAAACAAATTTTAAAAGCCATCGCATACGTTTATTTGTTACATGGCTGCTCCTTGTTGTATTTATTGTTTTTTCTCTTTGCTTACCTGACGAATTTTTCTGATTATGCTGGATTAAGGGGCGGTTTTTTTGTGTTTTGTACGGCAGATGTAGCCACCAACAGATTTTCCAACCAACAGTCGGCATACCGCTTGCCATTCAGTCTCTCCGCTGGACAACGCGCGCCGCCA
>JBOFGF010000147.1:0-9869 GCA_051649005.1 Thermoguttaceae bacterium | reverse complement strand
ATGGATAATTTTTTTGTATCCGTTCACGGTTTTCGATTTACGGTTTTTGTGTATTTTTTCCATAAATTTCCATGAATACAGCCAAAATACGATTGCCCGGAAATGGCATTTCCCGAATCCCGATGGGGCACAATAAACCCGCCAAATAAACCAAACCCGCCAAATAAACCCGCCAACTTACGTTGGCGGCTCGCCAAACGTGCTTGCCAAACGTGCTCGCCAAACGTGCTCGCCAAACGTGGATGCAAAATTCGCGTCCATGCTGTAAAACAAAGATTTTTCTGCCCGGAAACGTGTTTCATTTTGGGAACTTTTTTTGACCGAAATCATTAAGCGGACTCGGTTTTTCGTACAACAATTCGATAACCAGACACTTCGATGACTTCGACAGATGTTTCGCGTTCAATCAAGTTGCCATCAGAGACGACATTGACCGGTTTTCCGTCGATTAGTACGATTCCCGCAGGAACGAGTGGTGTGGCCGTGATTCCAGTGCGTCCGAGCAAGTCGTCATAATCAACGAGTTTTTCTGATTGCCTGACAATTTCGATGTTATTTGGTTTTGCAGCATGATGAAAAATGCGAATCAAAATTGAGGATAAAACGAGAACGCCGACTCCAGAAATGACTAAAATCAGCATCGAATTGCCAAATTGTTTATATTGATACGAATTTTGTGGAATGATAAAAGTCTGACTTGCCAAAACGAGTGCAGCCATCATGGCAATTCCACCTCCGATTCCAAAAATACCAAAACCAGGAATCACAAAAATTTCGAGCAGCACACAAACGACCCCTCCGATAAAAAGCATCACTTCGAGCCATCCGGCAGTTCCTCCGAGAAAATTGAGCCAGAAAAAAAGGACAAGTCCCATCAGAGCGACAAACCCACCGATTCCGAATCCGGGCGACTTCGACTCAGCAATGACCGCGAAAATAACGATGCTCAAAATCAGAGCCGACATTCCCGGCGACGAGAGTGCTTTCACCAATTGTTCTGACCAGCTTGGTTCGAGCAGTTTTGGTTCATGTTCGAGTCCATATAACATTTTCAATTCCGCAAAATCTTTCGCCGTCCGATCAACCAAGTAAGATGGGCCGATTCCTCCAACAATTTCGAGTGGTTTATTTGTTTTTGTAACAATTTCCCCCTTTTGCCATTTTGCAGAATCGTGTAATTCTTTCCATTCTTCTTCGCAGAAATAATCGGTAAGAATAGGCGGACCAGTTCTCGTCATTTTGAAGACTTCGAGATTTGGGTCAATCAGAGCCAGTGGAAGCGACCATGATCGCAGAGCTTCTTTGGAGAAAAAATCTCTCAGGAATCGTTTTGCTTCTTTGATTTGCTGTTCGGAAAAGACGACCGCGCCGTCTCCTCCAAGCACAGCATTTGTACCGAGTACGATTTCATCACAAGCGAGAGCCACCAGCGAGGCATCACCGCGTGCCTGATGTGGAATATATGCGACTGTTCGCACACCTTTTGCGTTGACATTTTTGGCGATGTATGAGGCCAGATTCAAGCTTGCTTCGAGATTTCCGCCGGGCGAATCAATCCAAAAGCAGATAAAACCGATTCGTGCTTTTTCTTGTCCCGAATATATTATTGTTTCAGAATCGGAATTGATGGCTGTTTCGATTCCACGAATGACGGAACTGACGAGATCATGTGTCATAATTCCATTGACATTTATGCGGATCGCACTTCCCATTTCGTCGGCAACAGATCGGTGTTTGATGTCATCGGGTCTAAAACCGAGTTCGCGTGCAAGTGCCGGAATGTCATCAGCAATCAACTGGACAATTTGCAGATGTCTTGCTTTTTCAGCCGAGAAAATACCAGGAACTCCGCGTTCAATTAGTATTTTTGGTTCCTCAGCCAATGTGGTTGTTTGTCTGAGTGCATCAATTTCGTCAGGAGTAATCCAGAGTCTCCCTTTTTCAGTTTCAGCTTCGAGTAGAACCGACTGAGAATCGAGCAGCTTTTCGACTATTGCAGTGGAGACAGTGCGGCGGCTTCCTGCGATTTCCTGATATGCTTTTTTTTGAGCCTCGGTTTGTTTTGTTTCGTCGATTCCAGCCTCTCCCAGATCGGAATCTGCGGCGATGATGCGTTCGTCACATGCCAGTGCGACGAGCAGAACATGTCCGCGCACTGACTGCGGGAAATATGCAATTGTGCGAATTCCTTTCAGTGTGTTACTTTCGAGATACTTGGCAATTTCGTAACAAGCTCCGAAAGAGCTGCCGCGTCCGAATAATTCTTGATTAGTGCCGACATTGAAATTCAAAATCAATGTTGGTGGAACAGTATTTGTTACTAAATTTGCATCTTCTTCCTGCTCTGTTGTTGCTGCAAGTGGAGCAGCGTCATGTGTTTGGTCTGTGGTTTTGTTGCTTTCCTGTTGTCGTAATTCTTGCACAGCACGTTCCAGAGCGCGGAGCACGGCATGTCCCGACTTGTTTGAGATGGGGAGAGAAACATCGAGTAAAATGGCATTGCCGCGTGTTTGCGCACGTCCTTGTTCGGAAAATCCCAAAAGACAAGTCAAAAAAATCGAAGCGAAAAGACAAAATCGAAACGAAAATTGTTTGAAACTGTTTTTGTTTTTTGATTTCCGGCAGATTTTTTTTGTGTCATTATTTGTCACTCGAAACAACATTATTTTTCTCCTCTTCCTCAATTTCGAATTCATAAACAGATCGCCAGTTTTTTCCTGTCAAAAAGAGGCGATTAGTTTTGGGGTGATATGCGATGCCATTTAAGACGGAATCTGGATTTCGTTTATGTTCGTCTGGAACAAGTGCAGTGCAATTGACCCATCCGATCACATCTCCTGTTTCTGGAGAAATTCGCACGATAAATGGAGTTTGCCAGACATTTGCCCAAATTTCACCTCGCACCATTTCCAGTTCATTCAGGTTATTGACGGGTTTTCCTTGTTTCGAGGAAAGTCGATCCATGACACGGATTTTGCGATTTGTCTTAAATGTTTTTGGATCACGGAACTGAATCGTCGCAGAACCATCACTAAAAACGAATGATTCGCCGTCGAAAGCAAGTCCCCATCCTTCTCCCGAATAACGAAATTGATCGACTAACCGGAACGATTCTTTGTCATAAACCAAACAGTATCCTTCTTTCCATGTCAGTTGATACAATAAATTTCCGGTCGATGCGAGTCCCTCTGCAAAAAAACGCGGCGGAAGAGAAAATTGTTGAACGACTTTTCCCGTTTTGACATCGACTTTCCTGAGTGTCGATTCGCCATATTGACCAGTGCTTTCGTACAAAAAATCATTTTCGTACAAAAGTCCCTGTGTGTATGCGGCGGAATCATGCGGATGGACTGCAATCGTTTTGAGTGTCAATCGTCCGTCATTGATTTGGCTGTCAGCAGGTGCCAACGAAGTTGTCGGTCTCTGCGCTCTCGACTGCGACCAGAACGAGGAGAAGAGGACAAGTCCCCAAAAAAGAATGATCCAAATTGATTTTGCGTACTTCATTCAATTCACCCGGGGATTTCAGTGTAGTATCACTTACATCCCCGGCTTTTTGTGTAGTTTTTACTGATATTTGAGCCAAATGTTCCGATATTGTACATTATTTCCATGTCCCTGCAAATAAAGGCCGCGTGCATCGGCGGTTTCTTTTTTTCGGCCCGGTGTTTCCTTTTCAGGTTCCATGTTTTCGTGGATGATTACTCCATTGTGACGGGTCGTGATTTTTGCATTCGCCACTTTTTTTCCATCGGAATCGAACGTCGCCGGCATGACATCAATGTCGTAAGTTTGCCACTGGAGCGGTGGAAAACACATATTTACAAGTGGTTTCGAAACTTGATAATAACCACCACATTCATTATTTTCTCCTTCGAGGCCAAAAGAGTCGAGAACCTGACATTCATACGCTTCATCGACATAAACGCCGCTATTTGATCGGGCTTGTCCGCGTGCTTCTGGCATGTACGAGAGGAGAAATTCGACGTGCAATTTATATGGCTTTTTCTCGAATGGTTTTGTCGATGCTTCCGACCAGAGTGTTTTGGCTTCCTCATTGATTCGTGCGGTTTCAAAAAGATTGGACGCTTTTCCATCGGCAAAAAGAACTACTGCTCCTTCTGGCGGGGCCAAATTCAGAGTGGGACTTTTTCGTTCGACTCGATTAAAAACAATCGGTTCATCTCCCGGCCGATTAACAACTAATTGATTTGGTTTGATTTGCACATCGGGCAGTTTTGAATTTTCAAATTTTGTGACTTCTTGTTGATCTTTGGGGAGTTGATTTAGTGTAAAACGCAGTTTATCTTCTCCTTCCAGAGTGGCATTTCCGTGAATACGGGTTTCATTCGGTTTCCAACCATCGCCGGGGAGACCGCCGAAGTAACAAACAAAACGAAATTTTCCACCACCATCTGCGATGACCTGCAATCCGAATGTTCGATTATCAACTTCTGTGACGTATTCGCCCTGAATTTGGAAATCACGATTCACGTCCACACTTTTTGTAACTTGTTCCACTGATGTGTATTCCGCAGGTTTTTTATCTTGTGCGGACAAGAAAGGTGAAACAAAAAGAAAAGCGGCAAATACACAACTGACTTGAAACGGCTTCATAAAAATCATCGTATTAGTCCTTCAATGAAAAGTGGTAAAAACACAGAAAAAACACAGAAAATGCAATTATTCATTTGGCAATTCGTCGATCACCAAATTACTGATACGAAAAGTGAGTGGAGCTTCCACATTGAAATGAAATTCGATCCAGTCAATTCGGCTCAGACTCGGCTCTCCCGATGTTGTTCGCGTCCATCCTATTCCTGATTCTTTCAGTGGGACGGTGTATGTATTCCATTTGTCACGACTTCGATCTAACCACCATTTTTCGGGAGCGTATTCAATATATGACGAACCACACCCAATACGAATCGAAAATCGAGACATGTTCCCTGAAAATGCAGGCACAGAATCAAAAAGCGAAAAAAAGAGTGCCGATTTGTCACTAAAATTCCAACTATGTCCTGCGGGTGCTGCTAATTCTATCCGTGCCATTCCCGGTTTTTGGACATTTACAAGATGATATGACAGAATGTCATCTCCGTCTTGTTTGCTATTTTGGATGATGGCCTTTGAAATCTCGACTCCTGCATTTGTGCAGAGAGAAACACGTTCTTGATCTAAAAGATTCACCGGTTCATAAAGTGCTTTGTAAATTTTGGTTTGTTCATATTTATCCCGCGCAATTCTGTCGAGGTAGATACCTCCTGCAAGAGAAAAGGCCGACAGAATCAGGATGATAATGAGTGAAAAAACAACAAAACGATGTTTTTCGGTTAAACGGCTGATTCTTTGCACGCCCGTTTCTTTTCTCACAGAAACGGGTTCTCCATCGAGCCATCGACACAAGTCGGCATCCATTTCCGCAGTCGATTTATATCGTTCATTTGGATTTCGAGCCATCGCTTTGAGACAAATGGCTTCTAAATCGCGTGAAATACCAGGTTTGATGTCGGAAGGAATTGGCGGCGTGGATTCTCGTACTTGTTTGAGCACTTCGGATGCCGACCTGCCAGAAAACGCAGTCTGACCTGTCAAAAGATAATAAAGGATGGCACCTAAACTAAATACATCCGAATGTGGGCCGAGAGTACTGGTTTCCGGCAAAGCCTGTTCGGGTGACATGAATGCGGGAGTGCCGACAACTGATCCGACAATTGTTAATTCGGGGCGGGATTGTTCCGTCGCACTTGAATCAATTGCGGAGTTGGAAACATTTGATTCAGTGGCTCCAATCGGTTTTGCGAGTCCCCAGTCCATCACCAAAGTTTCGCCGTGCTCTCCCAACATAATATTGGCAGGCTTCAAATCACGATGAATCACCCCTTTTTGATGTGCAAAAGACATTGTTTTACAGACAGAGACGAGACGACGCACCAAATTCATCAACTCATTTTTATTTGGTTGATGATGATATGCCTTTATTGCTTCGTGAAGGGTTCGTCCTTTGATGAGTTTCATCGTGTAATAAGGATGTCCTTCATTATCGAGTCCGAGAGTGTGGATTGGAACAATACCAGGATGTTCTAACTGAGCGGTGATTTCTGCTTCTCCGATGAATCGTCGTACAACGGACATATCCAGTGCGACTTCTGGATGCAATTCTTTCAGTGCAATATCACGTTTTAGAAATTGGTCATACGCAATTAAAATTCGTCCCATCCCACCTTTTTGATGAGTGCGAAGTATTTTATGGATTCCATGTCCTGTAATACTACTGGGAGGCCCGGGTGACTGAGACGGATCGTGAATCGGCTGCATGACTCGTTCTGCGAGATTCAGATGCGGTGTGATTTTACTATGTCGAGGCGACATTCCGCCGTCACTAAGAATGGTTTCATTGGACAAATTGAAACGGGTTTCTTCGGCATCTGTTTTATAGAGTGCTGTTTGAAGTGCATCACTTGGCGACGATTGATGCAGGATGTCTTTGGAGTTCATTATCCGAGTCACTTGATTCGGGACAATATCGAAGTGCGTTTGCTCGTCGGAATGGGCCGGAATTGATGGAGGCAGCATCCGTCCACAATGCAAACAACGTCCCGATATTTCGGAATTGATTCCCGAAATATCATTTTCTTTTCCACATGTGCAGAGAATGAGTTTTGACACGAGTTGTTACACAAAAAGAATGAGAAACTAATTCAGTATTATTGTTTTTTCAGCAAAACAAGCAAATAACCAGCAAGCAATTAAACTCCGTAATTGAAAGCAATGATATCCGATCAAAGCTCACATGGTTTTAGGAGATATTTCGTCCCATTTGTTATATACTCCGCACCGTCATAACACGATACTTTTGTTATTGTCATTTTTTTAGAAATTTGCTTTGTTTTGCGAAACTACCACTTTCTACGAAAGCGGGATAAACAGCTACGAAAGCGGGATAAACAGCTACGAAAGCGGGTTAAACATCTAATTGATGACGATTCGAAGTATAATTACATCAGGGCACCTCTAATAATTCATTTTCCAAAAACACAGACTCCGTAATTTACGGGATTTTTGTGTTCAATTTTGGCAATCGGTGAATAAATAGGCAATCGGTGAATAAATAGATGTGCCCATCATTCATTTTTTATAGTTTCTTGCAAAAAAGTTCTAAATTCGGTATTTTGGATTTCACTAAGTTTTGTAAAACAGAGTTGGAGAATATCATATCTGGGATTTTCGCCATTGACCATCGCACGAGAGCCGAATGAACTAACACGGCCGAGTGGAACAGAGTTTTTGGCGACATAAAAATCAATGTATAATGCGTCTGCTTTTTTTGTATGAACAACGATCCAGGGAAATTGACGTGATTTTGTTGAAACTGACGAATCAGCTATTTTTTTAGACGAATCAGGTGAGTTGGCGGCATTTGGCTTCGATGCAATTTGCGAAGCACGAAAAACGGGCACAATGGATTTATTTGTCCAGACAATTGACGATTCTGGGGCAATTGTGGTTATTATATCAAAAATCTGACGGAGAAGTGAGATGTTCCACTGAAATTTTTCGCCGCCGATGATTCCTTTCGGAAGAAAGTGCCATCGTTCTCCCAAAATTTTCCATGGCATCATTTCATCTGGATTTTTTTGGAATTTATCAGTTTTTTTGAGAAAACCCTGCACTGCAAGAGCGAGAAATTCCCAGAAAGCCGGGCGATCTATTTCCTTAAAAGAATGGACGGCCAGTTCGATTTCTTGCCATGCACCATTTTTGCGTCGCACTTTAACTCGCGGCTCCGTTCCATAAACCGGAATGTCATGAATTTCATTTAGTGGTTTCAAATCGAGACTGGCGACCAGAGAATCACGGCGGAAAGTATTTTGGTTCGTCCGAAATTTTATTTTCAAAAGCCACTCTTCTGACGTGATCGCATGAAAAAACCAGCCAAGTGACTTTTTTTCGGCGGAAATTTCGACGACGGAGCGACTTTTCCAGTTTGTGTCGGCAAAATCACCAGAATTCTCGATATATTGCACTATTTCATCTAAAATGCGACCTTCCCACCGAATCGGCTTTCCATTTCGACTCACACGATCTTTCGTGTGCCATGTTCGCCCATCCATTTCCCAGGGCATTTTGGCATCCGCACCAATTTTTGCAGGGGAAATATCTCCCGCTTTCAGCTCGTGTTGGACTGCTGGATTGAAATGTTTTCGCGGCAAAAAAGGCCCCGCCATCAAAATCGGAGCAAGTGCTTCTGACGTGTAAGAACGGTGATTCGATTGGACGGAGTTGGAAGTTGAATCGGCAGAAGTGGAATCCGACAATGAATTTGTGGTCATAATTGCGGATTCGGGCATCGCTCTTTTTCGAGTAACCTTTTTGGGACTTTCATTTTTGGGTGAAATTTTTCCTTTTTTGGTCTTGGTCTGTTCCTGTTTTGGAGAATCAGTCGTGTCAATTGACACATTTCTGGATGGAAAAGATGCCACAAATTCCTCTGGAGTCCCGGCAAAGACGAGATGACCACCATCTGATCCTGCTTCTGGACCAAGATCGACAATCCAGTCGGCATTTTTAATGATGTCGAGATTGTGTTCAATGACAATAACAGAATTTCCGAGATCAACAAGTCGATGCAGGACATCCAGCAATTTTTGCAGGTCCTCGAAATGGAGGCCACGAGTCGGTTCATCGAGAAGATACAGAGTGCGACCAGTATCTGGCCGAGCCAATTCAGCCGCCAATTTTACTCTTTGCGCTTCGCCGCCAGAAAGCGTCGGAGCAGACTGTCCAAGTGCGACATAATCAAGACCAACTGCGCACAGTGTCTGCAATATACGTCGTATTCCAGGTATATTGTGGAACAATTGGAGACCTTCGCCACATGACAATTCGAGAACGTCGCTGATCGAATGTCCCTGAAATTTCACTTCGAGAGTTTGGCGGTCATATCTTTTTCCACCACAGGAATCGCAAGTTATCCAAACATCAGGCAAAAAGTGCATCTCCACTTTCAATTGACCAGCACCTTCACATTTTTCACATCGCCCGCCCGGAACATTAAAGCTAAACCTGCGCGGAGAATAACCACGCAATTTCGAGTCGGGAAGTTGAGCGAAAAGCTCCCGAATCATTTCAAATACACCGGTGTACGTCGCCGGATTTGATGTCGGTGTCTGACCAAGTGGACTTTGATCGACCCGAATTACTTGACTGAGATGCTCGAATCCTTCCAATTTTTGATGAGCACCGGGAGATGTTTGCGCCCGATGCAGCATACGAGCGAGGGTTTTCCAAATAATTTCGTTTACAAGAGAGCTTTTGCCGCTGCCACTAACACCAGTGACGACAGAAAATGCGCCGAGTGGAAAGGCGACATCAATTCCTTTGAGATTATTCTGCCTCGCTCCTCGAACGACGAGCCATTTTCGATTGGGCGCAGGAGAGGAAATTTCGAGAGACATTTAGTCAAAACCGCAAAAAACGGCCATAAACGGAAATAATGAAATGAAAAAATCAACGCAGCAACAAGAGAAAATTCCGAACTTGAAATTTGAATTTGTCTGAATTTGAAATTCTGAATTTGAAATATAATTCCTGATTATACCACAAAAAAATTTGATTTCAACCAGAATGTAATTGCCACCGATTTTCTTCCCAGTCCGCGAACAAGTTTCACGATTTTAATGAAAAGTGATAAAAACAGTAGCCGGAAAGGAGGCGGTACTCCGCCGTATTGACGGTATTGAGCGTTAAACTCATCCTATATTGAGCAATCTCACCTCTTTTGGACCGTCAATACGCTCCCTGTGGTCGCTCCTTTCCGGCTCCTATTTTGTCAATTTCAGCAAAATAGAAAACTTGTTATCGGACTG
>JBOFGF010000146.1:0-11468 GCA_051649005.1 Thermoguttaceae bacterium | reverse complement strand
GACGACAAATCCTCCGTGTCCTCTGCGCCTCTGTGAGAGAAAAATCTTATTTTAACCACGAAATTCACGAACATCGACGCGAAAATCGCACGAAATGTTTTTGTATTTGGGTATTTTATTTTCTGGCGAAAGCCTAATTCAACTCCGACGGAGTTGTGTGTTTTTGGTAATTCGTTTCTACCATAATTGAACGCCGACGGCGTTCGGGAACATGAAACGCCTCGTGTTTCAGGAACGAATCCCGTCGGTTTCCGACGCGGCGAAAAACTGAACTCGAAAGACGTTGTTGAGTATAATGGTAGAAGCGAATTGCCCACAAAAACACACAACTCCGTGAACGGACACGATATTTTTTATATCCCCACTCGCTATTTCAGTTTCCAATTGGTATAATCAAGGATTGTTCGATCCGATAAAAGTTTCACATTGTGTCCGGTTCGTGTTTTAATTGGCCCTCCCTCAAATCCGCCTCCAAAAAGTTGCTATTTTATTGGTAAATTATTGGTAAACGGAACTTAATTGCCGCAATTTTTGGGGTCATTGTTTTCACATTTATTTCAGTTCATCCTCCTTCCACCACCAAAAATATCCATGTCCTCTGACATTAGTGCACTCGCTGAACGATTTGTTAAGAAGAAAAAAGAATATGAAATAGACAAATTATTTCGCGCTCTCGTGAAATTGAGTGGGAGCGACTTGCATCTGAAAGTAGACCGGCCTCCCATCGTGCGAGTGAAAGGCGAACTGCAAAATTTGAATCGAGGCCCAATTGATGACGAAGAAATGACGCGCATTATTCTTCCGATCATGGACGAACGAAATAGGAAAATCCTAAATGACACCGGAGGTGCTGACTTTTCGCACCAATGCGATGTCGATGGTGTCGCATGGCGATTTCGTGTCAATGTTCTCCAGCAAATGGGGCACTTGGGAATGGTCGCACGACGCATCAATAATTTCATTCCAGACCTCGAAAAATTGCATCTTCCGCCGTCTTTGTATGAACTTTGCAAATACTCACAGGGAATGGTGCTGCTCGCAGGAATCACCGGCTCTGGAAAAAGTACGACAATTGCATCAATGTTAAACTGGGTTAATCGTAATTATCGAAAGCACATTTTGACACTCGAAGACCCCATCGAATTTCTCTTTTCTGAGGATAAATGCCTTATCAATCAGCGAGAAATCGGACAAGATGTCGTCGATTTCGGAATCGGGATGAAACATGCAGTGCGAGAAGACCCCGATGTCATGCTCGTCGGAGAAATGAGAGACCGCGAAACTTTTGAAACGGCTATTCACGCCGCCGAAACTGGGCACCTCGTGTTTGGAACGATTCACGCTTCTTCTGCGCCCAGTACAATTGGACGTATTCTCGACTTGTTTCCATCAGCAATGCACAAAGCACTTCGCAGCGCACTCGCATTTAATATGAAAGGAATCGTCGCACAAAAACTTCTTCCTTCGTGCATGGAAGGAGTACAGCGAGTTCCAACTGTCGAAGTTATGATCTTCAATGCGACTGTAAGAAAATTGATTCTTGAAGAAAAAGATGTCAAACTCTCCGATGCAATACGAATTGGTGCCACCGAAGGTATGATGGATTTTACAATGAGCCTCAAAGAACTTGTAAATCTCAAAAAAATTGACCGCGCCACTGCTTTTGAAGTTGCACCAAATGTCGAAGCTCTCAAAATGGCTCTAAAAGGAATCGAAGTGAAGGAACCTGGCATTTTGTAGTTTGACTTTCGGCGACAAGTTTTGTACCAGATGTATTGTAATTGATAACCTATTTTGCCTCTTTTTCCCCGTTGTTCACTTGATATGATGCGTGTTTTTATCCGTTTTATTTTGTTTTCACATCACTGTTTGCTCACACTTTATTTACTGGCTGTCATTTTATTGACACCGCACTTCGGTTCTGCGCAGACGCTCCTCGATACTGGGGCGGCCATGTCGGTGGGAACCCAAATGCAATCAGGAACGGCGGGAGAAACGCCGAAACAAGGTGGACGCGTCGGAGCAATCGGACAGGCAAATGCCGAGAGAAATGCGCAAATCGAAGCTGAATCAGGCGCAGTTCAAAATACGCCGATGGATGATTCCGGGGCCGCCCCGCCTCCCGCAGGTGCAAATTCGGACAAAGATGCTCAAATAAAAAAAATTCTGGAGACAGGTTGGTGGGGACCCGGAAATTATTTTGATCCCATTAAATTATCTATCTTCATTACTATTTTTGTCCTCTGGGTTTTTTCCGCCGGATGGATCAACGAAGACATGGAGAGGCTGAAAATAGCGAATCGTGAGTCGTTTAACATCGGTTATTTGGCTGCTTATGGAGGAGTGGCGGGGGGACTTTTCTTCGTTCCTATATTTTGGGTCGTTTTTCCTGTCACCTTTTTGGTCTGGCTCGTCCCGCTCCTTGTTTATGTTGTTCATCGAAATAAAAAAGTTCCAGCACACGAACAAGTTTTGACACCGGAGCACATCTTTTTTTGCATTGCAATACTGCTCAATAAAATCGGTGTTAAAGTCAAAGTTAAAAAGAGGCAAGTTTACCAAGTCGGCCCTCCCATTGATTTCGTGGCAATCGGCCAAGGACTCGATGCGA
This sequence comes from Thermoguttaceae bacterium, assembly GCA_051649005.1. Taxonomy (GTDB): domain Bacteria; phylum Planctomycetota; class Planctomycetia; order Pirellulales; family Thermoguttaceae; genus WRKP01. The sequence goes on along the minus strand of JBOFGF010000146.1, from coordinate 8,857 downwards.
AAACATTACAAGGACGCTTGATTCTGGCCAGAAATACGCCGGGATATAATCTCCTGCGACAGCACATTTATGATGCCATTCTATGTAATGCGACCGCATTGATGTTCGATTTCACTCCAGAAAGAACGACTATTCGTCATCAAGTCGATGGTGTCTGGTTCGATTTGCCGCCGATTCCTCGGACTATCGAAAAGGGAAAAACGAAAGACAACTTGGAAGAAATGCTCGAATCCGCCAAAATGCTAATCGGTGGAAATCCAGCTGACAGACGTGGAAAGCAAATCGGCTCGTGCATGGCACAACTACCGAAAAAAGTCAAATATGAAGTCGGTTTTACATCGCAGGGAACCCCGACTGGTGAGGCGGCTTTGATCCAATTCACCGCACAAAAAGTCCCATTCAAATCTCTCGATGCTCTCGGTTTGTCGCTGGCAATGCAGCAAAAACTTATCGCTCAGCTAAATGCCAAATCGGGAATTTTTGTCGTTGCCGCGCCCCCAGCAAACGGACTGCGAAGTTCGATGGACCTCTTCTCTCGAAACTGCGACCGATTCACACGCGATGTCGTCAATGTCGAAGACATTATGGCCCCGAGTGAACCGATTGAAAATGTTATTCAGGGAATATACGATTCATCAAAAAAAGAAACGCCAATGAAAGTTTTGCCAGACATTCTTTTCAAAGAACCACATTGTGTGATCGTGCGAGATATGAGTAATCTCGAAGTCCTACAATTGTGCTGCGACGAAGTAGATCGAGGACGACTTTTCATCACCATGACTCGGGCAAAAGATGCCTCAGAAGTCATTATGAAATTCCTGTCGCTGAAAATTCCGCCCCAGCAATTCGTCTCGAAATTAAATGGTGTCATTTCGCAGCGACTGATTCGAAAACTTTGTCCAGATTGCAAAGAGCCTTATTCGCCGCCGCCGCAACTTCTGCAGCAGCTCGGACTCCGCCCTGACCAAGTCGAGGCGTTTTATAGAACGAGAACCCCGCTCCCTGAACCGGAAGAAAGAAAACGGGGAACTTGTCCGACGTGTAATGGAATCGGATATCGTGGCCGAACTGCGATTTTTGAAATCATCGTTCTCGATAATACTATTCGAGAACAAATACTATCAACTCAAAATCTCGCCGGAATCAGACAATGTTTCGCCAAATCGGGACAAAAAGGTTTTCAGCACGAAGGAATCGCACTGCTATTGAAAGGAGAAACCACTGTCGAAGAATTGCAGCGAGTTTTGAAGTAAGTTTCGCCAGCTTTCGTGTTTCGCCCGCTTTCGCTTTGAGAAACAATTAAGCACTGCGTAGAAAGCGGTTGTTTTTACATCACAGCGACGGCGAACGAATTAAATTTTTGTAACAAATATGAAATGATATTAGAGTACGAAAACAAAATTGCAGAAACCGCTTTTTTGTCGCAGGCACCAAAGACGTTTCCCGAAACAAAATTTGTTCCTGCCAGAAAAATGCTTTTTTGGGGAGACAACATCGATGTGTTAAAATTTTTGTTACAAAATGAATATGCCGGAAAAATTGATTTGATTTATATTGATCCCCCTTTTGCAACGAATAATGTTTTTACATCAGGAGACTCCAGAACAAGCACAATAAGCAATAGTACCACCGACAAAATTGCTTATGAAGATAATTTAGTGGGAAGTGAATTTGTCGAGTTTATTCGACTGAGGTTGATTTTGTTACGAGAACTGCTGTCAGAAAAAGGGTCAATCTATTTGCACATTGATTACAAAATCGGACATTATATCAAAATCATGATGGACGAAGTTTTTGGACAAAAAAATTTCCGAAACGATATTGCCCGAATAAAATGCAATCCGAAAAATTTCTCTCGAAAAGCTTATGGAAATATAAAGGATTCCATCCTTTTTTATAGCAAAACGTCGAAATTTATTTGGAATGACCCAAGAACTCCTTTTGAAAACAATGATGTTGTTACACGTTTCAATAAAGTCGATTCTCACGGAAAACATTACACAACTGTTCCCGTTCATGCACCTGGTGAAACGAAAAATGGGGCCACCGGCGGAAAGTGGAAAGGAATGTTGCCACCAACCGGAAGACATTGGAGAACGTCGCCTGATGAACTGGAAAAATTAGATTCTCGCGGGCTGATCGAATGGTCTTCGAAAGGAAACCCTCGACAAATAATTTATGCCGAAGAAAAAGTGACAAATGGAAAAAAAATTCAAGATGTTTGGACTTTTAAGGACAATCCATATCCATCATATCCGACCGAAAAAAACCTAAAAATGCTCGAATGTATAATCAGTGCTTCTTCCAATAACGACAGCTTCGTTTTAGATTGTTTTTGCGGGAGTGGAACGACTCTCATTGCCGCCGAAAAATTAGGACGCAACTGGATCGGAATTGACAAATCAGATGTTGCAATAAAGACTTTTGAAAAGCGTTTTGAAGATGTTTTTAGATTACTTACAGATGATTATAAAAAAATAAATTTTGTGTGAAATGACGTTTGTACTGAAAACTGCACAAAATTGGATGTTTAGCCAGCTTTCTGTTTGCACGCTTTCGCTTTGCGAAACAATTATCACTGCGCAGAATGCGGTTGTTTCACAAAAACTACTCATTAAACTATTAAACTAAAATGGATGTTATATCGATTCTAAAAGTTATGTTCGATTATTTAGTCCCACTCGCTGTTGCAGGAGGAATCTTTGGATTTCGCTGGAAAGAAGGGTTTTGGGGCAATTTTATCACTCTCTTTAATGTTTTCTTTTCGGTGCTTTTGGCCATCGGATATTGGGAGTCACTGGCCGTGATTTTGAGTGGATACGCCGGAACAATGCTCTTTCTCACTGATTTCATTTGCATTTGGGGCATTTTCCTGATTTCACTCGCGCTCCTTAATGAACTGACAAAATTTGTTTCAAATGTGAAAATCAAATTTGCGATTCCTGTCGAGTCCGCCGGAAATGGTGTCGCCCTGCTAATAACGACATTACTCGTGCTCTGTTTTTATTGGTTTGCTCTCGATCTCGCTCCCATCGGAGAAAACCGTGATGTGGCGACTCCTGCTGATTCCGCACTCATTCAAGCGACTCGAATGCTTTCTGCCGGAAATTTCGCTTCCTTCTTCACTCCAACGCAATTCGATGCGGATGGAACTTTTCGCGCAGACCATTTGCACCGACGACAATCACTTATGATAAATGCTGAAACAAACCCAGGCGTTTTCAGCGGTATTTCTTACAGTGGAACGGTTCCACCACGAAAAAAATAAACGTGTGGTTTCACTGTTTCCACGTTTCGCTGTTTAGCCAGCTTTCGCAGAAAGCTGTTGGCCACATCTAATAATTCATTTTTCTTTTTCTTCTTTGGAAATATGTGTAAATGTTTCTATTTTGTGCAAACGATGTTTCTCGTCCTCACCATTTTTATCGGCATCGCTCAACTGCCGTCGGCCGAAACGCCATTTGCCGACTCGGTCCCGCCGCAATTGGATGCCTATCTCAATTTACCTGATGATTCGTTTCGATGGCAAATCGCTGAAAAAATTGATGATAAAACATACATTATTGAGATGACATCGCAAACATGGCACGACATTCAGTGGAATCATTCCATGTTGATCGTCGTGCCAAATGGTGTCGTTCATCCTCACCATGCTGTTTTGTACATTTCTGGCGGATCAATTGGACGAAAACCAAGTCAAACGGATATTTTGGTCGCTCGATCTCTCGCAGAAGCCGCCAAAATGCCGGTCGGACTCCTCATGCAAGTGCCAAACCAACCGCTTTTCGGTGATCATCGAGAAGATTCGCTCATTGGAGAAACCCTACTAAAAGCAATTGAATCAAAAGACGAAACATGGCCGCTCCTTTTTCCAATGACGAAAAGTGCCATGCGAGGAATGGATGTCGTGCAACAATGTTTGAAACAACAACAAGGTTCTGACATCGCCTCATTTATTGTTACTGGTGCATCAAAACGTGGTTGGACATCTTGGCTTGTTGGTGCTTCTGGAGACTCGCGTGTTGCTGCAATTGCACCCGTCGTCATTGACACGCTCAACATTCGCCGTCAAATGGATTATCAAATCGAAACTTGGGGAGAATTTAGTCCCAGTATTCACGATTATACAAGTCGAAATCTTGTGAAAAAAGAGGGAACAAATCAATCGGACTTCGAAATCCAGCTTTGGAACATGATGGACCCTTTTTCGTATCGATCAAGGCTCAATATGCCCAAATTACTTGTGCATGGCACGAACGATCCCTATTGGACTGTTGATGCGACAAAAAATTACTGGGACGAACTTTCGGGCATCAAATATATTGCCACTTTCCCAAATGTCGGACATGGTTTGGATGGCCAGCAACATCGAGTAATCCAAACAATTGGCACGTTTGCACAGCACGCTGCTTCGGGTGAGCAATGGCCGCAAATGACATGGAAAATGAAAGAAAACGACTCCGAATATGAGATTAAAGTCGATACTGATTTACCTGTGGATCGTGTGAAAATTTGGACGGCTTTTTCGCCGTCAAAAGATTTCAGAAATGCCCAGTGGAAGGGCACATCGATTAAAGAAAAGTGTGATGCGGTAATTGTCGTGGCGAAACCAGCTTCCGGCCATGTCGCATTTTTTGTCGAAGTGGAGGGAAAACGTGAAAAAACACCATTTACATTGAGCACTCAAGTTTGGAGAAAATAAAAATATAAAAAAGTTGAATACGACATCTGCTTGTGCCGATAAATTAGAAAGTGGGGGATATGCAGAAGTTATCGATCTGGTAAAATGACGCAAGTTTCAGTTGATTCTGCTTTTGCACGGAGCCTGCTAACAAGTTTTGTGGTTTTGATGAAATTGACGGTTTGTACCGCAAACGGGCGAATTTTCGTAATTGTGGTATGGAAAATAATGGCGCCGTAGCCAAACGGCTAAGGCAGCGGATTGCAAATCCGCGATTTCCCGGTTCGAATCCGGGCGGCGCCTCTTTCTTTTAGAAACAGTCAATAATTATTTATTGACTGTTTCTTCTTTTTCGCATTTGATTGAGTTACAGATGCAAATATAAAAATTTTGGTCGACAAAATCTTCCATTGTTTTTTCTTTTTTCTCTTGCTATTTTCACTAATTTGGTTACAATGCGGATTGTGCTGTTTCGTAAACGTGACTGTGCCATAAAAACAACACGTTTCTACGAAACGTGGCTAAACATGACAACTCACAACAAACCAGTTCAAATCTCATGAATAAAAAAGCACTAGCGGTATTTGTATGTTTTATCTCCCTTGTTGTCGGATGTAACTCTTCTAGTATAGACAAAGCAGGCACTCCCCAATCTACGCACTGCAAATGTTCGCCGAACTGCAAGTGTCGTGATGCCGCCGGAAAATGTAACTGCAAACAGGGGTGTCAATGTGATGACGCTTTACAGCACTGCAAATGTTCGCCGAACTGCAAGTGTCGTGATGCCGCCGGAAAATGCAACTGCAAACAGGGGTGTCAATGTGGCACCGACCACTCATCACACAGTATGGATATGACTGGAATGGATATGCCGGGAATGCACGACATGCACTCTTCTGACCAAAACAAAAATATTTTCCTGAAAATGATGGATGACATGATGGTCGAAATGGACAGCGTTCCGCTCAAAAACAAGGTGGAATACGATTTTCTTGCTCAGATGATGCCGCACCACCACGGAGCGGTAAAAATGGCCGAGTACGAAATACAAAATGGGACTAATAAAGAAATGGTTCAGCTTGCAAAGAGTATTCTCGCTGAACAAAAAATGGAAATCGAAGAAATGACGTTTTTGCTCAAGAGTTACGAAACGTCTGGTTCTGCCGCAACTTCGCAGGATAAAACGCAGGACAAAACGCCGTATAAAACAGCGATGGACAAGACCATGCAGACTATGATGGAACGTACTCCGCCGGCAAACAGTGTTTTTCCAGACGTTGATTACGCTTTTGCTGCCGTAATGATACCTCATCATCAGGCGGCGGTTGATATGTCACTTGCATTGCTTGAATTCAATCCCGACGAGCAACTGGCTAACCGCGCAAAAAAAATTATCGCTGACCAGCAGGTCGAAATCAAGCAGATGCAGGATTATTTGGAAACAAGACAGAATCCCAAGCAATAATGTTTCATCAATATCAATCCAGTAATTAGGAGCAACTTACAATGAAAAATATTTTATTATCTCTGTTTGCGATTTTGGTCGTGCAACTGGTTTTACATGCCAACTTGGTAAGTGTCGTCAATGCACAGGAAAGCTACGCACTTGATCGAGTCTACACAGGAAATCAGGTGTCAAATACTGTATCGGTGGTTGATCCTTCAACAAACAAGCATCTTGGGGAAATCACGCTTGGAAAGCCGCAAGTCAATGTTTTGACACCACTTTATAAGGGACAGGTACTGGTGCATGGTCTTCGGTTCGAGCCTCGCCAGAAACTACTTGCGGTGGTGTCAATCGGGTCAAACTCGATTACACTGGTCTCAACGGAAGACAACAAAGTCCTGAAAACGATTTATATTGGTCGTGCGCCGCATGAGCCGACATTCACACCTGACGGCAAAGAAGTCTGGACGACTGTTCGCGGTGAAGCGTACCTGAGCGTCGTTGATGTTGAAAAAATGGCGGAAATCAAACAAATTCCGGTTGCCGACGGTCCCGGAATGATCGCGTTTACGCCGGACGGAGCATTTGCTTACGTCTGTTCAAGTTTTATGCCAGTTGTCGATGTTATTGACACCAAAACGTATCAAAGCATCAAAAAAATTCCGGTGGTTAGCCCATTTTCGCCGAATATCTTTGCGAGTCCCGATGGCAAATTGGTCGCTTTGAGCCACAAAGATGTTGGTAAAGTCACGATTATCGATACAAAAACGCAAGAGGTTGTGAAAGTCATTCCGACCGGTCCGATTACGAATCATGTTACTTTCTGTGAGAAGGATGGCAAATTGCTGATGCCGGTAACTGTCGGCGGTGAGAACTGCATCAAAATTTTTGATCCCGCAGACGATTACAAGCAAATTGATGTTGTGAAAGTCGGTGTTCTTCCGCACGGACTTTGGGCAAGTCCCGACGGCAAAAGGCTTTATGTTGGACTGGAATACATGGATGCGGTGCAGCCAATTGATCTCGAAAAAATGGTCGCACTTCCAAGTATCAAAATTGGTCAGAGTCCGCAGGCTTTGATTTACGCTGCAAATGCGGTGTCAAAATCGGGCAGTGCAGAAAACTTGACACCGCCTCAGGTAGGCGGCGATGCTCAAGTCGTGGTATTGTCGGGAGATGCAGCCGGTGAGTCGAAGGGTCAACTTGCAATACGGACGATTGGTTTGACGGATTTAATCGAGCAACTCTTTTTGAAATTGAAACCGAACACTGTTTACACGTTGGCGCTGTCAAAAAAAGTTGATGGAGTGAACGCCGACTATAAATTAAACACGTTTGAGACGGATGCCAATGGCAAGTATGCGGGCCAGACACCTGGACTTGTCAAAAGTGCGTCCAGTAAAGACGAGCCGTACAAGCGAATCATTTTACTGGAGGAGCCGAGTGGAAATATCGTGTTATCGAGCACACTTTCAGAATAGACAACGCATTCGGCGAGCCGCCGGCGTAAGTCGGCGGTTTTGTTCGGCGGTTATTTGGCGAGCCGCCAACGTGAGTTGGCGGGTTATTTGGCTCTACCACTCTGAAGTCGCTACGGGACTGAGAAATCACTTGCCACCATTCTGCAACATCTACGATGTTGAGGATGAGTAAAAACTCTGCCGAGGAACAAAATACGATGAACAAGCCTTTCACAACTGGTATTCTTGTCGCAATCGTCGGCTTTGTACTGGATTTTATTCTCGGACATTGGTGTATCCAATCATCGAGCAGTTCGACCGCTGCGATTGGTTACATTTTTCTGCCATTTGAAGCCTTTATTGCGTCGATTCCTTTTTTTGTGGTAGGGTTTTGCGCTCATTATGCCATCGTGAAACTTCGTCAACGATCACGCATCGGTTATCTTTTCGCAGCAATTGCCGTGATACCAATCGTACTCTTTCTTGGCGAAGCGGTCCGCACTTCAGCTCTTTTGCTTGCGGTGAACAGTGTCCGTACCTTGCCGCAGTCCCAACACAAAGCATTTCTTGATGGTTCCTACTGGCGAACAAACGAGTACGTTTTAGGGGCACTTTTGGAAAACCCCGACCTTGATGCGACATCACTCTATCAGATCGCAATGATTCCCTCACTCGATTTGCATCACCGCATGGGAGGATTGCCGCCGATCATGGGAAAAAACACAAAGGGATTAGCCGTGATGCGGCTGGTGGTAAGACATCCGCATGTTGATGAACGAACCTTGGTCGAACTGGCAAATAGTCCAGACCTTTATGTTCTCGGCGATGTGGCGGGCAACCGCAAAACACCGGTGGAAATCTTGCGGCACTTTTTCAATATGCCAAGCCGAGATTACTTGATTGACTGGGGGTTAGCTCAGAATCCGAACACGCCTGTGGACATTTTACAGGAACTGGCAAAGTCGTCGAATGAATACACACGCCGATTTGCTGTGGCAAATCCCTCATTTCCGAAAAAAGGCATCGAAGCAATCATCAAGGAATGATCTGATCGGAATCCAACTTGGAGTAAATTATATTATTGATTCGACGGATGATGTTTGTTTAGAAACAGTTTCACAATATACTCTACACCGTCAATAAAGTCACGTTTTCAAAGTCCTGAAAATTCGGTTGCATCAGCGTTAAAAGCTCCGATCTGTAATCTCTCTCAACACGATTCAAGCAATCCGTTATGCCCGATACAAAAGCATCAAATGTTTCATAATA
>JBOFGF010000145.1:0-11357 GCA_051649005.1 Thermoguttaceae bacterium | reverse complement strand
CGAACCCAGTTTAATTCGGAATATTTTGGCCAGTTATCGAGATGCAGGCGCAGATGTTTTGACGACAAATACATTTGGTGCGAATCGTGTGCATCTCGAAAAATACGGACTTGCTGACAAAATTGTCGAAATCAATCGCGCAGGCGTTCGGATTGCACGAGAAGTGGCAACGAAAACTGATGACTCTTCCTCTTCCAGTAATCAGACCAGATATGTGGCAGGATCAATCGGTCCTTTGCCCAAAGCAAATTATATTGAAAATTATGTGGAATCTGAAATTCATTTGGTGATTTTGGAGCAAGTCGAAGCCCTCTGGAATAATGGGAATGGAGTTGATTTCATTTTATTCGAGACATTGCCGACTCGTGGTGCAATGGAAATGATTGCTCGAATCATGGCAATATGTCCGCACATTCCATTTGTCCTTTCATGTACGCTTCATAAAAATCAGGAATCAATTGCCGGTGAATCGCTCGTTCGACTTTTTGCACCGATTCCAACTGAATTTGGACAACCAATTGCATTCGGACTCAATTGCGGACTCGGTCCAGAAGGTCTTTTGGCCGCCGTCGAAGAAGCAATAAAAATTTCGCCGCTCCCTCTGATCGTTCAGCCAAATGCAGGAACACCGAAAGAATTCGAAGGCCGGCAACTTTATTACTGCTCTCCAGAATATGTGGCAACTTATGCGATGCAGTTCGCCAAACTCGGAGTCGCTGCAATCGGTGGGTGCTGTGGAATGACCCCGGAGCATATTAAGGCAATTGCCAAAATGGTCAAACCTCTTGCTCGCAGTCACATGGTCGTTTTACAGTCGATGGCTCCAGAAGTGGTCGAAAAGCCCGAAATGCCGCTTTCAGAGCGATCTCGATTTGGACATCGACTCTTTTCAGGCGACTGGATTCGCACGGTCGAAGTTACTCCGCCGCGCGGATTTGATTTGGCAGATACCATCGAAAAATGCCGCAAATTGCATCGATTTGGCATTGATGCGGTCAATATCCCAGATGGGCCGCGTGCAAGTTCTCGTATTTCGTCTCTTGTTGTTGCACAGGCAATTATTCAAAAAGCCAATATTGAACCGATTCTTCACTTTTGTTGCCGAGATCGCAATTTGATTGGAATGCAGGCCGATCTGCTCGGATGCGCCGCAGTTGATGTTCATAATATGCTTTTTGTTACTGGTGATCCTCCAAAACTTGGGCATTATCCGAATGCGACTGGCGTTTTTGACACCGACGCGATTGGAATTTGTGCGGTTCAACGTCGTTTGAATCGCGGTGTCGATCTCGGTGGACAAACGGTCGCTCCGGCAACATCTGCTGTCATTGGAGTCGGTCTCGATCCGACGGCACTTGATCGAAAACGAGAACTCGAACGATTTCGGCAAAAAGTCGAGGCAGGAGCCGAATATGCTATTACACAGCCCGTTTTCGATCCATCTGCTCTCCTCTCATTCTTAGATGCACTGGGAGAATCTCCGATCCCAATTTTGGCGGGTATTTGGCCACTTGCCAGTTATCGAAACGCAGAATTTATGCAAAATGAAGTGCCAGGAGTTATTGTGCCTGATTCGACAATGAAACGAATGGAAAATGTCGCAAAAAAGTCGAAAGAGGATCAATTGCAAGTCGGTGTTGAAATTGCCAGAGAAATGATTGCCGCAGTGCGATCCAGAGTTCGAGGCGTGCAAGTCAGTGCGCCATTCGGACGCATCGAAATCGCACTGGCAGTTTTGGAGGAATAAATGATTCAGCTTTTTCTTTATTTGCTTTATATTTCCGGTTCGATTGGAATCGGATTCATTCTTGCACTATTATTGCGCGAGTTTGAAGCAGAGATAAATGCGTCTGAATCGTTGATGTCTGATACTAAAAATTTGCTCAGAGACAATTCACAAAATGAATTCAATATCGATAATTTCATTGTACCTGAGACCAATAATGACGCTCTTGTATCGAGTGAAGTGCCAAATTCTGGTAAAAACGAATTGGTCGCGCCAGACTTACATTCTCCAGTAACTGAGTCGCCGCCGGATATTCCTCCCGAACCGGAGACAATTGAAGAAGAACCCCCGACTGATCTCGTAAACCATTTATTGGCAGAAGCATTAGATGAGGATGTCGATCAAAATTCCGTTGATGCTATTATTGCTGCGATGGTTAGTTCAAAGCCGCACAAAGTACCAAACGACTTGGTTTCAAAAATAGAAGAAGACCAAATAAATCAAGTGCAAGACGATGTGTCGATGGAATCAAATTGGGAAGAAAATGATGACATTGATGCTGAAATTCAAGAAAGGATGAAAAGTCTTGTTGATGGCGACAAAGAAGAACTGCAATTTGCCAATATCGATGAATCAAAACCGGTTTCTTCTAGTGCAACTGAAATTTTAGGAGCCGATTTTGATTTTGACGCACTGTTAAAGGAGGCAAATTCTTCAAAAACACCTGCATAAAAAACACTTGTGTCTAAAAAACAGGTATCTGTTCACGGAAATTGCGTATTTTTTCATAAATTTCGATAAATACAGCCCAAATACGATTGCCCTGAATGGATGCAACAAAATTTGCGTCCATTTACAACGATTCTCACCAATTTAGGCTTTCGCCATAAAATAAAATACCCAAATACAAAAACATTTCGTGCGATTTTCGTGCGATTTTCGTGTCGATGTTCGTGAATTTCGTGGTTAAAATAAGATTTTTCTCTCACAGAGGCGCTGAGGACACGGAGGATTTGTCGTCATTTCTCTGTGTTCTCCGTGCCCCTGTGCGAAAAAAATGAAACCGGAAAAAACATTGCACGGGAATGTTCACCACGAAATACACGAAACTTTGCACGAAATTTTCACAAAAAAACAGGTATCAAACTTTCTGGCGAAAGCCTTATAACGATTTATAACGATTTTCTTCCTATTTCAGGTTTCAGGGCGACTCGCTCAACAAAACCACCCGACAAACGTCGGTGGCTCGCCAAACAAACGTCGGCTGCTCACCAAACGTGAACGCGAATTTTGCATCGCAAAAAATCTAAAACCGAGAACGCATACAATTTTATTTGTTCCGAATCTGCGGATCATCTTGTTTTTTCCAGCATCGCACATAATCGATATAAAACGTACTTGGCAAATCGTTTACATCGGGAAGTCCAAACCATTCTGGCATCGTTTCACTGTCGAAATTCAAAGTGAGTGCCTGATGCCATTCGGTATTTGGAGATGTGCGAACAAGTTGATTATCAACATACCATTTAATACTCTCATTGTCCCACTCCAGTGAGTAAACATGAAAATCGTCCGCAAATCGAAAAGGAGCATCCCAGTAAGTCCCTTCGGATGTATGTTTATTGCCTCGTTCTGGAGTTTTGAAGACGTGTAAATTCATGTGATATCGATTGTCATTTTCTTTCGATTTTTTTCCACTCAATTCAAAAACGTCAATTTCTGTCCACCATTTTTCTTCTGATTCATAAAACCAAAAGGCACTTGAAGCGGCTGAATTCATTGGTTTTGCGCGAATTTCAAAGAATCCATACAAAACGCGCTCCTTGCTTTGCACAGCAGCTGTGGTGTATGTGTGATAACCAGCGGGAAGATTAGGAAGATTTTCTGCTTTGGCAGTCAGTTGCAGCATCCCATTTTTAACAGAAACATTATCTTTCGAGAAATAGCCAGGTTCTCGCCCCATCCAAGTTGGATTATTGGGATGCCATTTTTTTGAATCGAGTGAGTCATCGTTAAATTCATCACTCATTTCTGGATAAAATACCCAATTACCTTTTATGACATCGGGAATCGGAAATGCTTTGATCGTTTTTTCATTCTTGGCATTTTCGGAGTTCTTCTCATTCTTAGTACTTTCGGATTGAACCTCGTTCGCACCAATCGGCGCAGTGAGAAAACCAATTGACGCAGTGAGAAAGAAGATCAGTGAGAGCACGGCAAGAAGGTTTCGTTTGATTGTGTTGAAGTGGATCATTCTATTTTTTTCTTAAAATAAAGAGAGGATTAAAGCAAATATTTTTCTAACCGAAAAAAGTGGTGCCGCAAATAAACATATTAATTGTACTGCGCCGTGGTCTGACCGGCAAGATAGATTGCCGAAAAGTCAATTACACATGGTCTCCTCTAATAATTCCTTTTTCAAAAACGCAGACTCCGTAATTTGCAGGGATTTTGTGTTCAAAATTTGGCAATTGGTGAATAAATAGATGTGCCCATATTTTTTACAACATTGCTGGTGTAAAAAGAAGTATTTTCAATTGTAACAAAACTGAACTTCGGCGGGCGGCGCATTTGAATTTCGTTCGAGATGTGCTTTTGTGCAACATAAAATATTTTGCGCAACAAATTCGGGAATTGTCGAACGAGTCTTTCGTGAATTGTAGAACGAGTCTAATTAAAGGAGTGCGATTCCATTTAACACCAAATGCGGAACAAAAAGCAGTTGTTCCTGTTTGAACCATCTTGTCAGTTCCGAGTAGATCGCCTCCGCATCTCCGCCGGTCAGAAAAATGGGAGAAGATGAGTCAATCAATTCGTGATAACTTCGAATCGCTCCGAGAATTGCGCCCCAAATTCCTGCTGTCATGGCTGATTCGGTATTTTTGCCTGGATACGAAAAAGGCAAAAGTTCATTTCCTGTAATTTCAGGAAGATTCGTCGAAATTTGATGGAATGTTTTTGAGAGCATCGAAAAACCAGGCAAAATCGCTCCGCCGAGAAAAGCACGATCTGGTGAAATGAGATCAACAGTGACAGCACTTCCTGCATCGACAATGAAAGCAGATGTCTTTTTTGTTGAAACAATCGGCAATGTTTTCATCAAATTTGCCGCAGCTGTGGCAGCAACAAGCCGATCAATTCCCACTTTCTCTGGATGATCGACGCAAATGGAAATCGGAATGTCTTTGTATGTGACATGATAAAATGAATCACATGATCGCCGCTGTTTCAATTCCGATTCGATTGTATTCCAATGCGATCTGGGAGATGTTCGGGCGATTTTCCACTTAATTTCTCGTGATGAATTACACTCGGCGCGCAAATTATCATCATGGCACGAAAGCACCGAATCAATCCACGTCGAAAGCAGATCGAAATTCGATTCCGATGTAATAACCAAATGGGCAACTAAATCTCCGTTTGGTGAAAAGTGCCCCAATTTGATTCGTGTGTTCCCAATATCGACGACAATGTTTCGCATGACACAATGAGTGTCTGAATCACTCCGCCATTTTGGGCACACTTCATTAAAAAGCGGTGGTGTTGTTTGATGTGGCTTCCTCTCATTTGCAGGAAGTGGCGGAGAGGAAGATTTTGAATTCACGGCATCAGAGGGGTCAGATACTCGACTGTACTATTCATATTATCGAGTTTCGGATAATCTTCTTCAGGAATTTGGACTCGATATCGTTTTCGTAGTTCCAGCACAATGTCGAGCAAATCCATACTGTCCATTTCAAATTGATCTCGAAATGAAACATCGTCCTTCATTCCCGCAAAATCTTCGTCGGGAGCAATGTCTGAAAGGATGTTAATGACAGATTCACGAATTTCTGGTCCAGTCATGATAAACAGCGAGTCAAAGAAGCCTTATTCCCGCAATTATTAGAAGCGGGTAAATTGAAATGTACAAACAACTCGCCTCATTGTACCACGACGAATCAGTTTAGGAAACACCCCCAGTCCATTTTTCTATTTTCTTTTCGCGGGGTTTTCGCTGAAAATGATTTTTGGCAAAACTAATCAGGAGATTCACTCTTTCGATTTGTCGGAATCGGGAGAGTTGGCAAATGAGCAGGAGGAACAATGGCAATACCAATATTTGCCGTGCGATTTGTAGTTCGGTGGTATTTTAATGAAACATTTGGCAGAATTACTGCATTTGGATAATTTTGGAATAAACTGGATGGGATTCCATCAACATATTCTTTTCGATCTGAAATCCAAAAAACCAATCCTCCGTTTTTGATAACATCATCGCGTGTTGACCACGAACTAAGCAGTTTTGGATCGTTCATGGAATCATGACTCATATACGCGAGTACATGAGGATTTGATCTCATCCACATCGCGGCGTTTCCGGCGAGCCACCATTCACCTGTCACATATTGGCATGGTACATTTTCGCCATAATACTCACTCCATTTTTTTTCTGCAATTTGTGCAAGTTCCTTTCCCGGAAACAAAAAGCGAGTCGGCTTGTTCTTGCAAAAAGGCACGATGTATGCTGCTAAAAGTAATACGATGATCATGAGTAAGGCGACGCAGACAATTGATCGAGCCGCCTGTCTCTTTTGAGCTGTTGTTATTGTTTTAGGAATTCCAAAAGCCCAAAACACGCCAAACAGTGGCCATATTTGCGATGCAAATGCGACTGTCAAATCGGTGTGTTTGAGAATACTAATTAGTAAAAAAAGGAAAAACACTCCAACTGTCGATGTAAGCAAAAAGTAAAAATAAAACCTTGATTTTTCTGTTTCAAGATGAGGCTTCCAGCGAAACGAAGTCAGAGGGAGCAAACAGACAATGATTGGAATGAGTGTGAGGAAGTTGCCAAAAATAAATCCAATAATCGAGACCACATGGGATGAAATTGAAATTGATGTTGATGTGTGTTTTGCCGCATATTGAAATGGTGCGAAATTATTTTGAAACAACCAAAAAACATGTGGGAAAAAAACGATAATTGCGACAAAAATCGAAATATAGGGACCCGGAAACTTCCAAAATGTCCGTGCTTTTCGATTGAAAAGCATAAAAACCACGATCATAAAAGCCAAAAGTATCATGGGATATTTACATAACATCCCACATCCAATTGCAGCACCACTTGCAAACCACCATTTCAGCTTGTTTTCTTCAAAAGCACATATTGTAAAATAAAGAGCAAGACTAACACATGCCATCAATGGAAGATGGTTATTGTACTCGGTGCTTTGATATGTGTAATAATAATAGCCGAACATGGAAAATGTGCCAAAAATGGCTATTTCTTCCGTGAAAAGCATTCTAGCTATTCTCCATGATGCCCATAAACACAGAAAAACACATAATTGTGATGCGAGAAATGGGGCAAAATGAGCGCGATTGGTGAGTATTTCGACGACTCCAATTACCCATGTGTGAAACGTCGGATGTTTGCAATAACCGAGAACCCATTCTTTTCCAATAAAGCTCATTTCGGGAACATCGAGAGAATATCCCGGCATCACAAAACTGGGGAGTATTGTCCAGACAACACAAAAGAATGTCGTGAACGTCCAAAATTTGGCGGCATTCCACCTAATTTCATTTGTATCTTGTGGCGACAAATTAACGTGCAAATTTACAGAATTTTCTGATCGCGTCACTTTTCTGATTATTACTTGAGAGAATTTTGAGTGATTTTGAATGTGATTTATCTAAAACTTTCTTGCAAAATTATATTTGTGTAAAATTGTATTCGATTATAATTAGACCACGCCGCATCGGTTTTGGAATCCCCCCGTGTACATTTTTCTATTTTCTTTTCTCAGAGAATGATTGTGAGATGAAACAAGACTTTTCAGACAATAAAAAACAAGTACAATACAAATGAAATGATCGACTGATTCAGGCTCGATTTCTCTAAAAAGCACCCACTGATTTTGAAATAGTTTCAATAGATTCAAATTGATAATGACACCACGCGAGATAATGACACCACGAATGGGAGCTTGGTTCTTTTGGACGATCTGCTTGTTAAACGGCCTGCTTTGGACTTTGCTGCCGTGGTGGTTCCAACCGAGCCCGGCAACTTATGATGTCACAGAGGCGTTTGTCATGGCCCGAGAATGGTTGATGGGGACTTCAAAACATCCACCACTCCCTTTTTGGGCACTCGAATCGGTTTATCAATTGACTGGTTCCGCTCATTTTTCTGGTTATTTGATCGGACAGCTGTGGACGACTCTCGGTCTCTGGAGCGTTTGGAAACTAAGTCGTCAATATGTTTCGGAATCGCTCGCTCTCCTCGTGGTCATCGCCGATACGACTTATAGATATTGTAATATCGGAGTCATGAATTACACGACAAGTGTTCCAGTAATCTCACTTTGGTGCGTCTCGATCTACTTTTTCTTCAATGCTCTGCGTAATAATAGAAAACGGGACTGGTTTCTGCTCGGAATCTCACTCGGGGCAGGAATCATGTGCAAATACTCTTTTGCAATTCTCATTGGAACCATGATCGTTTATATGGGAGTGTTTCAAATGGGACGATGCCGATGGAAAACTCCCGGCCCATATTTGACCACACTCGTCGCATTTTTCATGTTTCTCCCTCACTGGATTTGGGTTGTTCAGCATGATTATCCCACAATTCAGACTGCCCGCGATTCGGTTTCGTCTTCAGGAAATTGGATGGGGCATCTAATTTCACCACTCGAATTTGGTATTATCCAGCCACTGCTTTTTTTGCCCATTCTTATTTGCCTTATTCCTCTTACTGGGTTTATATGGCAACTCAGACTTCTTCCAAAACACGAGCAGTCACCTCAAAAACAAGAGATGAATAGTTTCTTGTCGTGGATGATTGGTTTTCCATTTTTATTACACTTGCTGGCTGCGGGCATCGGTGGTGGACATTTTCGTCCAGCTTATGGTTCGCCACTTTGGATGTTCCTCGGTCTGTGGATGTTGACTCATTTTTACATTGATATTTCAGCACGGCGAATGAAACAAGTGGTCGGACTAACATTTGTCATCACAGGCATCATCATTCTCTGTTATATTCTTAATTACCAGCTTTTTTATTTTTTTACACCGAACAAAGGATGTCGTATTCATTTTCCTGGGAAAGCTCTCGCTGAATCGGTGACTCAAATTTGGTCGGAGCAATCTGCGTCGCCGTGTCCCTGGATCAGTGGTGATTGGAAATTGGCTGGACACGCCGCATATAATATGAAAAATCGGCCGCGAGTCCTCTGTTACTATTTCGGATGTCAATCAGGACAAACCACCGTCAATATCGATGCGACTGATGCGATGATGAATCGAGACGGCGGAATCGTTTTGTGGATGGAAGACGAAGAACATCCGGCTCTTGTTCCAGCGTGGTTATACGAAAGATATCCGCGCGCTCATGTCGGGAATCAGACATTGATATTGCCATGGCAAACAACCGCAAATCCACCGCCGCTCCGTGTTCAATATGCCGTCATTCCGCCTGTAACAAAAAATGGTGAAACCAAAACAACTCAAAACAACAATATACTGTGAATCGTCATCAATTAGATGTTTAACCCGCTTTCGTAGAAAGCGGATTTGTCGCAAAACAAAGCAAATTTCTAAAAAAATTACAATAACAAAAGTATCGTTTTATGCCGGTGTGCAGTACAATTCAAAATAAATGGTAATAATTCACGGAAATGCGATTTTTACAAGAATTTTTCGCTCACATCGAATTTGAGATACCATTCTTTCCATTCTTGAATGAGAGCCTCTCTTTTTTTCATTTCTTCGGGAGAATTTCCGCGCGGAAAAATGCGGTTCTCCGTTTGTCGAGCAAGTCGCCGCAGTCCAGCATCTGCTGCTTCGGCAACAAATGGATCGGGATCGGTGAGTGCATAAATCAATAGCGGTGCATTTTTCACATCCCCTGTTTTGGCAAACATTTGGACAGCAGCCAAACGTTTTTTCGGTTCTGCATCTCCAACCAATTGCTCCATTTTGGCTTTGTTTTTATTGAAAATTCGAGTTGTTTCTTCGGCTGATAATTCGGCACTTTGTTGCAAAGTGTCGTCGCTAAAATTTTCAAGATTTTGGAGTTGATTCAAGAGAGATTCTCTCGCCAATTCACTTGGAGAGAGAACCTTTCCATCTTTCAGAATCAGTGCATCAGTCTCTTTTGGCAGTCCGTGTCCACCGAGCAAATTTCCGCCACTTAGTCGGTTTGGCAAAGCAATTTTTTCAACAGTTCGCTGAGTTGAACGAAGCAGAAATAAAACCGAATAAGCAGTATCGATTGGTGCGCCGAGATTTCCTTGCCAGCTTCCATTCTCGTTCTGCGATGTGAGAAGCAGTGTCGCTGTTTGGTCATACCAGGGGGGCGATTCATGATACTTATTTTCGGCAATTTCTCGAAATGCGGCAAATCGTTCGACAGCATACAAATAGTAATAGTAATAGCTGTCATTGGTCGAAATCGGAAAAAACCGTCTTTCGAGCCACAAATCTCCCCGATTTTGGAGCGTCTGAAAAGCTCCTTTTGGAACAGATGCCATCAGTGGGGATTTTTTTTCTTCTTCTGAAATCACTTCTTTGAATGCAGATGGCAAAATTTCAGACTCTGACAATGAATAATTTTGATTGTTATAACCGAGCATGTCACG
This sequence comes from Thermoguttaceae bacterium, assembly GCA_051649005.1. Lineage (GTDB taxonomy): Bacteria > Planctomycetota > Planctomycetia > Pirellulales > Thermoguttaceae > WRKP01. Next base: position 1,001 of record JBOFGF010000145.1, on the reverse strand, counting down.
ACAGACATATACACTTGCCATTCCAGCCGCAGACATGGAAAGTCGCACACCATCCCACGAAACTTGCTTGTAATCAGGGGACATCGTGGTTTGATATGCAAATCCACCTTCACTATTTTGTGCGGCTGCGAGCCATTTTGAAACTCTGGAAATCGAATCATCAGAAACTTTGATTCCATTTTTTTTCAGTGTCCAAAGTGCCATGACCGCATATTGTGTCATCGACATGTCACCAGATGGATGGGCATCGGCATTTCCTGCATTCAAATAGGTCCATGCACCATCTGTTCGTTGGTGCTTTTCAAGAAATCTGGCCAGTGAATGAAGTTCATGTTGATACTTACTTGGGTCAATCTCAGCAAGCAAAAAAACAATCAGACTCGCCGAATAAATAGGATCGCTCAATTGCACCGTTCCATCGGAAGCAATTGCCGTTTTGATTTCTTGCAAAGTCGCCTGAATGAATGGTTCGTCCAGTGGCACACCTGCTTTTATAAGAGCGAGCGAAATAAGTGCTTTTCCGCCAATTCGGCTTTCAGACTGCCCATTTTTTCGCAAAAAGTCGGCTGCTCGTCCAACAGAAGCGATTACTTCGGGACTTTTCGGTGTCAATCCGTCCGCAAAAATGGTCGAAACGCATCCTGCGGAAAGTGTTACAATAATTCCAATAAACAATCCGAAAAAATAACCGTTCATTAAATTTTGTTTTATTTTGTTGTCAAACCGATGTGTACTGGACACCGGCATAAAACGATACTTTTGTTGGTGTCATCTTTTTAGAAATTTGCTTTGTTTTGCAGAACAACCACTTTCTACGAAAGCAGGTTAAACAGCTACAAAAGCAGGTTAAACATCTAATTGATGACGATTCGCTGTATACTTTCTCATGTGCCATTCCAGTCGTCTTTGTGTGGTTCAAAATGCCCCAGTTGAGTGATCGCAATATCTTTTTCTCGTTGCAATAATCCGAAAAGATGACGTGGAACCCGGCAATGAACCGA
>JBOFGF010000144.1:0-13917 GCA_051649005.1 Thermoguttaceae bacterium | reverse complement strand
ACGATTTCCCTGAATTCATTCGCGTCGGTTTTCGCGGTTTTTTTGGCTGGGTGGTGAATTTGTCGTATCGTCGCTTTTTGCGTCGTCTGCGGTCGCACCGCGAGGCGTTGCCGGTGGTTTGTCGTTTTATGGGAGCTGCGACGATTTCGCTTTCGTCCTTTGTTTCCAGCGTTTTCTTGCATCAAACGTGGTGGAATGAGTTCGTAAAAAAAGTCCAGTCACTTCTTGACGAATTGACCGGACTCGGAGAAAACCTCCAAAAAGAATGGGAAAAACTCCCATCAGAATGGGCGATACGGGACTCGAACCTGTGACCCCTAGCTTGTCGAGCTAGTGCTCTAACCAAACTGAGCTAATCGCCCGATCCAGTCGGAAAAAATAATAGCGAAAAAACACCACCAATCCCCAACTGTCATCGCATACATTGTCCCAATATAACTCTTCTTGTCAAGAGACCCCACGAGGATGCAATGTAAATTTTTTTCCGCGCAAAACCCGCCAACTTACGTTGGCGGCTCGCCGAATACACCGCCGACTTACGCCGGCGGCTCGCCAGATACACCGCCAATTTATCACTTATTATGACGTAATTCCCTTCGTTAGTGTCATAAATGCCGTCTCCAAATTTATCTCGTCCTCCTTAAATGAACGAATTTTGAAACCATGATCAATCAATATCGTCGGTAAGTCCGCATAATCGTCCAAACCACGATCCTTGTTCAACGAAACTCGCAAGATCGGTCTTTCACCAATCTGCGCAATTTCGACTCTTTCTACCGACGGCGATTCTTCAAGTATTTTGGCCGCTGACTCCACGTCGCCAATCAAGTCAATGTTGATAAGAAGATGATCACGGACTCGTCGCATCACCTCCGAAACAGACGCATTGACTATCAATTCGCCCCGCTCAATAATCCCCACTTTATTACAAATGTCTGCAAGTTCGGGCAAAATATGAGACGAAACCATGATCGTTTTGCCACGCCCGCCCAGCTTTTTGAGCAACTCTCGCATCTCAATTCGCGCTCGTGGATCGAGACCACTTGCCGGTTCATCAAGCAACAATACCTGCGGATCATGCAACAATACACGAGCAAGTCCCAGTCGCTGTGTCATTCCCCGCGACAAACTCGTCGCAAGTGCATCACGTTTGTAACCAAGATCAACCATGTCCAACATTTCCTCACAAATTTTGCGGCGTTTTTCACCGCGAATTCGATACGCCGCCGCAAAAAATTCGAGATATTCAATGACCTTCATGTCGTCATAAACCCCGAAAAAGTCTGGCATATAACCAATTAAGCGACGAATCTCTTTTGCATGTGTATAAATCGACATTCCACAAACATATCCTTCTCCCCAAGTTGGTTGTAGGAGAGTGGCGAGCATCTTCATCGTCGTTGTTTTTCCAGAACCATTCGGCCCAATAAATCCAAAAAGGTCGCCAGGAACGAGATCGAGCTTCAAATTTTTGACGGCAAAAAATTCGCCGTATTGTTTCGACAGGTCTTCAGTACGAATCATAATAGTATTAAAACAGAGAAAAAATCACATTAGCGCAAAAGCGATTGACATCCAAACGACTTTCGCACAGAAAGTATTGTATCTTTTTCATGTCCATTGTACAATAAGAGCGACCGCGAGGATTGCAAAGTCGTCAAACAGCAGCCGGAAAGCAATTTTAACCGTCAATACGCTCCCGTTGGTCGCTCCTTTCCGGCTCCTATTTTGTCAATTTCACAAAACTTGTTAGCGGTCTGAATAAACCACCACTTGCATCAGGGGAATATCATGTCAGGACTTTCAGTACAATCTATTTCAGGCACATTGGCTGGTCTCAATCAGGTTTATCGAACGCAGTCAAATCTGAATCAGGCACTCACGCAACTTTCGACAGGTTCTCGAATCAATTCTGGCAAAGACGATCCGGCAGGACTGATTGCCAGTGAGCTTTTAAGATCGGAAATCACGGCGACCAAAGCAGCGACGAAAAATACGCAGATGGCCAATTTGATGCTAAATGTTGCCGAAAGTGGGATGAAACAAGTGAGTAATTTGCTCATTGATGCCAAAGCACTTGCGGTCGAATCGGCCAATACCGGTGCAATGACACCTCAAATGCTCTCGGCGAATCAAGTTCAAATGGATGCGATTCTTAATTCGGTCAATCGCATCAGTGGAATGACCAACTGGCTCGGAAAACCCCTTTTAGATGGCTCGCTTTCAGCAGAAAACGGTGGTGCCCTCTTTCAGCTCGGTCCAAATGTCGTTTCATCACAGCAAGTGTCAGTTCCAATAGAAAGCACTCGCACGACCAATCTCGGTTCTGGTGGGGCATTATCACTAAACGATTTGCGACTCGGAGGCAGTGCATCTCTTGTGTCGAATCCAGGACTTGCCGATCAAATTTTGGGGGCCGCCATTTCGCAATTGGCAATGCAGCGCGGAGAAATTGGTGCCACGCAAAAATATACTCTCGAAACTAATGTTAATGTGTTACAAGATTCTCTCGTTCAATTGACGGGAGCAAAATCAATGATTTCTGACACTGATTTCGCAGTTGCCTCCTCTGAACTAATGAGAAATCAGCTTCTTCAGTTGTCGGGCCTCAAAGCACTTGGAATCAGCAATCAAAACCGGAGTTATGCGTCGTCAATAATCGGAATGTGATGCCAAACAAAACCGGTGCTAAATACACCCGCCAACTTACGTTGGCGGCTCGCCAAATACACCGCCAAACAAATGCCGGTGCTCACGCACCGGCTCGAAAGCTATTACGAAACAACAGCTTTCTACGAAAGCTGGCTAAACGTCCAATGAAAACGTCCAATGAAATTTTTGTGAAGATTCAAACTCGTTCGACAATGATTGCAAAAGAGCGACCGAGCGATGTTTGACTGAGTTTCATGGCAATTTTCAGTTCTTTGTGTAATGGCTTTGCTTTTACCACGTTGATCGGACAATCGGATGGGGTGTTTTCGTGATTTCGAGTCGGCGGAATAGTGCCACGATTCAACGAAAGAAGAGTTGCCGCCAATTCGACAGAGCCAGTCGCACTTCCCAAATTTCCAAAATTTCCTTTGTTTGAAACGACAGGAACATCTCCGAGTTCAGCTTGAATTGCTTTTGCTTCGATATGATCTTCAATTGGACATCCGAGTCCATCAGCATTGACGAAATCAATATCACTTGGTTTCAAATCAGCTCGCTGCAAAGCGAGTCGAATACTTCGTCTGATCGCCTCTCCAGTCGGTTTTGCGCGGTGCATCATCGGTTCATTTGTTTGTGCAAAACTTCGGACAGTTCCATAGATTGTGGCACCTCTTGCTTCAGCAAAACGTCGATTTTCCATGACAAATGCTCCGCCGCCTTCTCCCATAATGGAGCCACATCGGTCTGCGTCGAAAGGACGCGGCACCGAAGTGGGGTCTTTTTGGCGTGGTGCGATGCAATACGATTTTGCACGCATCAAAAAATCTTGATTGACACGATTTCCACATCCACCAGCGAGCATGACATCAGCTGCGCCACTTTCAATTTTTCTTGCAGCTTCCACAATTGCAGCCAGACTCGAAGCACGACAAAGAGTTACAGAGTTACTTGGTCCCCGCGCATCGTGACTGATGGCAATATGACAGGCGGGCATATTTGGCAAAAATTTCAGCATCCAGAGTGGGAAAATCTGATTCATCGCATCAGTTCCCCAGTGCGAAAAGTCATAATGTCCATTTTCGATCCCTTTTCGAAAGGTATCCAGAAGCATATCGACTTCAGTTCCGATCAGGTCAGAGCCGAAAACGACTCCCATTCGTTCAGGATCGACGGATCGGTCATCTCCCTCTGTTTTTAGTTTTGCATCTGCGGCGGCATGAACAGCTGAAACGACAGCAAGTTGAATGTCGCGGCTCATCACCTTGATATTTTTTCGTGGTTTAATATAGTCTTTGGCGTGAAAGTCTGGGACGGCACTTCCCATCGGACGCAGTGAATCATCTGTGTCGATGTTCAAAAACCCGATTCCGCTTCGACTTTCGATGAGAGAAGTCCAGAACGACTCTTTGTCAATTCCGATGGAAGAGAGGACGCCGAGTCCAGTGAACACTACTTCGTTCTGCATTCTGAAAAGAGGAAAAAAGGATTGTTAATAACGAGCAAAATCACGGCACAGCCTGCAAAAACACTGAAAACAGTACAAAATTGGATATTTAGCCATCTTTCGTAGAAAGCCGTTGTTTCTTAAAAACAAGCGAATTTCCACTAACAAGTTTTACAATTTTGCCAAATAACAAGGAAAAAACAACACGTTTCAGCGAAACGTGACTAAAATTGTTATCGGACTGGGGGGTTATTTCACGCCCTTCCTTTTTTGAAAGGAGGGGCACAAAACCAAATCATCCATGAATTCAGCACAAAAGTTTTATGTCCGTTCTTTGAATGCTTTGATAATCATCGGAACAACTTGTTTGATGTCGCCGACTATTCCATAATGAGCGATGGAAAAAATTGGAGCGTCTTTATCAGTATTTATGGCAATGATTTTTGCGGATTCGTCCATTCCGGCCCGATGCTGAATCGCGCCACTGATTCCACAGGCAATATACAAAGCAGGTCTGACAGTCGTTCCCGTTTGCCCGATCTGATGTTCATGTCCGATGAAACCACTGTCAACAGCAGCGCGGCTTGCTCCGACTGCGCCACCAAAAGCCCCTGCGAGTTCATAAATGAGGTCAAAATTGTCTCTGCTCCCGACACCAGCACCTCCTGCGACAATAATACGAGAACCTTTCAAGTTCAGTTTCCGTTTTTCGACTTCTCTTTTGAGCACTTCGACCGCAAAAAGAGCTTGGTCAGTGAGTGGAACTGATTCACGAACGACTTCTCCTTTTCGTGATTTGTTCGGCTGATGGAGCGGCATGACACCTTCTCGGACAGTTGCCATTTGAGGCCACTGATCGTAATTGACAATAGTTGCGACGATGTTTCCTCCGAAGGCGGGGCGGATTTGGAGGAGCAGATTCGGATGAACGGTCCCGCTTTTTTCAGTGACATCTGCAATTTCGAGATCAGTGCAGTCGGCAGTCATTCCACTTCGTGTCGTTGAAGCTATTCGAGGAGCGAGATCTCGTCCCAAGTTAGTTGCCCCATATAACACGATTTGCGGAGCATATTTTTTAATCAGTTCGACCAAAACATGAGCGAATGGGTCTGTGCGAAAGAATTCCAGTGATTTATCTTCGACAAGATAAACTTTGTCGGCTCCATATTCGATGAGAGACGATGCCAGTCCTGCCACATTTTCTCCGAGGAGAACAGCTCCAACTGAAACGCCCAATTTATCTGCCAATTGTCGTGCTTTGCCACAAAGTTCCAACGAAACATCTTGAATCGTCCCATCTTGGACTTCGGCGTAAACCCAAACTTCTCCGGTCGTATTTTTGTCGATCATGTGTGGTCAACGTGTCAAAAGTACAAAAAACCTGCATCTGGTTTCCGCGAAACCGAACTAAACATTAATAAAATATACACGATTTTTGTCAGTGGAAAAGGGATTCAATCCTATTATTATGTGAAATAATTGGAAAAATTGGCTGTTTTTTGTCCGAATTTTGCTAAAAAAGAAAAAAATCTCGAATTTTGTCGCCAATGTACCTTGAAAAGCGGCGAAAAAGATGTAAACTAATCGGCTCTGTATACTTTGTATACTATTGTATTATTTTTTGTATTATTATTTTTGATCAAGTTGTTCGCATCCAATCGTGCTAATCGTTCAAATTCACGTCCAATTAAATAGGGAGTAACATGGCCAGATTTTCCAAAAAATCAAAGTTCAAACAGCGTAAACGCACAAAAGCGAAGACCCGTGTCCAGAAAAAAGACCCATTGATGGTTGATGGTGCGAAACCACGTCCAATGTTCGTCGATTACAAAGACATCGAATTGCTCAAAAAGTTGACATCACGACAAGGCAAAATTATCAGCCGTCGAAAAAATGGTTGCTCCGCCGCCAGTCAGCACGCAGTCGCCGCCGCGATCAAACGAGCCAGATTCATGGCCCTTTTGCCGTACATCACCGACTGATAATAATCGGAAAAATACACATTTTGGAAAACGATTAAAAACAAAACGGACAATTTTGACTGACAATTGCTGGAAATGTGAAAAAAGGGTATTCACGTCCCCGATTCGTAATTTGCAGCTCACAACTTGCCACTAATTTTTACTTCGATGATGAATTCTGCGATGCAAAAGGCCGATGTCCTAATCGAAGCCATGAAATGGATTCGAGAGCACCGCGGCAAAACAACCGTCATTAAAATTGGTGGCAGTCTGATGGAGAATGAAGGAGCGATGCTTCATCTTCTTTTGGACATCGTTTTCATGGAGTCTGTTGGAATGAAGCCGGTGCTCGTTCATGGCGGCGGCGCAGCGATCAGTCAGGCCATGACAAAAGCCGGTTTGGAGCCACGATTTGTGCAGGGGCGGCGTTATACAGATGCGGCATCTTTGGAAATCGTTAAAAATGTCCTCGGTGCGGAAATAAATGCTGACTTGGTTAATCAGATCAATTTTCTGGGTGGTCAGGCCGAGTCGCTGAGTCCTTGCTTCGACTCGAATGTCTTGTTCGGCGATAAATTAGCTTTGCACGATGAACACGGTGCCTCGATTGATCTCGGATTTGTCGGAACAGTGACTCGTGTCAATGTCGAACCAATTCGCAGATTGTGCGACGCATCAATTGTTCCAGTAATTCCATCTGTTTCGATCTGGGACAATGGAACCGGACAAGCTCTGAATGTTAATGCGGACACCGCCGCCACTGCTGTGGCAAAGGAACTACATGCGGACAAACTCGTTTATGTCAGTGAAGTAAATGGGGTCAGAACTGATCCGAATGACCCCGATTCGATGATTGATTCCATTACAGCCGAAAAGGCGAGAGAAATGCTTGCTTCGGGATGTATTGTCGGAGGAATGATCCCCAAAATTGAGGCCTGTTTGGAGACACTAGAACGTGGTGTCGATAAAATTCACATCATAAATGGATGTCTCAGACACGCACTTTTACTCGAAATTTTCACCAGTCACGGAGTTGGAACGGAAATTATCTCGGATTGATATTTCGCCATTCTCACATTGACGCATGGTGCATTTTTTTAATTCGTTCAACTATTGCACTGTGCATTTGGCTGACACGACTTTCCGATATTTCAAGAGTTGCCCCGATTTCTCGCATAGTCATTTCCTCGTAGTAGTACAAAATAATGATTAGACGTTCTGTTTTGGAAAGCCCTTTTGTAAACGAACGAATCAGATCAACTTTGGCCAATCTTTCTGTCGGGTCTTCACTGCGTTTGTCTGCCAAAATATCGATTTCTCGAACATCGCGGGACCCATCGTTTTCAGACCACGTTTTGTCGAGACTGCTGAGATGGACTCGCTGCGTTTCGGCAAATAACTGATGCAATTCTTCGCCTGGAATGCCGAGATAATCAGCAACATCTTGGTCGCTCGGCTTTCGTCCCAATTTGGCTTCCAAAAATTTATACGTCTCATTCAATTTGGTCGATTTTGAACGCACCATTCGTGGAACCCAGTCCATTGAACGAAGCTCATCAACCATTGCACCCTGCACTCGCGGCAAACAATATGCTTCAAATCTAATCCCACGACTGGGATCAAAAGCTGAAATCGCATCAATCAGTCCGAAAGTACCAGCCGAAATAATATCATCGAGTTCGACACCTTCTGGAAGTCGAGACCAAACACGTTCTGCGCGGCTTCTGACAATCGGCATATATCGTTCGACGAGTCGATTTCGCAGCTGATCTGTCGGAGTTTGCTTGAAAATAAGCCACAACTCGTCGGTGTCATCCTGACCAATCGTATCTTGCTTAGAAGCCGAGATGTCATCTTCTAAGATGACATCGGAAATATGCTTCGGCTTTTGAGATGATAATACTGGCGATGATTTGCCCATCAAAGCGGCGGAGGCAGTTGCCAGCACCTTTGTTGGGTGAACATCAGAATTTACAGAATGGAGTTTTTTCATGCCCCACTTTCCTCAAAAAAAACGGTGAAACGAAATGAGTTACTCGATTGATTGTCAATCGTTTGCGAACTCTAACAATTTTTCCGTTTTGAGAAAAGAACAGTTTTTCAATTTTTCTGAATGTCCTGAGAAAATCCTGATAAAATAACCAATAATCCGCCGCAGAAAAATGCTGACTTACGCCGACGGCCCGCCGAGGAAATGCAGCTGCGCTGTATGAACAACCGCTCTTTTGCGAAAACATGACCAAACACGTCTCAAATTGCAGCACGTCTCAAATTGCAGCACGTCTCAGATTACAACACGACGCAAATTGTATTCACATTATTGAAAAAGTCAACCGAAAAATAAAAAATAAAAAGTTTATGAATAAAGCCCCTGCTCGACATTCAACATTCTAAGAGTTATAATAACCAGTTCGGGACTCTTTCGATTCCGAATAACACTGCAAAACAACACAGCTGCGAGCCGGGAAGTTTTCAGCCTATTTTTATTTTACAAGCGATGTCACAAACAAGTTCTTCTGAAAAGCGATATATCGGAGTTGATGTTGGAGGCACGAAAATCCAAGCGACATTAATTACGTCTTCTGGCAAGATTATCGGAGGAATCCGCCGCGAAACGCCCAGAAATGTCGCGCCAGAAATGACGCAAAGTGTCATCGAAGAGGCAATTTTGGAACTTTTGGCAAATCAAAGTTTGGGGCTGAAACATATTTCTGGTGTCGGAATAGCTGTTCCTGGTGTTGTTCTACAAGAAACCGGCTTTGTTGTTGTGACTCCCAATATGAATCTCTCAGGATTCGATCTTGGTTGTCGGATGAAAGACCGTCTAAATGTTCCAGTTGCAGTAGGAAATGATGGCAATTTGGGAACACTTGGCGAATGTTGGCTCGGAAGTGCAAGAAATGTCGATTCTGCTGTCGGTATTTTCGTCGGAACAGGAATAGGTGCTGGAATTGTACTCGACAGACGAGTTTGGAGTGGGGCCGCACAGGGAGCGGCTGAAATCGGACACATTGTCGCAAAAACCCCAGTCGAAAACTGGCGGCTCTCACTCGGATTAAAGAAAAATGAGAAGAGTGGAAAGGAACCGCCTGACTTTTTCAAATGCGGGTGCGGCAATCTTGGATGTTTTGAGTCGTATGCAAGTCGAACGGCAATTGAGCGATTTATCCGCGAAGCAGTCAAATCTGGTGCCAAATCATGTATCACCGAATTGTGCGATGCCAATTTGAGTGTGATAAAAAGTGGTGCAATAGCAAAAGCACTCAAAGCAAACGACAAAGTTGTCACGGCTATTATGCAGTATTCTGCGCAAATCATTGGATATGCCTGTTTGACCGTGCGACACATGCTCGATCCAGAAGTCATTATTCTGGGCGGCGGCGTAATTGAAGCCTGTCAACAATTTATGATGCCGATCATCGACTCGGTGATTACCAGTGATAAACTACCAGTGGCCGAAACAACTAGACGAATCCTCGTCTCGTCACTTGGTGATAATGCGGTTGTTATGGGAGGAGTGGCTCTTGTGCGAAGCATGAATGGGGCAAATCCTCTCAGACAATCACGGCAGAATTTGCCTAAATATCCGAATCTGCGAATGATGACAAATAGTGTCGTCCATATTGCAGATGATCCATATTCGACTGATTTTTACATATTACCAAGTGGACAAATTCAGCCGCGAACGCATCTGGACAAAAAAAATCCTGATCGTTTTCGCCTTCGTGATTTGCAGGTCATTGCCAATGAAGGAGTCGATCTTATTCTGTTTGCGACATCTGCTCCGAATAACGAAAATGTACTATCAAAAAAATGCCACGAGTTCCTTTATAGACGTGGAATAGATTATCGAATTCTCTCGCAGACAGAAGCGGTCGAAGTGTACAATTCAGTCGCAGCAAGAAAATCAGCCATTTTCCATTTTTGAAGGAGTGTGGCAAGCTGTTAATGACAAGTAGCAATCAGTGGCGAGTATTCCCAAATATTCTATTTTCTAATCATTTATCACTACTGCCGTTTTCTAAGAAAGCGGTCACAACTAACAACTGACTCCCTTCCATGAACGACATGAAGATTTTTTCGGGACGCGCACATCCCGCACTAACTAAACGAATTTGCGACTATTTGGGAGTTCCTGCTGGACATATTGCCATTAGCAGCTTTCCAGACGGCGAAACCCAAGTGAAAATCGAGCAAGATGTTCGTGGGGAAGATGTTTTCATCGTTCAGCCAACATGTCCGCCCGTCAACGAAAATTTGATGGAACTTCTCATTTTAATTGAAAGTTTTAAACGTGCCAGTGCAGATCGTGTTACTGCGGTTCTTCCTTATTTTGGATATGCCAGACAAGATCGAAAAGATGAAGGTCGTGTTCCAATCACTGCGAAGCTCGTCGCAAACTTATTGACTCGTGCGGGAGCCGACCGAATTTTGACGCTCGATTTGCACGCAGCTCAGATACAAGGATTTTTCGACATACCAGTCGATCATTTGACAGCCGCTCCGGTGATCGATAATTTTGTGCGTGGACTTGGAATTTCGCCGGAAAACATGGTCATTGTCAGTCCAGACGAAGGGAGCATCAAACGTGTTGCCACACATGTCAAATCGCTCGGAGGATCACTGGCCATCATTGATAAACGTCGTTTTGGGAATCGTGTTGAACAGGCGAATTTAATTGGCGGTCCTATTGAAGGAAAAGTTGCCATTATTTTGGATGACATGATCAGCACGGCCGGTTCGATTTGTGGTGCGGCAAATTTGGTCAATAAACTGGGAGCCGCCAAAATCTATCTCGGAGCAACGCACGGCATTTTATGTGGTTCAGCTATTGAAAATATTCGTGGTGTGCCGGTCGAAGCAGTGGCTTTGACGGATACAATTCCACTCGATTCCAATGTTTTGCCGAATGTTAAAATACTTGGAGTCGCACCACTTCTCGGAGAGGCTATTCGGCGAATACATTGCCACGAATCGGTGAGTCGTCTTTTCAGCGACATGCGAATCTGGAGTGGCTCTCTCTGAATTTAGGAACATAGAAACACCAGCTTTCTGCGAAAGCTGGTCAAACATCCAATTTTGTGCGGTTTACTGTATTACAGACTTTTTCTATTTGTTCATGCAAATCGTGAATGTTGTGGAGCAGGTCTACAACAATGGGATGCGCAAATACACGAACACGTTTGCTATAATCGTCAAACTGTTCATTTGCCATTGCACGAACGACAGGTGAAACGTCTTCGAGTTTTCGATACTTTTTCGCTCTGGAATACCAGATTGGAATCTGCATTTCGATTTCCTTATCGACAGGCGGAGCATCGATTAAAATTGGAATTGGCGGAATACATTGTCGTTTGTTTTGCGGAGTTGATTGTAACAACAAGTCTGTTAGTTTGTCGGCAACTTCGGTGATTTGTTTGTATGGTTTTCCTGCCAAAAGTCGATAAATAGATGGATGTTCTAAAATACTGAACTGGGCGACTCGTTTATAAAGAACTCTTTTGGTTCCAAATAGTCCCGATGCCAGTTGTGATATTTGTGGATTCATCTTTTGATCTGAATTTACTCCCGACCAGAGAGGCATGATTCGGTCGGTGGTGGATTTTCCCATCGCACAAAAATAAGCAATTGCGTCCGATTCAGTGGTGTGGAATAGCCACGCAAAATCGAGTTGACCAGCGCGATGCAACTCAAAAACGAGTCGTTGAAGCATCGCAGTCGCCGCTCGCACAGCATGATGCCAATAGACTTCACTGAACATAATATATCTCGCAAAAATCATGAGTTCAGTCGCTGTTTTACCTTTTTCAGAAATAGCCAGTCCGTCGCCACATTCATTTAGACAAAGACTTCCGATCAACCGACTTTGATCCAAATTGCGTCCATAAGGAACGCCTGCATGAAGACTATCTCGAAATAAATAGTCCATTTTGTCAATATCTATCGGCCCAGAAAGAATGCTCGACAAAAGACATCCGACTTGTTCGTTCTTCGTAAAATCTCCATTCAAAAGACGAATGATTTCATCGGGTGCGATTCCCCACTCTTGATCGAGTAAATCCGCGATTTCACCTTGTCTGATAAAATCGGAGGCGAGTGATTCGTGATCAGGGAGACCATCTAATCGAATATCTTCAATTAGATGGCAAAAAGGCCAGTGTCCAATATCGTGCAGAATGGCAGTGGCAATAAGTACCTCGGCATCATGCTTTGAAACAATGGCACTGAAACGTTCATCTTGCATCAATCGCTTCAAAAACAGGAGCGAAAGTCGATAAACGCCGAGCGAGTGTTCAAACCGCGTGTGTCTTGCCGCTGGATAAACGAGAGAAACGAGTCCGACTTGTGTAATACTTGCAAGTCGTCGAAATGCTTCCGTGTCAATCAAGTGTCGCACGCGCGGTGTCAATGGAACATCGATATTCGGAGGAATCCGAATTGAACCCAAATGTGAATCGAGTCCCGACAATTCGTGGATGTTATACATATTCAGAGCGAAGAACCTGAAAAAAACAGTAAAAAGATCGACTTCGGCAAAATTCAATCATCGCCGAGTCCGACCTTGTTGGCAAGTTTTTTCCCGCCGAAACAGTTCCACAGAAAATAATCAAGACCTCCCCATCGTCCTGCTGGCATTGAAGCAAGCATCAACAAAGCGACCAATTCGACGGCATCTTTACTGACAAATAGAAAGTTTCCGACGGCAGTTGGGAGAGCAGGATGTACACCAGGAATCGGCCAAGTTGTCAGAATCACATTCAGCAAGAAAGCTGCGCCGCCGAGACATGCGAGTCGATTGCAGAATCCGAGCATCATGCAAATTCCAATAGCAGAAAGTCCATACATCACCGACAAATCGAGCAGGCACATCTGCTTTTTCACACACGGATTTGGAATCCACGCCTTTTCAGGATCGGTCACAATGTGTCCCGCATCTCCCGCCAAATCAGGGGAAATTGCCCTCGCCAGATCGGACTGAAATCCTGCACTGAGCGATTCGAGGAGTTTGATCCATCCATCAGATTCACGACGATAATCCATCATGGCATCCCATCGACGCTTTTGTTCAAATGGAGTACTATTAGCAGTTGTGGCTTTTGTTGTGTTGAATCGTTCCATACTTGCTTTATAAGCATCGACAGACGATTCGATTTCGGTGGCTCCTTCGCGCAGTGACCTCAAATATCGGTCGTAAATGGCCTCTGTTTCTGCTTTCAATTCCGATTTGTCGGCGGCAGTGAGTCCATGTTGTTCAATAAATTTTGTCAAGTACTCTTTCCATGCTTTTTCATAAGCGACAAAGGTTTTGTATTCTTTGGCATCACCATCGGTCACCGACTGAATTTCGAGTCTTTGCACCGCATCGAGATCGGGAAGGAGCGAATAAAAAAGTCCTGCGGCGGGTCCTTTGGCCATTCCGAGAAAGCCTTTTGCAGAAAAATCGGCAGACGGCTCGAATTTGTGAATCCCCTCATAGAAAAAGTGCCATCCGATTGCAAGTCGAAGGACCACAATGAAGATGACAGCACACAGACTAATTTGGAACGGCGATGTTTTGCAGCAATTACTCACAGGACTTTCCTTTCTTTTTCTACACATTTAACTAGACTGACGGCGACCACAAGTGACATTCGGGGGCGTTCCACTCATTTTACACCAGTTTGGCAGGGGAGAAAAGAGTCTTAGGAAAAATTATGAAAAAATTTTTCCTTTTTGGGTTTTACTAACTTCATTCGCAGACGTTTCGCTGACGTTTTTTTATAAATACAGCAGTAAATTCGCCGACTTACGTCGGTGGGTTTTGTTTATCGAGCCGGTGCGTGAGCACCGGCATTGTACCAACTTTTTACGCCAAAATTC
>JBOFGF010000143.1:0-7556 GCA_051649005.1 Thermoguttaceae bacterium | reverse complement strand
CTGTTGTCGCGGCCATTCTCGCAAAAGCAATCGGAAAACAGCTCAAATGTATTTTGGTCGATACTGGTTTGATGCGAAAAGATGAAATCGCCGGTGTCATGCAGGCTTTTTCGGGACATTTCGATTGTGAACTCAAAATGATTGATGCCTCCGAGGGATTTCTTTCTCGACTGGCAGGAATCGAGGAACCACAAGAAAAACGACGCCGAATTGGGCACTATTTCATTGATGTTTTTGCCGAAGCCGCAAAAGAATTTGGAGATGCAAAGTTTCTCGCACAAGGAACAATTTATCCCGATGTCATCGAGAGCGGTGCGAGTTTGACTGCCGGAGTGAATGCACCGCCCGCCACAATTAAATTACATCACAATGTCGGAGGCCTTCCTGAAAAACTCGGGTTTGCTCTTGTCGAACCTCTTCGAGAACTTTTCAAAGATGAAGTCCGGCAACTCGGACTCGAACTCGGACTTCCAGAACATTTTGTGTGGAGACAGCCATTTCCGGGGCCTGGACTCGCTGTTCGCTGTCTCGGAGAAGTCACCCGAGAAAAACTGGCCAGACTCCGAGAAGCTGATGCAATTGTCCGCGAAGAACTTTCCGCCGCTGGACTGGACCGCGAAATTTCACAGGCTTTTGCCGTTCTTTTGCCGGTCAAAAGTGTCGGTGTCATGGGAGATTGCCGCACTTATGATGATGCACTTGCCATTCGCTGTGTGAAAACCGAAGATTTTATGACAGCAGACTGGTTCGCTCTTCCTGATTCTGTACTGCGCACAATGTCCACCAGAATCATAAATGAAGTTGCTGGTATCAATCGCGTTGTTTATGACATCAGCTCGAAACCACCTGCAACAATTGAGTGGGAATAACTATCCAAGACGGTCTGTGATTGACGGCGTTTGATTGACAAAGAGCCGGGGACGGCGTGTGCTCACAAAGTCCCCAGATATCCCCAATCAATATCGGGCTTTCCCCTGCTTAATAATGGCTCATTTTTACATTTTTTCCTTTGTAAGTATTGGCTTTCTCATGTGCTGCTCGGCATTTTTTTCGTCGAGTGAGGCCGCCTATTTTTCGATGAGCAAAGCAGATCGGAAAAGTTTGCCAGAAATGGGACGACTCGGAAAAATGGCCGAGCATCTCGCCTCACAATCGCAGCAGCTCCTAAATTCTATACTTCTTGGAAATTTAATTGTCAATCTCCTAACTTTCACGCTTTCTTCCACTGTCGCATTTCGCCTTCAAAAAGAGGGGCGGTCTGATTTGGCGACTTTAACGATTTTTGCGACACTTTTTTGTGTTCTCTTGTTTTGCGAGTTAATACCAAAAAATCTTGGTGTCCGCGCACCACAACTTTTATCACGCCTTTTTGCACTTCCACTGACTCTTATTGTGCAGCTACTCCGTCCGGCTCTGCCAATTCTCGAACGGGTCAATGTTTTATCTCGGCGACTTTTTTGGCCGAAGTTCCAGCCTGAAAGCGACTTGCGAGTCGGTGACTTAGAACGTGCTGTCGAAATGTCACATCAAGACACTGCTCTGTTGAAACGTGAACAGCGTGTTTTGCACAACATCGTCCGCCTCTCCGAATTATGTGCCGAAGAATTGATGAGACCGCGCGCGCTCATTCGCCTGTTTCAACTGCCAATTACTTTCGAGCAGGTCATGGAATCGCTCCGAGGACGTTTGCCGCGAAGTGGATTCTGCCTCTTGACAGAACCTAATTCGGATGAAATTGTTGCCGCTGTTCCACTCACTCGGCTTTCCGCAAAATCAATGCAAAACTGGGAAAATCAATTCCGGCAAATTATTTATGTCCCATGGTCTGCAAGTGTGGCCGAAGTTTTTGACCAACTACAAAGAGAAAATCGTGATGTCGCCGTCGTGCTAAATGAATTTGGTGGAACAATCGGAATTTTGACGCGGGATGATATTGTTGAAACCATTTTCACTCGAGAACAAGGCAGGAGTCATCGTCTAACTGACCGCATTGAATTAAAACGACTCGGTGTCAATTTGTGGCAGGTGAATGGACTGACAAGTTTACGACGACTCCAAAAAAAGTTTGCAACTTCATTCGATGATTTTTCGTGTGTTACTGTCGGGGGAATCATTCGTGAAAAATTAGAGCGATTTCCGCGAGTCGGAGACACCTGCGATGTCGGATCTCTCCATTTTGAAGTCGTCGAAGTCTCACAATTCGCCGATTTCATTGCAAATCTTTCTGTTAATCTGAAATAGAAAAACAGGGAAATGTAAATATCCTGTTATTTGCGACCGGACATATCTCATAACACCTCTGTTGCTCTGTTGTTGCTTTTTCGTGTTGTATTGTCGTTATAATCTGCACAAACAGATCGAATTTATCGCAATTTAACAAAAAATAATCAATTTTTTAGAACAAAAAGCAAAAGTGGAGTGTATATTATTCCGGTGTTAGATTTGGTCAAACAAGACAAGCACAAATTTTTTGCTTTCTATTGCGTTGATATCATGTCACTTTTCATCGAGTCAATCAGAACGAAACCGGCCTTTTTCGCCGGTCGCTTTGTGGCCTTTCCGATGTGTCTTTTGGCACTCGGTTTGTCCAGCTTGCTCGGGTGTAAACTGTGTCAAAATATCGGTGCTGGACGTGGTGCGAGCAGCAGTGTTTCAACTCTTGCTCCTGCTCCGGCCCCGCTTTTTTCACCGGAAACATCGGCATCGAATCAACCGCCGTCCATAATTCTTGGAAGTGCGCCGGGAAATAGTTCGACTCCCGGATATATGCCGCCGACTTATACTACTTCTGCTTCTGCTAATACGACATCGACGCAGACAGCCGTCGCTTCCATTCCGAATTATGGTGCCAGCAATGCCGATCCGGCCACTTATGATGCTTTCCGACCGATCATGTCTCGCCCGCTAATTGCAGAAAGTACCACGCCAGTCAGTATTGCAAATCCTGCGAACCAATCAAATCCATTTTCTGCAATTCAGCTTCCTGAAAATCAATCCGGCGCAAATCAGATGCCAATTTTTTCCGGCTCCGTCACATCCCCCCCGACGGAGTCGGAAAATAGGCTCTCTTCAAAAATAGATCAACTTGCTCAAAAAGTGGTCGATCTCGAAAAAGCACTTCTTGCCAGTGAAAATCGTGTGACCGAATTACAAAAAGCGACATCTCCAAAACCGGCCCCCGCCTCAAAACCGACAAAAAGTCCCGAATCCGCACCGAGTTCGCCGAACCTTCCTGTGGCTGTTCCTGATGTTTCAACAGCACAGGTCACTCCGAATCCTGTGAATAGTGACACAATATCGGAAACGCGAAACAAACCAATAATTGATCCTGTATTCGATACAATTGGTGCTTCGCCGAATCCTGTTTTGGATAAACCATCCGAAAAGTCGCCGACATTGACCCAGGATCGCACGCCGTCAATTGACCCATTTGCGGCAAGTCTGAATCCTGTTAATTTGAATCCAGCAACAGACGCGAAATCAGCAATAGACGCGAAATCAAATTCCGCTTCTAATCCAGTGCCAGCAGTCGCAACTGAAATAATTCCAACGAATCGACCGCTCACTCCCCCAGCAGTAAGTATTCCAGGTGTTTCTGTCTCGGCAAATGATAAGCAGATAAGAGTTGAAATAACCGACAAACTCCTTTTTATTCCAGGACTCTGGCAAATCAGTCCAGCAGGCGAAGAAGCAATGCGAAAAGTCACCGCCGAAATTCGAGCAAATTATCCCGATGCCATTTTAGAAATTGAAGGGCACACGGACAATATAGAAATAGACCCGACAAACAAAACGCAAAAACAGGAATTGTCGGCAAACAAAGCGACTGTCGTGATGCAATACATGGTCAATTCTTTGCGATGGAATCCCGCGCAAATCTCCACAAGTGGTCATGGATCGCGGCGACCAGTCGAGGAAAATGGCACTCCAGAAGGCCGCGCAAGAAATAATCGAACCGAAATTGTAATTACTCCGAAACTGTGATTGTTTCGGAATGGAAATCTCAAAAAATCTGCGGACACATGGACTCCCAAATTCCATGAAAAGAAAGAATTTCATGGAGATACTTTCAAACAGAATCATTTTGTTGTAAAATGATCCCATCTGTGAGTTGCAGTTGAGAATTGGCGTTTTTCCCATTTTTAGACGTGATTCAGTTTTGAGTTTTCACCTTTATTTCGATTGAAATCAAAATGTCTTATCAAATTCTTTTAGTTGAAGAAGCTCCCGATGTGCGACAAAATATGAAACGGTCTCTTGTTTTGGCCGGATTTGCTGTGACCGAGGCTGATAATGCAAAACAAGCTGCGGAGTTGACAGCAAAGAAAAAATTCGACTTGGTGATCACTAATCTCATGTTGGAGCATTCGGATTCGGGATTCACGCTTTGTTATCGACTCAAACGGGATTTTCCTGAAATGCCAGTCATTTTGCTCAGCAGTGCTGCCAGTGATATGGACATCGAATTTTCAATGGAATCAGCATCCGAGCGATCTTGGATCAAAGCCGACATGCTTTTGAACAAGCCGATCCGTTTTGAACAATTGTTATACGCCGTCCAACGACTGCTCGGTTGTTTGGCACCAGCTCATTGATATTGTTCCGGCACAAAATTGGATGTTTGCCAGCTTTCTGTTTAGCCAGCTTTCGCAGAAAGCTGTTGTTTCGTTTGGCGAGCCGCCGATGTCAATCGGCGGGTTTTTCAGGATTTTTCAGGCGAGCCGCCGATGTCAATCGGCGGGTGGATGAACAAAATTACCGTGATCAAAAGCATTATTTTGTCTCCGTTTTCTGCATAAGTCGCAGACCAGATGTCAATTTCTACTATTTTTTCAGCCGCCGACCAACTCGGTGGCTCTTTTTTTCTATTGCCAGTTCTGAGCATTTTCGGTAATCTGTTTCCCGCGTGAACGATTTATGTGTCCAAAACATGCGACACGTTTTTGTTACAATACTTGCAGGAGCTTTTCAAATGCCGATAAATCCAAATGTCCCCGCCGCATCTCTGCTTTCTGTCGATTCAGAAATATCACCAGTCGAGTACCAAAATCGTTTCGGAACTCGATATTGTACAATAAGTGATTTACCCGCCGGTGGATTTCTCACTATTCTCGCAATTCAAACCCCGAACGAATTTTCTGCTGAACAATTTTTCAGTATTCTGACATATCTTCAGTCGAATTACGGTGTCGAATTGATGCAAACCGCTTTTGCCGCCACTATTCCTCAATTCGGTGAACAATATCGAAATGATCTTCATCTTTCAGCACATCTCCGCGCCGAACAACAGTCGTTTGGTTCGCCCGTCAGTGACACCGAATAATATAGCTTTCGTAGCTGTTTAGCCCGCTTTCGTAGCTGTTTATCCCGCTTTCGTAGAAAGTGGTTGTTTCGCAAAACAAAGCAAATTTCTAAAAAAATGACACTAACAAAAGTATCGTTTTATGACGGTGCGGAATATACTTAAATCTTGGTAAATCTTTGGGAGAGTGGAAACTGAGGATTCTGGGACTCCCTCGTATGCGCAGCACCACGCATTTTTCCACTCTCTCCTTTTTCGTGCAAAAATTACAGAGTTCTCTTTTATCACAGCTTTCGTATTTCTCCATTTTCCATTTTCCATTTTCCATTTTCCATTTTCCATTTTTCCGTCGCACACCATGCCAATCACGTCTCCTTGTGGTCTTCTCTCCGTTCGTCAAGGTGGATTGAACAATCTCGGTTTCATCAATCCTGCGACGATTCAAACCGATTTCTTCGATTGTGATGTCCTCGCTGTAATCCAAAAATTGCCTTATTTTTTACTAAATAATAAAAATGCTATCTCGATTGAAGGTTCGATTGGCGATTCTTTTCGCATGGATTGGAATGATGGTTCTTTTTCTGAAACGAATACTGCGACAAAATTGTATCATTCTTATACACGCCCACTCGACGATTATTATGATGGAGTTAAACTTACATTAACTGCATCGACGAATGATGGCAAAAAACACGTCGTGTCATCCACCATTCCCATTTGCGAATCTAATCCCACGCTCGGATGGGCGGGAATGACAATCCTCTCATCGAGAAAACCCACTCCTCAGTCTCAAGGACACAACTGTGCTTATACACCGGCCACAATTCAGGTCGACGTGCGAGGAGAGCATAGTGCTACTCATTTCATATACGACTGGGGGGATGGCACCAGGACGGGTCCCATGAAAAGCATTACTGCCGAACACTCTTACAGGAACCATGCAGAATATCAGATTACTATCATACCTTGCTTCGCTCAATCTGAAACATACGGCTATCCGTATTATTTGAAATTTCAAAGTCTGATCGATCCAATCGACCTAAGTCCGTATGCCTACTACATTAATGTTGATTGGGAACGGATTTGGGAAGAAAAATATAAACACGTTCCGGCAAAAATCCGAGTGGAAGCTCGTTATCCATATGGAGACGATCTTCGCTTTATTTATGATCTTGGCGATGGATACACAATCGGCCCGACAACTGATACGTTTGTGGAGTATACTTATGATGAAGTTGGCGAATATACAGTTTATGTCACTGCGTCGGACCCATTTGGGCAATCCAAAAAATGTTTCGCGGGCACCATTGAAGTACGCCCCAAATGGGTCGAAGTATCTGTTGATCTTACTAATGATCGCGGCCCTCGCCCATTAACGGTTAATGCGATAGTAACCGCAAAACACGCCCAAACATATACATTTGACTGGGGAGATGGCTCGCAGACATACACCACAAATACGCCAAATGCCACGCATACTTATTATTCTGAGGGAAGAATGGTTCTGCAAGTCACGGCAACAAGTGATGAAAACACCTCCGCAAATGCGTGGATGACAATTTATGTTTTGCCGCCGCTTCCACCACCGAGAGCGATGCTTTCGATTTCACCAAGTTTCGGAGATTCGCCACTTTCTGTTGAGGCGATTTTCACCGGTTCAACTGCCGATTCACGCGAAATCAATTGGGGAGACGGCGTGATCGAATTTTTTGCCAACTGGGTCGAATCAGCGACACATATTTATAATGTTCCTGGCAATTATACGATCACTTTTGTTGTTACAAACGAACAAAATGTTCCAGATGGCACGACGGCGCAGGTTCGTGTACTCGATCCATCGGAACTCCGTGCAATTCTCAATATGTATCCTTCCAGTGGATATGCGCCTCTGACTGTTTTGGCGGATGCCTCCGAATCGAATGGAAGTGACTTTGCGTTCATTTTGGGCGACGGCAATGAAATTCCGCCGCAAATGGAAAAAGAGGTGATTCACACTTATGAAATTCCCGGTTATTATTCGGTAATTCTTTCGGTGAGAAAAGATGGCATGACAAAAACTGCCAAAAAAGGGGTCGCTGTTTCGCCTTCTCCGCTTGTTCAAACGGAGCATCCAATTCCTTCGGTTTTGGGGCCGGTCGAACTCGAATCACGGATTCGTTATAATGGAATTGCCCGAGGTAATTTCCCGTCGAAATATCGCATTGCACTCGCACAGGGAAAGTGTTACTTAAATGATGCTCTCCAGTTGAATGGG
>JBOFGF010000142.1:0-5154 GCA_051649005.1 Thermoguttaceae bacterium | reverse complement strand
ACGACAAATCCTCCGTGTCCTCTGCGCCTCTGTGAGAGAAAAATCTTATTTTAACCACGAAATTCACGAACATCGACGCGAAAATCGCACGAAATGTTTTTGTATTTGGGTATTTTATTTTCTGGCGAAAGCCTTATTTATAGCTTCTTGCATAATACCTTTGATTCAGTGGTGAAATGCCAGAAACGAATTCATCATGCCGCATCCTTTTTCTAAGCAGCATTGTTGAAAATTGGATGCGACATTCTTAGCTGAAACTTCGTCATAGTGCGCGGCACTTTCATTTGAAGCGGCGATATTGCTTCCTGCCCAAAGCCACGGAACAGGGTCTGATGTGTGAGTTTTGAGAGTGGTGGGAGTGGGATGATCTGGCGAAATTAGAAATTGCCATTCTCCATGCGAACGCAGAGCGTCTAAAATCGGAGGCACAATATGAGTATCGATATCTTCAAGAGCGGCAATTTTTTTAGCGAAATTTCCCTCATGTCCAGCTTCGTCTGTTGCTTCGACGTGGACGCAAACGATGTCGTATTCCGCGAGTGCTTTTGCTGCATATATTCCTTTTGCCGCATAATTAGTGTCGATGTATCCAGTTATTCCAGGCACAGAAATGATGTCCCAGCCGATTTGAAGTGCGATGCCACGAAGGAGATCGACCGCAGTAATCATTGCTCCTCGAAAACTAGGGCGTTTATGGATATCCGCATATTTTGCTGCAAAAAGTGGAAGTTGTGGCTTTTTGCCGAGTCCCCAGAGCCATACTTGTGTGGCTGGAAGTTGATCTCGTTCCATTCTGCGCCGATTTATCGGATGATCTTTCAATATACGCCGACTTGCTTCCATTATTCGTAACAAAAAAGATGCACCTGTTCCTTTTGGCAAAGCCTTTTCGATATTCTGCTGAGTGAAATCGTGCGGTGGAAAAGTCTGCGTTGATCGATCAAAAAGTGATTCGCCTGATGACATTGCCAAATTGCGATAACTCACACCGGAATAAAACGTGATTGGATCGGATTGACCAATTGTTTTATTGAGTGTTTCAATAATTTCGGCGGCTTCTTCGGATGAAATATGTCCTGCTGTAAAACTTTGCATTTCATCATTTTCGACGCAGACCAAATTGCATCGAATCGCCCAATCATTTTCGCCGAGTGAGATTCCCTGTGCGACCGCTTCGAGCGGAGCTCGGCCTGTATAATAAATTTGCGGGTCATATCCGAGCAGTCCGAGAGTGGCAACATCTGAGCCGGGCGAGAAACCATCAGGAACATTTCGACTGGTTCCGAGGCGGCCATTTTTCGCCAAAAAATCTAAGTTCGGAGTTTTGGCAACTTGCATGGGAGTGCGATTTCCAAGTGCCTCAATTGGTCGGTCAGCACAGCCATCTGGAATCAGAATTGCGTATTTCACTGTCAAAATCGTTGTTAATAAAAGCGGCGGCGGAATGAACTCGATGGAACCGGCGCACGAATTATAATGTATTTTGCAGTTTAATCCAATACCAATATCACGAAGACACTGCCTTTTGAAACTCTGCACGAAACACTTTTTCACCATGCAATCGAGTGCGGCGTTCAAAATGAGTGCGATAATCAAATTCGTGTTCGGCTTCTTTTTCTTGTGTTTCAAATGGCCCGAGAAGAGCGGTGTTTGCTGCCAATAATTTTAACGTCGAATTAAAATACTCTTCGACATCGGTCCAAAAATGGAGATGTCCTCCTGGTCTCAGTCGTGATTCGATCAATTTCAGCACTTCAGTGCGAAGAATTCGGCGTTTTCGATGCGCTCGTTTCCACCATGGGTCTGGAAAATAAACATGGACTGCTTCGAGAAAATCGCATGGAAAAACTTTGTCTAAAATTTCAGCGGCATCGCCACAAATCATTACTGCATTGTGTTCTTTTCGATGGAGAAGTCTTTCTGCCGAAAATCTCGCATATTTTTGTCCAATTTCGATTCCAATGAAATCATGTTTCGGAAATTGATCGGCGGCGCGACGAATGAAAAGTCCTTTTCCTGAACCTATTTCGAGTTCGAGTGGAGATGTGTGTCCGAAAACCAATTCGGAGTTCCACGGCACTGGAATCGTGTCTCGTTCCAGAAGAACTGATGCCAAATTTGTATCTGGTGAAATGGTTTTAATTGCTCTGCGCGCCATTTGGCATTCCAATCAAAATAAAGATTTGTGTCAAAAACAACTTGAATCCGTTCACGGTTTTAGATTTTTTACGATGCAATACTCGCGTTCACGTTTGGCGAGTTTGTTTGGCGAGCCGCCGACGTTAGTCGGCGGGTGTATTTGGCGGGTGTATTTGGCGGGTTTATTTGGCGAGCCGCCGGCGCAAGTCGGCGGTGTATTTGGCGGGTCTCCCTGTATTATTGTTTCAATAATAATTATTGCCAATGAAATGTTGCCAATTTCCGTTCCCATCGGGATTCGCTCCTGAACACCGGATGTGTTCAAGAATGGTAGAAACGAATTGCCCACAAACACACACAACTCCGCGAGGAGTTGAATAATGGTCACCAATCGTATTTTAACTGTATTTATGGAAATTTGTGGAAAAAACAACTATCTCCGTGAACGGACGCAAAACACATTCATCTTTTTTATTTCTAAAACGCTCATTATTTCTAAAACACTCACTTCATTTGCGGCTCGGACGGATTTGCAGTAAATGTTTGCGGCTCCGATTCACCGCTCTGTTCCAATGTCGTCTCACTCGAAGCGACGGCGGTGCGTCCTTTTTGTCGCTGATAATAATAGGTCGTTTGTTCATTTACGAGATGTACTTTGATCGCCGAACATACAACATCAGTACGAATACGATGATTGCCTGGTTGTTCGGCCTTCGTTTTGACTTTCAAAATGATCGTGTCACCGGCATTGATTGTCGGAATGGAATCAAACACGACTTGTCCGTCATTCATATAAGCATTTCCCCCCTCGACATGAAATGGTTCGAGACCGATGCCGAAAGCTGCTGTTACTTCGACATTTTCGGCCGTTTTGGTTCCGCGATTTTGGAGATGAACCAAGTAAACTGATTCGGCTCCGACTTCAACTGGTCCTTTTGGTGTTTCAACATCGAGTTTCAACTCCACAATTGCCTCGGCCTGCATCGTTCCACTGCACTGTGCGAGAATACCACTTCGGTCACTAAGAGTCGTTTCCAATTTACAGGTGCCTTCGCGGCGTGGTTCGCAGACTAACGATGCAATAAAAACATCGCCGACCGGAATTGATTCAATTTTCCACTGCAATTGATTTTGCTGCATTAGAGAACCGCCGCCAGAACATGTGACGTATTTAGCACCCAGTGGAATCAGAGCGACCATCTCGACATCGTTTGCTGCCGCCGTTCCTGTGTTTCGTACTTTCAGAATGTATTCCGCATGACTTCCGACAAACTGCACTTCTGGCGATTCAATACTCATGACAAGATTCGGACGATTTACAATGACTCGTTTGAGAACTTGCGCACTCAGATCATTTTGACCGCTCGCCTGAATGTGTATGTCAATATATTCTTGCTTTCCTGTCCACACATCGACATCAATTACCTGTTCTTCGCCTGCTTTCAAGACGGCAAGCTCACACGATTTCATGTCGGAGCCTGTTTGAAGCAGTTCGAGTTTCACATTTTCGGCATCACCGTTTCCGACATTTCTGAGGAGGAGTTTGTAGCCGACTTTGGTGCCCCACAGTACCTCATCTGGGCCTTCGAGAGCCATCTCGAAAACAGGTTCCTGCACGACCATTTTGGCAATACTACTCGGTTTGAAAAAATCATATTTGATTCGCAAATCGACCGTTTTTCGTTCCTTTGGAACAAGATGCAGGACGAGTTTTTCTTCTGCATTTCCATCGAGCCGACTGATTTTCCAAATAAACTCGCGCACTCCATCTGCCCCTTCCTTTGGAATAATCGAAGTTGTCCCACCACTTGTATCAGGCTGCAAAATATCGATCCACGCAGGAATGTCGATGGAAAAAACGATCTGTTCGGCGATGCTTGCTCCGCGATTTATGGCACGGATTTGATACAAAACTTCCTGTCCGACGACCACTTTGGGCGGGCCAGATGTTTCCAATTCAAGTCGGGGACAGACGAGAACAATTTTTTCATTAGCAACTGTTTCACTTGCATTCCCATTGGACGTGCCAATATCGCCGGAATGGACACTATTTCTTTCCGAGTTGGATTCTGAATGTAAAATGCGGCGATTTGCGATCTGATATTCATCGTCCTTTGAACCATCTGCGTTGTTCGTCAATGAATGTGAAACCGCCTCCGAAGTCGTAACAACTTCCACCGAATTTGTTTGAGGAATTGCCGACATGCCTCCTTTTTGGCCATTATTTGCTCGATTTTGATTAAAATTCTCTGATGACGTGGAAGCATCGACGATTCGTTTCGGAACATCAATTCCTGACACGGGAGAGTTGCTGCGCAATTTGGTTTGATTGTTATTGGGCGATGAACTAGATGCCAGTGCCGAAATCGATTCACGTCGAACGGATGCTGACTCGGAAACATCAACTTGTGTCCCTGTGTTTCGACGTGCCACTTGAACAGGGATTTCTTCGTCGATAATTCGCTTTTCTCTCACCCGATTATTCTGTTGGTCGGCCTCTGAGATAATCGAATCTGACCTTTCCATTTGATTTTGAGGCGGCGGTCTGCGTTCTTGCTGTGTGCTATTTGCCGCGCTGACCTGATTCGATTGCACACTGGCCGGCGATGCAGAAACCGAAGGTCCTATCACCGTTTCAGGAGACGGAGCGGCCGCCGTCGATTCGGTGCCAATTTGCCGTTTTTGACTGGATATATCAGCAGGACGATCAAAAACTTGTCGTCGCATTCCTTCCAGACGCACAAAAATGGAATCTTCCGCATTTTCTGCTGTCCGAGATTCGCTCTCCTCTGATGCGGCTCGTCTTGTTGCAGCAGAAGAAGCATGGGTTTGTGATGCCAAATTTGTATTTGGACTGATTGGTCGTTCTTTCGTGACTTGTGCGGTGACTTGATCTGGACTTTCGATGGCATGTCGCACTTCCGATGCAGTCACCGGTTTCGGTGGACGTGCTGGAACCGATGCAGAAACTGATCTGGACGATTCTGATTTACTTTCATCTGATTGTTTCCAGTT
>JBOFGF010000141.1:0-20532 GCA_051649005.1 Thermoguttaceae bacterium | reverse complement strand
AACAAGTTTAGTTTTGCGAAAACGGTTCGATAACAAAAACCGTCAATACGCTCCCTGTGGTCGCTCCTTTCCGGCTCCTATTTTGTCAATTTCAGCAAAATAGAAAACTTGTTATCGGACTGGCAATAAGAGAACGATTGCAATAGAAGTAACTTGTTATTTTGCACCAGAAATGTACAATCATTTCTATGAATGAATTGAATCAATTTCATGCGGAAATCCCGCCCCGATCTTCTTATCAGCCGCTTTCATGGATTCTTTGCGCGGCAATACTTGGAATCGGAACAGATCGGTTTTTCTTGCCTCCTTCTTGGTTTTGGTTGTTCGGATTAGTCGTCGCACTGATCGTATTTGTCGGTGGAAAAAGTCGGCCTGTTTGCGTTGTCGCATCGACTCTTTTGGTCACTTTCATTGTTTTTGGATTTTGGCATCATTCTTATTGGAATACTTTTTCTCACAGTGATATTGCACGATTTGCGGAATTTGCTGCCAAACCAGCTGCGATTCGAGGAACGATTTACACGACACCACAAATTGTTCCAGCTCCTCCTCCCGATCATTCTCGCCTTTTTTCACAAATAGATCGGACAACTTTCTCTTTGCGAACGACGGAACTGCGAGACGATGCTTTTTGGGTTCCAGCCGCCGGTCAAATTGCGGTTTCTATTGATGCCCAATTGCCGCATTTGCGAAAAGGAGACCGAATAGAATTGATTGGCCTCCTTTCTAAACCGATTCCTCCTCAAAATCCCGATGATTTCAATTATCCAGATTTTCTTCGTTCTCGCCGCATTCTCTCACTGTTTCGTGCATCGGAAAATGGAGTGTCTGTTATGCAAAAGAACACATCTCCCGTCATTTCTAAGAATGAATGCCCAAAATGGCGGGGTGGTTCTGATGTATCAATAGATGAAAATTGCGTCACCAATGTTGTTCCAAACAAATCCAGCTCATTTTGGGGATTTTTCGATTTGACACACTCGATTCCCAGCGGAATCGAATCAATCCGACTGACTGCTCGCTCCAATTTGCAATATAGAATGACTCCTGAGACCGCCCCACTGGCCGCCGCCATGTTGCTCGGAATGCGAGAAGGTGTTGATGAAGATACGAGACGAAACCTTTTGGAGACAGGAACGACGCACATTCTCGCCATTTCCGGTTTGCATATTGGACTTGTTGCAGCAGCAATTGGTCTGTTCCTTTCTTTTTGCGGGATGTCCAATCGCAAAATGTCGGTGATTTTGATTACCACAGTAATTTTTTATCTTTTTTTGACGGACATGAGACCTCCTGCAATTCGAGCAACAGTTCTGGTCTGCATCGTTTCACTGGCCATTTTCACAAATCGACGTGCTCTGGGAATCAATACTCTTTGTGCAACTGCACTTGTTGTTCTGGCAATCAATCCGACGGAGCTTTTTCAGTTTGGAGCCCAAATGTCGTTTATTGCCACTGGAGCTTTTTTCTGGATTCCACGATTCACTCCTTTTTCGTTGTATCCGAGTCGTCTTGATTCAATTGAGGACGAAGAAATCAATCAAACGTCTCTCCCTTCAAAGACGATAATCGCGAACTGGAAAAAATCGCGGAAAATGGCAAAATCATCAACAAACTCAAACAAAACTACACTCACCACAGATTGTAACAGAAGAGAACCATATAAAAGCCACAATTTATTTGTGCAATTCGGAGTTTGGACATTGAATAAAATGGTTCTGCTATTTTTAATTAGTGCCACAATTTGGGCAATTTCACTGCCACTTATATTGGAGCGTTTTCATATTTTTGCCCCAATTTCTCTGATCGTGAATCCTCTGATTTGGCTTCCACTGGCAGTCGCCATCATTTTTGGACTTTTAACGATGATTTTCGGCGGAATTCCATTTTTAGGGGTTTTATGTGGATGGTGTGCAAGTGCTGCATTCGCGTTTTTGTTTGGATTGATTGGCTGGTTTCACCAACTATGTACACCTTATTGGATTCCGGGCCCCCCAATTTGGTGGCTTTTAGGGTTTTATGGCGTTTTCGCTTTTTTCACTTTTTTGCCAATTCGATCTCCGTCTCGATTTGCTTTGGCTGCTTTATTTGTTTTTTGGGTTCTCGTCGGACTGGGATTTTTCGCATATTCCATCGAAGAACGTCGCTGGAATGACCGATTGACCCTCTCCTTTTTTGCGGTCGGACATGGAAACGCCACTTTGATCACGACACCAGACTCCAAAACGATTTTATGCGATGTCGGTTCTCTTTCTTCGCCTGAAAATGCGGCAGAAGTGGTCAGTCAAAAATTGTGGCGACTCGGAAAAAATCATATTGATATATTGTTACTTTCTCACGCCGACTCGGATCATTACAATGGCGTTCCACTTTTGCTTGAACGATTTTCAATCGGTGCCATCATCGTTTCTTCTTATATGTTTGATGCACTGAATCCGCACGAACAGCATTTTTCCGAACAATCAGCCATTTCATCGCAAGAAGTGCAGCAACTAACACAACAATCGACATTGGAATCAGCACAAAACGAAAAAACAATGCAGTCGCAAAAATCGCTTCAAAAGTTGTATGATCTAATTTTGGCCCATTCGATTCCAATCATTTTCGTCGGAGCAGGCGATTCTCTCGAATCATTCGGATTTCCACGTTCACTCGTTTTACATCCGCCGAAAACTGGGTTTGAAGAGAGCCATCTGACAAATGCCTCCAGTTTGGTTGTGCGTCTGGAACATCGCGGAGTCGGTATTTTATTGACAGGCGATCTCGACAGTTCTTCGCCGCCTCAATTTTTGCTGCAAAAAGCGATGCCGACTAGTTTTTTACTCGTGCCGCATCATGGTGGCCGCGCCAAACAAATGGACCATCTTCTTGATTGGGCCACTCCCGACGAACTGATTATCAGCGCAGGAAAATTCACGCATCGAGACGAAGTACTCGAAAACTATCGAAATCGCGGCTTTCAAGTTAGAAGTACGTTTTGCGATGGATACATCGAAGTGATGATTGACCGGCAAAAAAACAACGACTCACCTGACTAGGAATTCGCCAATATGAAAAAAAAGTCTGATATTGAAAGTAAATTTGTCAATGTTTTTTCAATCATCAGGGCGTTGTTTCCAGCCAATTTTTGGATGTTTTTCTAGTTTTTTCAGGGAATGGGGGATTGAATCAAGTGGCTTTTCCTGATACTATTGTGCTTGCTTTCCATATTGACAAAACATCGATACGAAATTCAAGATTCAATTGCGTGCTTTCGTGCTAAAAAGCAACATTTTGTCAATGACATCGATATAAAAGTCGATTGCCACTGTTTCGGCTGCAATCTGAGATGAAATGTGAGTAATTTCTTGCGCTGCTGCCATGTTTTCAATTGGAAATGAAAAACAAGATAATCGCCTCTCCCCTCTTTTAATAACACGATGAAAATCTTATCACGAAATCCGATGCCGGAGCAACCGCCGAAAGTGCGTGCTCGAAATTTCTTGGAAGTGCCACTTGGCTATTCACCGGAAACGGCACAAAATGAAGCGGCTCGCTGTCTCAATTGCAAAAAACCATCCTGCGTCGATGGATGTCCTGTCAATGTGAACATTCCAGCATTTTTAATGCTCACAAAAGAAGGGCAATTTGCC
The DNA here is from genome assembly GCA_051649005.1 of Thermoguttaceae bacterium. Classification (GTDB taxonomy): domain Bacteria; phylum Planctomycetota; class Planctomycetia; order Pirellulales; family Thermoguttaceae; genus WRKP01. The sequence goes on along the minus strand of JBOFGF010000141.1, from coordinate 16,900 downwards.
GCCGCAGCACGCAAAATCAAAGAGACAAACGCGCTCCCGGCCGTTTGTGGACGTGTTTGTCCACAAGAATCACAGTGCGAATCGAAATGTATTTTGGGAAAAAAGTCTGAGCCGGTCGCCATCGGAAGATGCGAACGATTCGTCGCAGATTTTGAACGCGAAAATCATTTGGTCGAAATACCACAATTGCCCCCAAAAAATGGGAAAAGCGTCGCCGTCATCGGAGCAGGCCCCGCTGGTTTGACTGTCGCAGGCGATTTGATTCTTCGTGGATATGATATTACTATTTTCGAAGCATTTCATAAACCAGGCGGAGTTCTGATGTATGGAATTCCTGAATTCCGTCTTCCAAAAGCAATTGTCGAAACAGAAATTGACTATTTGACCAAACTCGGTGTCAAAATCAGACTGAATGAAGTTATCGGGAAAACAATCACCATCGACGAACTCCTCGGCGAGGAAGGATTCGATGCTGTTTTTATCGGTGTTGGAGCCGGGCTTCCAATGTTTTTGAACATTCCCGGCGAAGATTTGGGCGGTGTCTATTCGGCAAACGAATACCTAACTCGGTCCAATTTAATGAAAGCATATCAGTTCCCAGAATATGACACGCCAATTGTGCGCGGCAAACAAGTTTGTGTGATCGGCGGCGGAAATGTGGCGATGGACTCGGCAAGAACAGCAATGCGACTGGGGGCCGATTCTGTCAAAATCGTTTATCGACGATCACATGCAGAGCTTCCTGCGCGGGCAGAAGAGATACATCACGCAGAAGAAGAAGGAATAGAATTTTTGTTTCTCACCAGTCCAATCGAATACTTGGGGAATTCGGCGGGGCGAGTGTGTGGATTGAAATGTGAGAAAATGGAACTCGGAGAGCCTGATTCATCTGGTCGGCGGCAACCAAATCGTGTGCCAGATTCAGCGTTTGATATTCCGACCGACTGCGTAATTGTCGCGGCGGGTGCTTTGGCAAATCCTCTTTTGACCAAAAGTACACCAGGACTTCAATTGAACAAACGTGATTACATTGTTACTGACGAATCAGGCCGCACAAGTCGAGATCGTGTCTGGTCAGGAGGCGATATTGTGACTGGCTCTGCGACTGTCATTTTGGCGATGGGAGCAGGCCGAATTGCCGCAAAAGATATTGATAATATGTAAGTATTCATTCGATTTGATCCACATTTTAGCAAGATCGGCAAAAGCATCTACGCAAATAATGTCATCAATTTTCACCAAAAACTACTGGATGTGTGCCAAATGAAAATTCGAATTAATGATGAGGAACGAGACATGCCAGTTGGAACGACGGTGTTTCAATTGCTCGAACAAATCGGTCTGGCAGGACAATTTGTGGCAGTGGAGAGAAACAAAAAAATAGTACCACATCAAACTTTTCGACATACATTAGTCGAACAAGATGATGTTTTCGAGGTTGTTTCATTAGTTGGCGGCGGCTGATTTGACTTGAATTCCTTTCGCAGCAGTTTCGTGAAAACAATCGAATTTTCGCAAATGGAATATCACCAAAAATGATGTTCCGCTCCCGTTTATTTCACAAACAGTATTCTCGGCGCACCTATTTATTCGCCGATTGCCTGATTTTGAACACAAAAACCCCATAAATTATGGAGTCTGCGTTTTTGAAACATGAATTATTAGATGTGCCATTCTATGTAATTTATTCCAAAGTCGGACAAACGATCTCACCAAGACGAGTCGGTTTTAGATTTTCATGTTCATAAGAGCCATAAAAATCGCCATTATTGTCCATCCAAAGAGCCAGTGCTCGCTTTTCTTCTTTCGTCAAATTGACATCATGATGTCCGTCCTCTAAAATTTTCCAGAGTTTCGAAGCATTTGCTCCGAACTTGCCGGGCATCGTTTTCGCTTCAGTAAAAGCGGCGTTGTTAAAGAAGAAGACAAAAGGGCGCAGATTTTCGAATGACGTGTAAAAATGTTTCGACAAATCACCGCGATCAAGTGGGAATGTTTTGCCTGCGGCAGATTCAGCTGCATGACATTCGACGCAGTTTTTGTCTAAAATCGGCTGAATTAAAATCGGATAACTAAATGGATTCGTTCCCGACATTTCTGGCTTTATTATAGAAGCCGAGCGACGAAAAGCCGTTTTCCATGCACCTTGTCTGATCGCAGATGACTGTCGCCCTTCGTGGCATCCAATACAAGTGAGTGTTTCGCCTGGTTTGACATAAGTAGCACTTCGCATTGACTGAATTGCCACTCCATTTTCATCTAGTAGCTGAAAATAGACGGGAACATCAACTGGCAACTCAAATCGCACACTTCCATCCTCCTGAATTGGGACAGTTCCCAGTATTTTTCGTGCCCCTTTTTGATCTCCATATCCAATTGGTGGATCATGCGCAATATGATTCGTTTTTGGAAGCAATTGGACAACTCGCAATTCGGTCGGTTTCGCTCCTTCTGGAAAAGGACGAATGGAGCGATTTACATCAATTACACCGACAACTCCGGTTTTTGGCAGCGACTCGTGATCTGTCGGCTCGAACACTTCGCCGGACTGGAGTGGAACCCCAACAAGAACCTGATGAGGAATCGCCGGCGGAACAGGACGCGGTTTTAGCGGAATCGGACACTGCACTGAAATTAGTGGGTCTCGATACAAAAGGACTTTGTTTCCAAACGCATCGAGCAAATAAAGTCCATAATTATTCGCTTCTCCCTTTCCCATTCCACTAAAAGCGTCATAAACGACGAGATAATAGTCATCACTGATCGGAAAAGGCTGTCCATAATTTGCCGAATCTTTGTGCGCTCGATTTTCTACTTCTGGGAAAAGCTGCTCAGGAGTTACACGGCGCACTGGTGTCATCGGTGCGCCGCCACTGTCATCGTCTGGTGCATTTAAGTCGATGAGCAAAATTGAACCGAAGTATTGTCCGTGGTGCATTGCCGAAGTACCCACCAATTTCGATGAGTTGGGAACAGCCCGAATCGACGTTTCAAATTGAGGTCGTGATTGTTCGACATCAGACGTATTTCCGTGAATGGCGCGTGGGTCTCGGCCATCGGGAAATGTGGTCCAGGGATGATGCGCCTGATTGAAACCGCGATCAACATAGTCCCAGCGAGTGTACAAGACCATTCCATTATTTCCGACACTGGGGGCCCACTCGTTGGTTTCGTGGGGACTCAGCATTGTTATGTCACTTCCATCTGAATTCATTGAGTGGAGTGTGTAACTTGGAACCGCGCGCCCATGACATCGACCGAATCCGCCGCGTCTGGATGAAATAAAGATGATGCGGCCATTTGGTAAATAGCAGGGGTCGAAATCCTCAAAAGCACCATCTGTTATTTGTTTGACGTTTGATCCATCAATATCGCACTCAAAAATGTGATAACAATTGTCTTCATTCCATGTATATGAGTGGCGCGGCTGCATAGTATCAGAAGCAGCAAAAAGCATTTTTTTGCCATCGAAAGACAATTCTGGAGAGAGAAACCCCCATGTTGAATCGAATTTTCGGCCAGTGAGACGACCAGATTGAATGATTCCCTTTTTTTCTGCATTTGATGTATCATCGAAAACATTCCTGACTGCTCGTTTTTCAGGATCAAACGCATGTTCGAGAATAAAAATGCCGCCGCCCGGTCGTGCGTGGAACCCAAAAAACTGGTCGCACATGTGGTTTCCTGTTTTTTCTGGTTCGGGATTGAAATGTCGTTTGATAAAAAGGATTTTATCGAAATCAATCAGGGGATTTTGCAGCGCGATTTTTTCTCGGAGCGATGTTGCTTCTGCGAAAAGCGAGTGGCGTGATTCTATGTTTGCCACATCATCAGTTACTTCCATTTCTTTGTTTTTTGCATCGAGCGCATCGAGAGCTTTTTCTTCTTCAATGAGATCGGGAGCACCTTTTTCATCAGTGGAGAGCGTTCGCAGGTGATTCAGCAGCGCACGAGTTCGACGGAGAACGATGTCCACTGGGTCTCTGTCTGATGGGAAAAATGTCGATTCAACTCGATAAGTCTGTTCGACACGAAACGGAGCGATTCCTTTTTTCAATTCTTCTCCGAGTGCAAGAAATTCGCAGGCATTTTCGTTCATGCGATCCACTTCCATTCCATTGTTGTCATAGATTGGACTTCCGATCAGTGGCTCCGTCTTGATTTTGCCGGTCAATTCATTGTTGGCTGCGCTGATGCCAGTCAATTCAAATTTGGCATCGGCCCAGTCGCCGTGATCGTGAGAATATCCTTCGGGGCCATCATCCAAGACGAGCGTTAAACGTTTCAGACCTGCAATTGAGACGGAGCAGGTTTTAGGTTCGTCTTTTCCAGTCAAAAATCCACTGCGCCACAAAAGTTTGCCATCTCCATAAACAAGAAATTCGGCGTGTCCATTGTTTCCTACTTCGTCATCAATTCCCACAACAGAATAAAAAGTTCCTTCGCTTATTTGTGGGAGCGAAACTTGAATACGACCTTTGGAGTGATGACCGATGCCGCGTTCATAAGTTTTGCCGCGCAAACGAATTTGATTTCCAGCCACCGACTTTTTGGACGATGTTTGCTGCCATCCACATTCGGTATTTGACAAATCGAGTTCATCGAGATAGATCGTCTTTTTCGTGCTTTCTTGCGAAAATGCCTGCTGTGAGAGGGAAGAAGAAGCAGAATCGAATCGAGACAAAATCAGCAAAAAAGATAAAAGAGCAAACAGACAGCTGAAAAAAATTTTTGGAGCTTGTTCCATGACCGGTTTGAATGTTTAGTTCGCTTTGTGAGAAAGCGAATCAGATTACAATAAAAACCAATTTCACGTTATCGAAATGGCATTTCTCGAAACCAACTCCTCCATCAGATGACGAAAAATTAGCGAATTTACAATAGGACACGTCAAATAATTCATTTTCCAAAAACACAGACTTCGTAATTACTGAGGTTTTGTGTTCAAAATTTGGCAATCGGTGAATAAATAGATGTGCCCAATAATTAATTAGCAAACGAAAAATCAGAAAGCCATCATCAAAAAGCAATTATTCAGAAAACGATTATAATGGCAAAAAACATGTTGGCTGCGGTGGCAAGTAATGTCCCCTTCCACCAATGGCGACGACGTCTATTCATGTGAATATCCTTTTTTGTTACGTTGTCTAAGCTCGAATAAGTAAGGACAAGATAAGAGGTTTGATAAAAAATAAATAATTAGCATCTGCAAAACAGGATGTGTTCGCGTTTTTTGATGGCCCCGAACCACCCCGCTCTGTTGGAGCACCATTCCTTTGAAATGAGGGGTGTCAACGCGAATTTGAATAAATTACTGTTTCTTTTGCAACTTCCTCAAATCTGATAACTCGATTATAGAACGAGAAATTCATCTGACAAGACCCCTTTCCACAGTTTTTCAAAAAAAAATACTTTGTGGCAAAACGGAAAAACTTTCTGGCAAAGTGGAAAATTAGTTGACAAAGATTGACATATCTGTTAGTTTATCATAAAATACGAAAGTGCGGTTTTGAAATAGCAGGTACACCTTCACTCACATTGTAATTATGAAGCGTTTGTCCCCTCATTTTTGTGCTATTTTTTTGGCAATGCAGACGATGATTCTGCTCGCAGTGTTTGTGCTGGAAATTGTGGCACAGACACAAGATTCAACTCCTAAAAAGCAGAAAGACATGTCGCCGCGTCGTATTGCAAAACTTGCAAACGAGCAAATCGAGGACGGCCGACGTGCAAAACAGCAACAGGCGAAAGAACAGAGGGCTGGTCAAAAAGAGACATTTGACAATCCTTTTGCTTCTAGTAAATCGTTTTTTTCAAAAAATGAGATAGATCGTTTACTCGTCGAATCGTTGAAGCAACACAACATCGAACCGGCGGGTTTGTGCCGCGACTCTCTTTTCATTCGGAGAGTCTCTCTTGATATAACAGGAACGCTCCCGACTGCACAGCAAACACGCGATTTTCTGTTAGATTTTGATCCAAACAAGCGAGAAAAACTAATCGAACAACTCCTTTCCTCTCCGCAATTCGTCGATTATTGGACGCTCAAATGGTCCGATATTTTGCGAATCAAAGCCGAATTTCCGATAAATTTGTGGCCCGCCGGAGCTGCGTGTTATTACCGATGGATTCATGATTCGATTAGGACAAATAAAAGATATGATGAATTTGTGCGCGAACTCATCACTGCTGATGGAAGCAATTTCAGGGATGGTGCTGCCAACTTTTACAGAGCCGTGCAATCGAAAGATGCCGAAACACTGGCCGAAATGGTCGCTCTCACTTTTTTGGGAGAGCGAACTGGTCCCTGGTCAGAAGAAAAGTTGCGACAAATGTCTACATTTTTTTCACGCATCAGTTACAAATCAACTGCGGAGTGGAAAGAAGAAGTCGTTTATTGGAACAGAAAGCCACTTGATTCTGATTCGGTCACTTTCCCTGATGGAAGTACTGGGACTGTTTTGCCCGACCAAGACCCACGCGAAGTATTTGCCGACTGGCTCGTGTCGCCGAAAAATCGAGCTTTTCAACGAAATGTGGTCAATCGAGTTTGGTTCTCGCTCTTTGGACGTGGTTTCATTCATGAACCAGACGACATCAGAGAGACGAATCCGCCCATTCATCCCGAAGTACTTGATTGGTTATGTGACGAACTCGTTCGATCAAATTACGACATAAAACATCTAATTGCTCTTATACTCAATTCAGCCACATATCAGCAGGCATCCATTCCACAAAATCCTAATATGTCAGAAATGGAAATGTTGAATGCCGCAAAACTTTTTGCCGTATATCCCATTCGCAGACTAGATGCCGAAGTTCTACAAGATGCCTTTGCCAAAATCTTTGACATTCCAGTCGGATATACCAGCGAAGTGCCTGAACCTTTTGCAAACATTCCAGGACGTCTGAGGACAATCGGACTACAAGATGCCAGCATCACAAGTTCGTTTCTCGAAATGTTTGGACGGCCTTCGAGGGACACCGGACTCACTTCTGACCGAAACAATAACATCAATGAATCCCAGCAATTATTCTTACTAAATTCGACGGAAGTGAACAACTGGTCGTGGAAGTTTCTCTCTCGGTATAACACAAATAATGTTCGCCTTCCAGATGAAAAAATTCGTATAATGAACGACATCTGGCTCACTTTTTTGTCACGTTTTCCGACAGATTATGAAATGCAACAAATTCGTGATTCGTTTGATCAATCGAAATCTTCGACACAGCTTTTGCAGGACTTAATTTGGTCTCTTTTGAATAGCAAGGAATTTTTGTGTCAACATTAAAGAAAGGGCGGGGAAGATATACTCAACAACGTCTTTCGAGTTCAGTTTTTCGCCGCATCGGAAACCGACGGGATTCGTTCCCGAAACCCGACGGGTTTCAGGACTTTGAAAACGTGACTTTATTGGCGGTGTTGAGTATAAAAACTCGCCACTCACCACTCACCACTCCACTCTCACCACTCCACTCTCACCACTCACTCCCATGAATCGACGCCATTTACTTAAAAGTGTTGGACTCACCTGTCTCGGTTTGCCGATTTTGGGGAGTTCGTTCTATCAAAATCTGTTCGCTGCCAATTCGCAAACAACTCCGAAAAATGTCGCAGCTGTTCGAGGAAAAGCGAAATCTGTCATTCAAATATGGATGTGGGGAGGGCCATCGCACCTCGAAACATTCGATCCAAAACCCGGAGCAGGGCGAGATTACTGCGGAGACTGGGATAAACCGATTGCCACGAATGTGCCTGGAATCGAAATCAGTCAGTCGCTCCCAAATTTGGCCACTTGTGCCGACCTATATTCGATTGTTCGGAGTATGACACACGAAACAAATCATCATGAGCTGGCTTCGTACATGATGCAGACGGGACGAATGCCGGGCGGTGGAACAGTGTTTCCATGTGTCGGAGCTGTAATTTCAAAAATAAAGGGATATGATGCCGGATATGATGCGCCAATTCCGCCGTATGTCGTCTTGACAACATCACAGGGACGCTTTTCAGAAAGTGGATTTCTCGGCACGAAATACAAACCCTTCGTCACTGGAGGGGACCCAAGTCAAAAGCCTTTTCTCGTTTCGGGATATGTCGTACAAGGAGTCACCGATGAACGAAAAAGAGAAAGGCAAGAAATGCTCAAAAATTTAGACACTTTTGGTCGTGCAATGCAGCATGATAGATTTGTCGGAGAAATAGAAACCTCCCGCGAAAATGCCTATAAACTCTTATTCGGTGATGCCGTCAAAATTTTTGACCTCGGTTTAGAACCCGAAAAAGTGCGGGAAGAATATGGCAAAAATTGGTTCGGACAGGCGTGTCTGATGGCCAGACGACTGGTGCAAAATGATGTTCCTTATATCACGATCAATTATCGCGGATGGGACACACACAAACGCCATTTTGAAACATTAAATCGCAGACAGCCCGAATGGGATCGTGGTTTGGCCACACTTTTGAAAGACCTCGCTGCTTTGGGACTTCTCGATACAACGATTGTTTGGTGGGGAGGCGAATTTGGTCGCACCCCGAAATTGCAGTGGCAATCTCCTTGGTTCGGGGGACGTGGGCATTTTGGAAGCTGCTTCAATGCCGTTCTCGCCGGAGGTGGATTCCAAGGAGGAAAAGTCGTCGGCGCATCAAATGCCACCGGAGAATTAGTGGCTGAAAGAGCAGTGCATCCACAAGATTTACTCGGAAGTATGTATCAAATGCTAAATATCGATCCTGATGCACCACTTCCAAACGACAAAGGAATCAATGTACCAAACATGCCGCCGCCATCCGAAAATGGCCGACTCCATGAAATCATGTAAAAAATTGTGTCATCGAGCCACCAACGCTTCGAGGAACCACAAACGCTTCGAGCCGGTGCGTGAGCACCGGAATAAATAAAATGCCGCCAACGTAAGTTGGCGGGTTTGTTCCAATTATTTTGTCACTGCTTATAAACAATACTCTGATACAACATGCAAATGTCTCCGAAAAATGGCGACCAAATCAACTCGAACGACCAAACGGTTCTTACAAAAAATTCCGAAAAACTCGGTTTTGAAGAGTCGCTCGCTTTGCTTGACGAAATAGTTCATAAACTCGAAGATGGCAAAACCGATTTGGAGACCGCTTTGCAACAATACGAAAAAGGGGTCGATCTGCTAAAAGGATGCCATCGAATTCTCGAATTTGCACAAAGAAAAATCGAAATTCTGCGCGGGTTCAATGCAGAGGGAAAACCTCAATTAGAACATGTCGAAGAGGCAACTTTTCGTACCACATAAATCCTCTTTTTTGTACGCCAAATTTCCACTATTTTACCTGACCGAAAAAGAGAGCGATTTCCCGCTCGGCTGATTCTGGACTGTCGGAGGCATGTACTAGATTCTGTTGACTGCTCAGTGAGTAATCACCACGAATCGTTCCAGGCATCGCTTCGATTCCATTGGTGGCTCCCAGCATTTTTCTCACTACTGCGACTGCTTCGGGACCACGCAATACGACCGCAATTACTGGGCCACTTGTGATATACGTTTCCAATCCAGAATAAAATGGTTTTTCCAAGTGTTCGCTGTAATGCTTTCGAGCAAGTTCAGGTGTGAACGTAAGTTGCCGAATCTGAACGATTTCGAGACCTTTTTGCTCGAAACGACTCAAAATTGCTCCGACGAGACGACGTTCAACTGCATCAGGTTTTAGAAGAATTAGTGTTTGCATATAATGTATACTGTTTAGCCAGCTTTCGCTTTGCGAAACAATTAAGCACTGCGTAGAAAGCTGTTGTTTCACTTGCATTTACATTCTATCACACGAAAATAACCGATGCAAGATAATTTTTTCGACAACGTGTTTTATTCGCCAATCACCGCATTACTTGTCGTTCGGCGAGTGCGTCCACGAGCATTTCTTTGTTGGCAAACTGGAGGTCGCTTCCTGATGTGATGCCGCGCGCCAGTCGTGTCAACTTGATTCCTGAAAACGCCGCATTTTTTGTGGCCAATTCTTTCAGTTTGTTGGCGATAAAAAGAGCCGTCCCATCGCCTTCTGATGTCGGATTGGTTCCCATCACAACTTCGTGAAACTGGCCTGTTCCAAGACGCTCAAAGAGAGAAGAAAGTGTCAGTTGTTCTGGATGAAAACCTTCTGATGGCACAAGTCGTCCAAGAAGAACATGATACAAACCACGAAATGCACCACTTTGTTCGAGAATAATCAGATCGCGCGGCTGTTCGACGATACAAAGAAGCGATCTATCTCGTGACTCATCTTTACAAACGGTGCAATACTCTTCTTCGGAGAGATTAAAGCAGTCTTTGCAATAACAGACATCCTCTTTCACAGCACGAATCGAATCGGAAAGTGCGAGTGCTTCATTTTTGTCCGTTTTGAGGATGTGATATGCAATTCGTTCTGCCGATTTTCGTCCGATTCCTGGAAGTTTTTCTATTTCTTGAATCATCCGTAAAACGGCATCTGGTAATTCTGTCATAATACCATTTTTTGTTTAGCCAGCTTTCGTTTTGTCATTTTTTGTTTAGCCAGCTTTCGTAGAAAGCTGTTTCAGCTGGTTTTGGATATTGCTGAACTGATAGTTTCGGTGAATTTACCCAAATCAATACCTTCTGTGAGTGCCTGCATCATTTCTCCCTGAGAGCGACGGGCCATTTCAAATGCTTCATTTGCGGCGGCGACGATCAAATCTTCGAGCAGCTCAGCGTCACCTCTTTGAAAAAGAGACGGATCAATTTTACAGCCGGTCATTTCCTGTGCACCGTTCATTTCGACAGTGACCATTCCGCCGGCGGCGACACCTTCGACGTGAATTTGACGCAGTTTCTCATTCATTTCGCTGATTTTGCCACTAAATTCTTGTGCTCGTTTCATCATCGAGCCCATTTCGAATATTTTACCAAACATATTTATTACTTTCAAAAAACTGATGCCGGACAAGAAATTTTGCGAAAAAACATCACACACAAGATTCCAGTTCTCTGCTTCAATATGCAATAAAACCGCTGGATTTACAATGAACTTGCGGGACAGGGATTCGAACCCCGACTACATGGTTCAGAGCCATGCGTGCTACCTTTACACCATCCCGCAATACGACAATACAATACTGCAATACGATGAATTCAAAGAACTCACTCTAATTTTACAAAATGTTTCGTTTCGGTCAAGCAGTGCGAGCAACTTTTCAAATTTACACGACCGAAAGTTGGGAAAGAACCACTCTCGTCATTTGAGCCACTACTTCGTCAATGGTTTTTCCGTCCGAACAAATCGTTTGAGCATCAGGAGGAACGCACAGCGGCCCTTCGACTCGCGCCTCATCCTGATCGTCTCGATTTTTTATCTCGCGGAGAATCGTTTCAATCTCGCCTGACAAACCACGAGATTGCAGCTCTCCCAAACGCCGCCGAGCTCGTTCTTCGGGAGTCGCCGTCAAATAAAACTTGCAAATGGCTTTCGGAAATGCAACTGTTCCCTGATCCCGCCCCTCTGTCACGACGCTTCCACCTTTTTGTATGATTTCCGACGCTACTTGTCGCTGCATATCGACCATTTTGCGACGAATCACAACATTGTCCGCAGCATGTCGTGTCAGGGCTGTGACTTCCGGTTTACGAACCAATTCTGTTACATTTTCGCCGTCCAAAAATGTTTCACCTTGCTGAATCGACAGTGAAATTACGCCGGAAATCGCTTCCAGTTCAGATCGATTCGTCCAGTCAATGTGCTTTCTCATTCCAAAAAGCGTAAGTGCTCGATACATCGAACCCGTATCAAGATATTCAAACGACTCGCCTGTTTCTTCCGTCAATCGACGTGCAAGTCCGCGCGCAATTGTGCTTTTACCCGCTCCGGCGGGGCCATCAATTGTCACTATTTCACCTATCGGAACTCGATTTATCACAATTGGGCACACCGGTATAAAACGATACTTTTGTTAGCGAAACAACCGCTTTCTACGAAAGCGGGCTAAACATCTAATTGATGACGATCCACAGCAAAACAGAAATTACGGAATCAGGATGCTTCTTTGGCAAGATGAATGTCATTGATCGAACGCCCAAGTTTCTTCGCTGTTGCTGATGGTCCGCTCGGAAGCCCAGAAACTCGCCGACGCTGAACGCCATTGCCTGAATCGTCCTGCAAAAAACTCAGTATTCGTTCTTTCGATGCTTCTTCGTCATGTGGCATGCCCATTGTTTGAACTGCATCACTAACTCCCAAAAGCACTGATCGTTTCACGCCATCTCGAACCCAATCGAAAAAATTAAAATTCATTGTAAATCCTTTCTTCCATGAACAAACATATACTGAATTGTCATCAATTAGATGTTTAACACGCTTTCGTAGAAAGCGATTGTTTCGCAAAAAAGCAAACTTCTAAAAAAACGACATCGACAAAAACGACATTCGGAAGAATACTCTTTTTTAGATTGTGGTCAAGAGCAATTTTTTGGCGGAACTGACGAGTCGATGCATAAGCGTTTAGCCCGCTTTCGTAGAAAGCGGTTGTTTCTTCGATCAGGTAATTTTTTTGAGAAGCCACGACATATTGTGGGCCAGATCAACGACCGTTTGCAGGCCTTCTGTGTCGTTTGAAATGTCTCCCTGTTTCAAACCAAAAGCGATGTTCCAGTAAGTCGAACCTGGAACGATCATTTCAGCAATCAGGAAAAAGAAGTTGAGCTGCGAAAAAGTGAAATTCTGACCAGCTCGCCGTGCGACGGCAATTGACGCACCAACTTTGTGACGAAGTGTGTGATGCGGACGTGTCACGAAACCAACGCGGTCCAAAAGCGACACGATTTGTGGTGTTGCCGAACCAAAGTAGACCGGAGAACCAACCAAAATGCCGTCAGCGGCGATGATTTTCTCAAGAATTACGTCGAAATTGGGGTCTTTTAGAACACATTTCGGCGCGGTCTGTTTAAGGCATCCATAACAAGCAACGCAGGGAAGCACCGGCAATGCTGCGAGCGAAACAAATTCCGTTTCAATGCCATCTTGTTCGAGTATTTCGAGTCCTTTTCGAATAGCAATTTCGGTATTGCCGCCCAATCGAGGACTGCCTGATATTCCAATAACTTTCATGGCATAAAAAAGGTTTAGGGCATTTTAATATACTGCAAACGGCAGAAATTTGGACGTTTAGCCAGCTTTCGTAGAAAGCTGTTGTCTCACAAAAACTTACTGTTACTTACGGCGAGAACGGTTGTTGACTCGTTCGATTTGTAAGTGGAACCCCTTTGACAATTCCTTCGCAGACAATACGATTATCGACAATTCCAATAAATTCAGCGGCGATAAGAATTTTTTTGCTGCGAATCACCTTTGCCTGCACGACGAATCGGTCATTTGGACGCACCACGCCACGAAAACGCACCGCATCAATTCCGCCCAGTCCAATGAGAAAACCCGGCATCAAATCATATTTATTGGCGAAAAAGCTCGTCAACTGCGCCGCCGATTCGCACATGAACACGCCCGGAAAAAGAGGAAAGTCGGGCATGTGACCACGAACCCAAAAACTTTCAGTCGAAGTATCGAGATAACCGACAGCCGTTTTGGTCTCCAAATTTTCGTACAACACCCCTGTCAACATTTCCATTTCGAAACGATGACTATTATATCGACGAATATCATCAATAGTAGCAATTGGCCGATCTAAATCATACAAAGACGGATCGACAATCCATTCTCGGCGAGGCATTTTTCAAACAAAAAAATTAGGTTTTGACCTTTTGACGTTTTGTTTTTCGCAACTTCGAGTTGGCGGGACGTTTGCCGTGATTAGCTTTTTTCTTAGAGTGCTGTGGTTTTGACATTAAAAGCTCCAATTGAGAAACTGACTGCGAGCAACAAACAGTCGAACGCAAAATCAAAAGTGAAATCAAAAAAATGGCGGGGACAGGACTCGAACCTGTGACCTTGAGGTTATGAGCCTCACGAGCTACCAACTGCTCTACCCCGCAACGGATACACAGAATTGTAGTAACATTTGACTCTTTGTCGAGGGGGGGGGGCCAACCAGTCCACTAACAAGTTTTCACCACAGAGACACAGAGTTCACAGAGTGTCTTGTATTCTCCGTGTTCTCCGTGCCCTCTGTGGTAAAAAATTCCGAAGTTCACAAAACTTGTTAGTGGACTGGGGGGCCAACAAACCCGCCAACTTACGTTGGCGGCTCGCCGAACTTGGCTGCTCGCCGAACGGCGTTGATGATGGGATTTTTTTGATATACTTGCTTTTATTCGATCTACTTCTATAATGATACGTTCGCCACTTGTTTTGGCACCGCTGATTTAATAGTATTAACAATCCAAATGGGGACAACACAAAAAATGAATGCGACTCAGAGCGTGATTCAAACTCTTTCTAATTCGGGTGAAATTGTTTTGCCAGAAAATTTTACTACAGAACAAGTCGAAAGTTGCTATTTGGCGTTAAAAAACCTTATCGACTTTAGTCGAGTCGAGGTGGAAAAGTTTCGAGCCGATTTGTTTTCGGCTGACACGGAGCGAATAAAAAAACGACTCAGTAACATCAAACAAATTTTGGAGTCGTGTTATGCACAAAAACTCGTTGCAAGCTGTGTCTACTTGTTGAAACATCTTGAAGTTCGGGGCGCGCAAAACTGCCTTATCTTGGCGGAGGAGTTTATTTCCGATTTGCTCGCTTTTTCAATCACAGTGCAGACGGCAGAATATCAGGCGAATCGTAATGCTGTTGAAGTGCCTGCCCAGATCAACGAAGTGCGATGGCAAAATCTTATTGCCCAGTTGCACCAGTCGCTGACCGAATTTGATGATGCGACCAGTTTGCAAATTATCGCACAAATCGAAAAAATTGATGCCAAAGAAAGTATCGAAACGATCAAATCTCATGTCATGGCTTTTGATTTTGAAAAAGCACTGACTGTTCTGAACGAATTTCGCCGAGATTGGTCGCAAAGAGCCGAACAAGGACGCAAACCGATTATTTTGACGGTCGATGATGTTTCGCAGAATTTAATTGTACTCAAAGGATTGCTCGGTTCGCAATACAAATTTGTCGGTGTGACATCGGGACGAGCTGCACTGCAATACCTTGAAACAAATATCCCTGATGCCTATATTCTCGACATCGACATGCCAGAAATGAATGGATTTGAACTCGTAGAAAAAATCCGTCAAAAGCGTAAAATTGCCCCGATAATTTTTCTGACTGCCAATGCGACACCGCAATACGTCTTGAAAGCGTATGAAATGGGAATAACTGATTTTCTGGTGAAACCTTGTAATCAACAGGCAGTCCTCGCCAAGCTGGAAGTGCTGCTGCGAAATAAATAATAAATCGAGCCGATGTTTCGAGCCGGTGCGTGAGCACCGGCATTTGTTCGGCGGTTGTTCGGCGGTTTTTCGGCGAGCCGCCAACGTAAGTTGGCGGGTTTGTTGGCAACAATCTCAGAACGATAAAAGAAAAAGTAGAAACAAAAAATGAAAGTAAAAATAAAAAATAGTATTATCACGATCATCGTTGTTGTTCTTTTCTGCGCGCTGTTCGTTCTGAATTTTCGAGAGCGATACACAGTAAAAAAAATCGTCGATCAAGAAAGCGAACGATACATCGCCAGTTTGTTGGCGGAAAATTTTCGCACTCTTTCGCGCGACCTGACACGATATGCGCGTGCTTACTGCATAACCAAAGATGAAATATACTATGACAAATACACCAAAAATTTGATGTGGGCTCATGGGGAAACTCCGAGTTATTCTAACCAAAACGATTCAATTGGAAATCGCTCTGGAAAAGCGTTCATTTTGCACGACCAAAGGCTGTCGGAACTGCATTTGACGGAAAGTGAAAAAGTGCCTTTTTTGCAGGCGGAAAAATTGAGCTATGAACTTGCCGAATACGAAATTCAGGCGATGGATTCGGTCAAAAACGGCAAAATAATGGCAGGTCCCGTCCCACCACAAGAAGGAGTGTCAGTTGAACAATTTTCGAAAGATATTCTTTATGGACCGGGATATCAGTACTATTTGGAAAAAATCGAAGACAATATCACCAATTTTTCGCGTCAATATCAAATCCAATCGGGAAAACTCTTTGCCGACTATCAGCATTTCTTTTCACGAGACCTGATTCTGCAATTTGCCCTGCAAATCGGAATCATCATTGCCACTGTTTTATTATTGCGGAATATGATTGCACGAATTGGACGACAAGCACAGAAAAATCAGAAGCTGATGATTGATGCGATGCCGATCGGTTGTAATATTTTTGACATCAATCTCAATTTGCTTGATTGTAATCCAAAAATGTTACAAATGCTTGGATGGAAAGATGTCCATGATGCTTCCATACAATTTTTTAACAGAGCACCAGAATATCAACCGAACGGACTCAAATCAAAAAAATACGCAAACGATTTACGAACAAAGGCACTGGAAACCGGTTATGAAGTTTTTAAGTGGGTTTTTACCGATCCGCAGGATAATGAGATTTTTTGTGAGGTGACATTATTGCCTGTAAAACAGGGAAAAAACACTTTTCTTGTCTCTTATGTAAGCGATGTCATGCAGGAAGAAGCCATTACCAAAACGATCATCGAATCGGAAGCGAAAATGATTGCTCTGCGAGAAGCGGGAAAGCGTATGCAGCAAATGATCAATGCGATCCCCGTCGGTATTACCATAGTTGGAGAAGATTTAGAATTGAAGGACTGCAACGAAGTCGAACTGAAAATGGTCGGTCTGAAAACGATTGACGAGTATAAACCGATTTTTTACGACCTTTCTCCGAAGTTTCAGCCAAACGGCGAAGAATCGAAATCATGGATTTTGGGAAAGATGCGCAGCGCACACGAAAGTGGGGTCGAACGCTTCGAGTGGTATCAAGGGCGAG
>JBOFGF010000140.1:0-5984 GCA_051649005.1 Thermoguttaceae bacterium | reverse complement strand
CAATTTGACGGAATCGGAATTTCGTGAAGATGTTCGTTCGACACGTCTATTATTACAAGACCAATCGGGACAAGATGTCGTTGGATATCGAGCACCGAGTTTTTCGATAGTAAAACGGACTCCCTGGGCACATCGTGTTTTGGTCGAAGAAGGATATTCGTATGACAGCAGTGTTTTTCCAATTCACCACGATTTACATGGAAATGCAGATGCCCCACGAGAGATTCACTCGATTGAAACGGAATCGGGAAAAATTGCCGAATTTCCGCCTGCGGTCGTGCGGTATTTGCGCCAAAATATACCAACAGGCGGCGGAGGCTATTTTCGATTTTTTCCTTATTGTCTCACACGACTTTGGCTCAGACGAATAAATGCGGCGGGCACGCCTTTTGTCTTTTACATACATCCCTGGGAAATTGATCCCGCACAGCCCCGTATTCCAGGGGCATCTTGGAAAAGTCGATTCCGGCACTACTTGAATTTGACACGAACGGAATTACGACTTAAATCTCTCCTGCGAGATTTTGCATTT
Organism: Thermoguttaceae bacterium; assembly: GCA_051649005.1. Lineage (GTDB taxonomy): Bacteria > Planctomycetota > Planctomycetia > Pirellulales > Thermoguttaceae > WRKP01. Next base: position 5,452 of record JBOFGF010000140.1, on the reverse strand, counting down.
TTGCCAATTCGAGATATATTGAAAAATTTCACTTGACTTTTGTGAAGCACTGAATATAATGCAATTCGGTAATGCTTTCCTCGGCGAGCCGGTGCGTTTCGAGCCGGTGTGTAAACACCGGCATTGTATTTTCGCAGAAAGCGGTTGTTTCGTAAACGCCGCGGCATAAAAACAACACGTTTCTACGAAACGCGGCTAAACACCACTAACCACTCATCACTAACCACTAATACCATGTACAAAAAAGGATTTACTCTTGTTGAGCTTCTGGTCGTCATCGCCATTATCGGCGTTCTAATAGCACTTCTACTTCCAGCCGTACAAGCGGCCCGAGAAGCAGCACGGCGGTCTCAGTGTTTGAACCAAATCAAACAAACCTCACTCTCGCTTCAAAATTTCCACACTACGAACAATCGTTTTCCTGCCGGATTTGCCGATCCTCTCTGGACCAGTTATAAACGTGCGGACACCGGCGGATGGCTCGGTAATGTCGATTTGTACACCTTCACTGTTTCGATTCTTCCTTACATCGAACAGCAAGCGACTTACGATGCGATTCAGGCAGAATGTGCGAAATATGCCGCGATGAATCCTGCGCCAACAAGTTGGAACCCAATTCATCCCGGAAACAGCGATCTTTTTGGAACACCGGTCATCTCGATTTTCAGGTGTCCGTCCGATCCAAACTCGATTGTCAAAGGAACCGGCTCAAACATGTCACACACCAGTTATCATGGATGCTGGGGAGACGCTCTGTGCAAGTATAATGACAGTAATCCACTTCCCAGTCGTGGACTCTTTGCTCGTGGTGACCAAATCAAAAACACGATGGGAGCAATCAGCGATGGAACCAGTAACACGATTGCCATTTCCGAATCGATGTGTGGTATGCCGGATGGTAATACCGAATCGATCTTTCGGGTCGGTGTTGCCACAATGTCCAACAGTACTTTCACACCGAAAGAATGCCTAGACAAAAAAGGTGATGACAAGATGTACAAATCGACTGAAACTGCGTATGGACGCAAAGGAACACGATGGGGAAATGCTGCCATGGGATACACCGGTTTTCAAACCGCACTGCCGCCCAATTCTCCTTCTTGTGCAAATGGGACAAATGAATGGACATTAGAACAAGCGGGTCTTATTTCAGCGAGTAGTTTCCACTCCGGCGGCGTGAATGTCGGCATGTTGGACGGCTCCGTTCGATATGTTTCCGAAACTATCGACTCTGGCGATTTGACAAAGACGATTTCACCGAGTTCGTCAAAGTCGTCGCCGTATGGAGTTTGGGGCGGAATGGGAACCATCGCCGGCTCCGAAACGGTCACTTTGCCATAATTGACGAAAATAACCATGAAAACTCGCCACTCGAAAAACAACCCGTTTCTACGAAACGGGGCTAAACATTCCCCCACTCGCCACTCGCCACTAACCACTCACATAAATACCATGAACAAAAAAGGATTCACTCTTGTAGAACTGCTCGTCGTCATCGCCATTATCGGCGTTTTAATTGCTCTGCTCCTTCCTGCCGTACAAGCGGCCAGAGAAGCGGCCCGGCGTGCAACTTGCTTGAATCAAGTCAAACAATTTTCGCTCGCCTTTCAGAATTTTCACGACACAAATCAACGATTTCCAAGTGGTTCGAACGATCCGATCTGGCGGAATAGCAATTACAAAAGAGCGGATAATGGCAGTTACATCGGCAATAGCGACATTTATGGTTTTCTGACATTGCTGCTTCCGTATATCGAACAGCAGCCGTTTTATGACACGATTCATGCCCATTGTGCCACTCAGTCCGCTGCCAGCGCAAGTGTCGATAATGCAGATGGTACAATTTTTCGGAATGTCGCTATTGAATTGCTTCGCTGTCCTTCCGATAAAAATGCTCAAATAATGCCCAATAACCAGCAATGTCGAACGAGTTATCTCGGTTGCTGGGGGGATGTCCCAACTCACTGGAATGGCTGGGATATGACCACGGCAACATGGCGAGATGCACATGCGTCTCGTGGCCTTTTGTCGCGGGGAGTTGTGGGAGGAACCGTCGCAGCTCCGAAATTCAATCCGGTCAAAATGGGGGCCATCACAGATGGAACCAGTAACACGGTCATCATGTCCGAATCTCTCGTCGGAATGTTTAATGGTGATAATGAAGCCAAATATAAAATTGGAATTGTTGGATTGGACGAAACAGCCGCCAATATGGTTCCAAAAATTTGTCTCGATAAAAAACAAGCAAAAGGGGAAGTTTCGACCGCCGACGAGGCCAAAACGTATGGACGAAAAGGGACTCGCTGGGCTTCCGGCCAAACGGGCTATTCCGGGTTTCACACCTGTTTGCCACCTAATTCTCCATCATGTTCTTATCCAAATGGGACTTTAAGTCAGTACTCACTGGAAGGTTTGGCGTTGATTACACCGAGTAGCAATCATTCCGGCGGTGTCGTTGTCGGTTTACTGGATGGCTCCGTTCGTTTTGTATCCGAAACTGTCGATTCTGGTGACGCGTCATTATTGGGCAACAAGCCTCACTCGACTCGCCGCTCGGAATATGGCGTTTGGGGCGCACTTGGAACAATTGCGGGACAAGAAAAAGTCGCGCTCCCGTAATTGCGGCTTCGAGCCGGTGTGTTTCGAGCCGGTGCGTAAACACCGGCATTTGTATTTGAACATCGAGCCGGTGCGTAAGCAGCGGCATAAAAACAACCCGTTTCTACGAAACGGGGCTAAACAACTAACCACTCACCACTATTACCATGTACAAAAAAGGATTCACTCTCGTAGAACTTTTAGTCGTCATTGCGATCATAGGTGTGTTGATTGCATTGCTCCTTCCTGCCGTACAAGCGGCCAGAGAAGCGGCTCGGCGAATGCAGTGTACCAACCAACTCAAACAGATTGGACTTGCACTCCACAATTTTCATGACACAAACGAACGCTTTCCATGCGGAACGTATGATCCGATTTGGCGCAGTTACAAGAAGAAAACGACTCCCAATAATCCTGTCGGAAATACCCACATGTATACTTTTTTGTCACTGATACTTCCATTTGTGGAACAGCAAAGTGTCTATAATAATTTGCAGAGTTATGTCGAAGCACAGGCCGCCGCTGATGCGGATGCCACTTATGTCGGAAATGGCCCTGTTTCTGCGTATATTGACCCTGTTACCACTCCGTTCCAATGTCCATCTGACCGATTTGCTTCGATGAAGGGAACCGGCGGGAATGATCTTGCCCACACGACATATCGCGGTTGCTGGGGAGATACTTATCAGCGGGGCGGTTTTGATACGAGCAATAATACTCGCGGATTTCTCGGATATGTGGGGAATGGAACGCCGCATATTGTGTCGATGGCATCAATCACAGATGGCACGAGCAACACGATGTGTGTTTCGGAATCACTTTGCGGCAAACCGAATAACGCGAACGAATATAATGTCAAAATCGCTGTTGTTGAAAAATTTACGGCCAATGATTCACCGCAAAAGTGTCTCGATAACAAAGGCACGAATGGAGAAATCAGTTCGACGGCAACTGGCTGGGGACGAAAAGGAGTACGCTGGCTTTCCTGTCAAATGGGTTATAGCGGTTATAATGCTTGTGTGCCACCAAACGGTCCCTCATGTACAACTGGCACCGGTGAATGGTCTTTGGAGCAGACCGGTTATATCACACCGAGCAGCAATCATTCCGGTGGAGTCGGCTTGACATTATTGGATGGTTCTGTTAGATTTATCTCTGAAACGGTCGATTGTGGCACGTCATCGACGGCTTCGCTGGCAAATAATTCGACCGCGCCATCGGTTTATGGTATTTGGGGGTCACTCGCCACAATTTCGAGCGGCGAATCGAAAGCGGCCCCATAGTTCAGTCCGCTTTCGCAAGAAAGCGGTTGTTTTGCTTGGCTTTTACATTTTGATGCGATAATGAAATCACATGTTCTTATTCTTCGTGCTCCAGGAACGAACTGCGATCAAGAAACGGCCTTCGCTTTTGAAAAAGCGGGAGCTTCGTCAGTAACTATTTTACATATCAATCGGATATTGGAACAGCCGAACTTGCTCGATCCAGCAAGTATTCTCTGTTTTCCTGGTGGTTTCAGCTTCGGCGATGATGTTGCAGCGGGAAAAGTGTTTGCCGTCAAAATGACGACATATTTGTCTGATGCCCTGCGGCAGTTTCGAGATGCAGGGAAATTGATTCTCGGAATTTGTAACGGATTTCAAGTATTACTCAAATCGGGACTAATTTTCGAGCCGGATGACAACGGAGCAGTTGCCACACTGACGTGGAACAGCATCCCAAAATATACTGACCAATGGACGCAATTGAAAACAAAACCGTCGGACTGCGTTTTTCTGCGTGGAATCAGTTCGATGTATCTCCCAATAGCGCACGCAGAAGGACGTTTTGTTCCTCGAAGCGACGCAGAAATGATCGCACTTCAAAACGCAGGACAGTTGCCACTCAGATACGAATCGAATAATAATCCAAATGGTTCGGTTTTGGACATTGCCGGAGCGTGTGACCAAACTGGTCGTGTCTTCGGACTAATGCCGCATCCAGAGCGTCATATTGATGCGATTCAGCATCCTCATTGGACACGCCGTCATTTTTCGGAATCGCTCCGCCAAACAATTCCAGACGGCGACGGATTTGGCATTTTCCAAAATGCAGTATCATTTTTTAACTGAGTCCAACACACCGCCGAACGAAAAATATACCGCCGACTTACGCCGGCGGCTCGCCAAAAGTGCTCGCCAAACGAAACAACCGCTTTCTACGAAAGCGGGCTAAACGGGTGCAAAAACCGGCGGCTCGCCAAACTTTTTTCTTCGTTGACACCATGCACAGAATCGTTTCGATCATCGTCTTTTGCGTTTTGCTTTTCTTCGCCGCCTTCGCCGCAGCAGCCGACATTCTCGTCGCCGATTTCGAAGGGGATTCGTATGGCAACTGGAAAGCCGAAGGCACCGCTTTCGGAACTGGCCCGGCGACTGGAACTTTTCCGAAACAAGGAAAAGTGACCGGCTTCGAAGGAAAAGGACTCGTCAACACGTTCATCGACGGAGATGGTCCGACCGGAAAATTGACTTCGCCGTCGTTCAAAATCGAACGCCGATATATGAACTTCCTGATTGGCGGCGGTGGACACGCTGGTCTCGCCCTGAATCTGCTCGTGGATGGAAAAGTCGTGCGCACGGCGACCGGTCCGAACATCGTTTCCGGCGGCAGTGAAGCACTGGAGCGTGCGGAGTGGAACCTCGACGACTTGCAGGGAAAAGATGCCGTCATTGAAATCATCGATGCCGCATCAGACGGATGGGGCCACATCAACGTCGATTCGCTCGTCCTTTCCGACAATCCGGTGCCAAAACGAATCGAAAAAAGCCGTGCGCTCGTGATCGAACCGACCGCCTCTTTTTTACATCTGCCA
>JBOFGF010000139.1:0-12518 GCA_051649005.1 Thermoguttaceae bacterium | reverse complement strand
CACAAAGACGATGACCGAATGATGGGGAACTGAAATGTGCTGCTTTTATCAACAGTACTGCAAACGGCACTGAAAACGGCACAAAATTTGTGTCCGTGTTTCGCCCGCGTTTTGCCCGCTTTCGTAGAAAGCGGTTGTTTTATTTGGCGAACACATTTGGCGAGTACATTTGGCGAGTACATTTGGCGAGCCGCCAACGTAAGTTGGCGGGTTTATTTGGCGAGTCGCTCTGAAATGGCAAGCAAATTTTAGCAGTTTTTATGGAAAAAACACACAAAAACCGTGAACGCATACTATAATTTGATCATTCGCACCGAGCATTTCAGAAAAAACTGAGTGTTTTATTTTATTACATCACATTTTGTTGTGACACATTTCACTTTGACACATTTGCGATTCAATTTTTCATTTGTTCTTACTGGAATCGTTTTTTTTTGCGTTTCAAAAATTCTCTGCGCCGAAATTATTGATCAAACATTCCCATATTTAGCATTTCCAAAACTTTCAGACAAATCCATTTCTGTTACAAAAGAGCAAAAAGAAAAAGGGGAGATTCTGTTTTCCGAAGCAATGTTGACTGCGGAAAAAGGGGCCGGTCTTCGGGCTTTTCAACTGATACTCGATGTTTTGCGATGCGATCCGAATCACGTTCAGGCTCGCCGCATTTTTGGTTACTCGTTTGAAAACGATTCGTGGACCACCGACTGGGAACGAGAACGCCGCTCTCGTGGAATGATCGACCATCCACTGTTCGGATGGATTCCGGCAGAACATGTCAAACGATATGAAGACGGCGAACGATTTTTCCCAAAAATCGGATGGCAATCCGAAATTGAAGCAGCAAAACGAACCGAAAAAATCGAGAGTGGATGGAATATAATGACAGAACATTTCGATATTCGTACAAATCATTCACTTGAAGAAGGTGTGCGAATCGGTCGTGAACTCGAACACTTTTATCGAGTCTGGCAATTTTTGGCGATAAATCTTGTTCTAAATGACGTCTCCACTGCACGATTGATCGTAAATCGTGGTCCAATTTTTGTTCGCACCACTCGTCATCAAGTCTTTCTGTACAAAAACAAATCCGATTACATCGCCAATTTACAAAAAACGATTTCGCCAGAATTTCATTCTCAATTACACGCATCAAATGGTTATTATGACCCGAAACGAAAAGTGTCGTCGTTTTTTGCCGTTTCCGCACAAATGAACAAAATCGAAGCCGATTCTGTTACTCGAACATTGTTCCACGAAGCCGCACACCAACTTTTTCAAGAAGTCAAACCGCAAAAGAAAATGCCCGGCGAAAAAAACAACTTCTGGCTCGTCGAAGGAATTGCAATGTTCATGGAATCGTTTCATGTAACAGAAACAGAATATCGAATCGGTGACTTGCTCGACAATAGATTATATGCAGCCAAAATGCGTAAAAATGAACATGGATTCCATGTCCCACTCGCTGCTCTCGTCCAACTTGGGAGTGATGCGTTTCAGTCCCATGAACAGCTGGTTCCTTTGTATGCAGAATCGGCCGCCATGACTTATTTCTTCCTCGTTTCAAAAAATGAAAACTATCGAAATGCCGTTTTGGAACTGCTGCGACTCATTTACACAAACTCGGCCAAACCCGACTCGCTTTCCGTTTTGACTGCGCGTTCATATTCCGATTTGAACCAAGAATACGACTCTTTTATTCAAACGATTCCATGACTAACACTTCCAATACCACGCTCGCTTCCAACATTCCACTTTCCGAATCTACTCATCCTAATTCACGCAGCTGCTCACTCGGTGAAAAAAATAGTGAAAACGCTCCGTGTTCCGCCGCTCCGTGTCCCGCAGATCAATGTTCCGACGCTCCGTGTCACGACACTCCGTGTTCCGATGCTCAGTATCCCGCCGCTTCTCACGATGCCATTTGGGCTCCATGGCGACTTGCATTCATACTCGATGATTCTGCGAAAAAAAGAAATCAACCATCTCCTGTTCGCATTGAAATGGGGCCAAATGCCGATCCGAATTGTTTTTTATGTCAGGCGGTTTTCGACGAAGAACATGACCGACAAAGATATGTGGCACGTCGAACTGACTTAACAATCAGCGTTTTGAATAAATTTCCGTATAACAATGGACATCTGCTCGTGGCACCGAGATGTCATGTCGGACGGCTCGATCAACTCACGGACGCAGAAAAAGTGGAATTGCTCCAAGAAATTGACCGCTGGGTTCGCATTCTCGAAGAAGAAATGAATCCAGAGGGGTTTAATATCGGGCTGAATCTCGGACACGTTGCAGGCGCAGGTTTGCCGGGGCACCTCCACTGGCACATCGTTCCACGTTGGAGCGGAGACACCAATTTCATGCCGGTTCTCGCCGCAGTCAAAGTCATTCCACAGTCACTAGAAGCTCTTTGGGAAATTTTGTGTGCAGTATAATTCGCCCAAATCCCCAAAAACCATTTTTTTCACCAGTGATTCGCCCCCGATTGTATACTCCAAAAAAGACGGTATAATCAAAACTGGTGATTGGTATGTCATTTTTGACATGCGAGTTTTCTGCGCGGTTAGTCAACTGTGTAAATTTTTACATTTCGCACCCATCCCTTTCCTTTTTGACACCCATGTTAAAACGCTTCAGTATCGGAACAAAATTACTTACCGGTTTCATTTTCTTGACTCTTTTGACAGTTTTCGTCGGTGCTGTCAGCTGGTACTATATGAACATTATTGCTGAAGAATCTCAGCTATTAGAAGACCTGATCGCCATCAGCAACGTCGGAACGAGCATCGGAGACTCTGCAAACAATGCGATGCTTTTTGCGTCCAATTACACTTTTGAGCCGTCGGAAAAAAATGACAAAGGTGTTCGTGATTCACTCGACAGTGTGCAAAAACAAGTTAGTGAAGCAAAGGAACTTTATACGAAATTCGATCCAAAAAACCAAGACTTGCAGGATATTTTGAACAAGGTGTCCAAGTCTGCAAAAGATTTTCTCCAGTCTCAGGACGACTATGTTAAAGCACTGATGGCGAAAAACGGATCAACCCAAAAACGCGTTGATGCCGCCGGAGTTGTGAATAAAACGCTCGCCGAACTCCTGGTTGCCGTGACTGAAAGCACCCGCCGCAGAGCCTTCAAAGATGCTGATGGCAATGAAATTCTTACCGAAAACAAAGACGTTCTCGTTCCTTTTCTCCGAGTCGGAATAAATCAGAGAATTGATGGAATTGTTGCTGATGCATTAAATGCTCGCGTTTTGACACGCGACTATGAACTACATATCTTCGATAAGACCAAACGAGATGAAGATGCTGATAAGCTCCATAAACTGATGGATAAAATAGATAAGGACCTCCAAGATTTGCAGGATACTCTTGAAACACCTTCCAATAAGGCCATGGTGACCAAAATAACTGAAAATGTGAATATATGGAAGGGATTGCTTTATGACAATGAAAAAATGAACATGGAAATGATGCACCAGAACGAGGTTCAAGCTGCTCTTTCTGTAAATTTCAACCAAAGTTCCACTGAAATGACAAATGAAATTAAAGACAAAGTGAAGAACTGCGGAAATGTCATTAGAGCACGAAATGCGTCCGCTTCAATGGCGATTGGTTTGGCTTTACTTGTCTCGGTAATCATTGGTCTCACATTCGGGTTGATTCTCCGCACCGATATTGTTAGTGGAATAAAATCAATCACGACGTTAATGCAAAAACTTGCAGGCGAAGGAGACATCCAAGTTACAGTGTCCACCGGACTTTTGGAAAGAGGGGATGAAACTGGTAAACTTGCGCAGGCAATGAAGCTGGTTCTCGGCGATTATCTGTCGGTCTCTGAACTTGCTGGAACTCTTGCACACGGAAACTGGACACCACAAGTTCGGGTTAAAACTGACAAGGACACGATGAATGTCTCACTGAAACAAATGGTTGCTTCGGTGCGAACTGCGTTGGAGCAAGTCAATGAAACTGTCGCGCAGGTTTCCAGTGGAGCCGTTCAGGTCGCTGCAGCGAGCGAAAGTCTTTCGCAGGGAGCCACGGAATCGGCGGCGAGCATCGAAGAAATCACTGCATCAATGTCAGAAATCGGTGGTCAGACAACGGCAAATGCCAAAAATGCGACCGAGGCAAATCAACTTGCTCGACAGGCGAACGACACTGCCGTCAATGGACAGAAATTGATGCACCAAATGATTGAATCGATGGAATCAATCACGAAAAATTCTCTCGAAATACAGAAGGTCGTGAAAGTCATCGACGACATTTCGTTCCAAACGAATTTGCTCGCATTGAATGCTGCTGTCGAAGCTGCGCGGGCTGGTTCGCACGGAAAAGGTTTTGCCGTCGTCGCCGAAGAAGTTCGAAATCTCGCTTCTAGGAGTGCCAAAGCAGCTTCCGAAACGACACAAATGATCGAAGGAAACAGCCGACAAATAACAGAAGGTGCTGATATTGCCTCGAAAACGTCTGACATGCTGAACGACATCGTATTTCAGGCGACGAAAGTGGCAAATTTGATCGGCGAAATTGCAAATGCGAGTAACGAACAGGCACAGGGTGTTTCGCAGGTCTCACAGGGACTGCATCAAATCGACGCTGTTACACAGCAAAACACCGCGAATGCCGAAGAAACCGCAAGTGTTTCAAATGAAATGAGTTCACAGGCCGCCACTCTCCAGAAGCTTATTGGGCAATTCCAACTCAAATAATTTCAACTCAAATGACAAATTAGAGTGTTCCTCTAAAAGCGAGCAGGGAACGTCAGTTCCAGATAACATACATTAATTAAATAATGTATGTTATACTCGTCAACAAAAGTTGGCGGCTCGCTTGTCATTTTCGGGACACACAAGACGTTTTGTTCTGTTTTCGTGGAAGGTGAAAAATATGAGAGGACGATTGCAACTTTGGGTTTTTCTCGTAATCGCGGCGTTGTTTTTTGTAATTCAGATCGTTATTGCACAGCTGCAACAAAAAACTGCGAATGATCTTATAAATCTCGAAGAACAAAACAATCTCGTCAATCTCGTAGTCGAGGAATTTCGTGTTTCGTCGCGCGATTTGACTCGATTTTCCAGGGCATATTGCGAAACGAAGGAAGAAAAATTTGCCGATCTATATCAGAAAATTATAGACTGGCGAAGTGGTATAATTCCGCGCCCGCCAGAACTAAATCCGCGGTTGGTTCGAGTTGTGGGCGAGAAGGCGATTCCGCAAGTTGAGATAATGAAACGGTGCAATGTCAATGACAGCATGTTTGAATTTTTTCGACTGGCACTCGAAGAAAGTGACAAGTTGGCAAAGGTTGAACAACAAGCAATTAACTCTGTGAGAATGGGCAGGCCAGCTGATGGCCCCATTCCAATGAACCTCGACGAATCGCTTGCTTATCAAGTGATTCAGCTCTTATATGGGGTCGATTACCAATCATCATTAAATTCGTTGCGAGATTTGCTTAGTCAGTTTTCGCAGTCTTATGATGCGTTCGTTGAACATTCCATCCAATTATGCAAAAAGCGTCTCTCTGTTCTTGCTTTCTTGGGTGTTCTGTTCCAGTTTATGACGATCATAGTTTTGACAATGGGAATAGTATTTTATACTCTTTCACTTAATAAACAGACTGAGCGTCGGATTCATTTCATGTTCGATGCGAACCCGACAGCGAGCTTGCTTTGGGACGGTGCTTCACTGAAAATGATCACTTGTAATGCTGGAATTTTGAAAATGTTCGGTGTGACAAATGAGCGAGACATCATTGAAAACTTTAATGATTTTTCGCCGCTCACACAGCCGTGCGGGCGCAAATCGCTCGAATTTGCAACTGAAAAATTGCATCAGGCGATCAGTGTCGGTCAGATACGATTCGAGTGGATTCATCAGAGCCGAGATGGCACAATAATTCCGTGCGAAGTTACTCTGGTTAGTTCATTAGAGGGCGACAAACCGATCATCGCCGGTTTTCTTCGTGATCTGCGCGAGGAAAAAGCACTCCAAGCTGTCCAGAAGGAGCTGACCAATCGAGTAATAACACTTTTCGATCTGACACCACTTTCCGTCATTCTGTTCAATGAAAATCGGGAGCCGATTTTTTGTAACGAAGAGACTATTCGTCAATATGGCGTTTCTTCTCGCCAAGAACTATTTGATTGTTTTTCGTCCAAGTTTCTGCCAGAGTTTCAGCCGGATGGCCGCCCCTCAATTGACCTATTGAACGAAAAATTTGAGATAGTTAATCGACTTGGTCGCACTCGATTTGAATGGAGTAGACTTCATAACAGCGGCGAAATGATTCCCATGGAAGTGACACTGGTGCGCACGGAATTAAATGGCGTGCCTGTAATCGCCAGTTATGCACTCGACTTGCGAGAAATCAAGCAAATGCAGTCTCAACTTGCTGTCGAACAGGAGGAACTACGACAAGCTAAAAAAATCGCAGAGGATTCTGCAAATGCGAAGAGCGAATTTTTGGCGAATATGTCGCATGAAATTCGGACTCCAATGAATGCGATTCTCGGTTTGACGTATTTGTGTTTGCAATCGGAACTCGATGAAAAGCAGCGAGATTATTTGGAAAAGTCACAGGATGCGACGACAAAACTTCTTCGGATTATTGACGACATCCTTGATTTTTCAAAGATCGAGGCGGGCAAACTCACAATTGAAGATGTGCCATTTCATTTGTCTGAAGTGATTGGCGATGTCACTGATATTCTCCGAAACAAATCGGAGCAAAAAGGGATTGTTTTGCGGATGGAAATAGAACCATCAGTGCCGAACGATCTTGTCGGAGACCCACTCAGGCTTCGCCAAGTTTTATTGAATCTGACAGGAAATGCCATCAAATTCACCGAGAATGGAGAAGTGGCGATTGTGGCGGCACTTGAAACTAATACGGAAATGTTTCCAGATATCTCGGAAAATGAAGTTGCTATTGCATTTACGGTGAAAGACACTGGAATTGGCATGACCGAGGAGCAAGTTTCCCGACTTTTCGCCTCATTTTCTCAGGCAGACAGTTCGACGACGCGAAAGTATGGCGGAACAGGTCTCGGATTGGTTATCTCGAAAAATATTGTCGAATTGATGGGGGGGAAAATTGGTGTAACAAGTGAGCCAGATGTGGGAACGAGCTTCCATTTCACTATAAAAGTGATGAAGGCAGTCGCCAATTCCATACCAAAATTCAGCGACAGTGATTTTGCAAATCACCGGATTTTGATTGTTGATGACAGTGCGACGGATCGGAAATTCATCAGCAAGATCGCGCATCAGTGGACCGCGCAAGTTGAGACCGCCGAGAGTGGTGAGCAGGCAATCACGGCAATTTTGCGCGCAATTTCGGAGGGAAATGAATACGATGCCGTTTTGATCGACTGGAAAATGCCGCGTTTAGATGGCATTAACACAATCAAAAAAATCAGGGAAAATCAAGACATCGTAAATCCGCCATCGATTTTGATGACATCTGCGTATGACAGGAACGAGTGCATCGAAATGGCATCAGGACTCGGATTGGCTGGCTTTTTGGTAAAACCGATCACGCCGCAGTCTTTCCGTGATGCTTTGGCCAAAGTTAAATCGACATCGCTCGATTTTCCAACTGTGATCGAATCGCCGCGAAGTCTGGCAGGCGCGAAAGTACTTTTGGCAGAGGACAACAAAATCAACCAAATTGTTGTCGATGGGATGCTCAAAATGTACGGAATTGATTTGACTATCGCGCAGGACGGATTGGAAGCGGTGGAACTGGTGAAAAATAATGATTATGACTTGATTTTTATGGATGTGCAGATGCCAAACATGGATGGTTTGGAAGCGACGCAATTGATACGAAAATTGGACAAACCGGGAATCGACAAGTTGCCGATAATAGCAATGACGGCAAATGCGATGGATGCGGATTATCGCAGAAGTATCGAAGTCGGAATGAACGATCATTTGACAAAACCGATTGCTCCAGAACGATTGTATCAAATCCTTGAAACGTGGATTCGGTGATGCGTCGATGGTCAATGTCGATGGTCAGTATTCTTTGCCGCTCCAATTCCACTCCGTCGAAAATTACCGTGCCCATGTCCGACCATTTCTTGCTTTTTTGCCTCCATTTGTAAAATACCAAGCAGCAAATCATACAAAAATGACAACACAAGAAACAACACAAGAGACGACACAAAAAACATGCCATGAAATCGCAAAAAAAGCGAAAAATGCTGCGAATCTTATGATGGCTGTGAGTGCGGAAACAAAAAATCAATGGCTGATTCGCACTGCCGAACTCATTCAAAAAAAAGAGGATTTTCTTCTTACTGAAAATAAAAAAGACATCGAATTGGCTCCAAGTTTCGGTCTTACTCCGGCGGAGACTGATCGACTGCTGCTGAATCACAAACGACTCGGCGAAATAGTGACCGCTCTGCATGAAATCGCCATGTTTCCTGATCCAATTGGAAGCATTATCGAATCGACAATCCGACCGAATGGACTCGAAGTGCAAAAAGTGCGCGTGCCACTTGGTGTCGTCTTTTTCATTTATGAATCCCGCCCGAATGTAACTCCTGATGCCGCCGCAATTTGTGTCAAAAGTGGAAATGCGGTCATTTTGAGAGGCGGAAAAGAAGCCATTAACTCGAACATCGCTTTTGCCGAAATTTTGTCCGAATCGGCTCGAAACATCGGTCTCCCAGAAAATGCCGTCCAACTCGTTCGTACCACTGACCGAGATGCTGTTGGAGAATTTCTCAAAATGTCTGATTACATTTCTGTTACAATTCCACGCGGAGGAGAAAGCCTGATTCGCCGTGTGGCCGCCGAAGCAACGATGCCTGTCATCAAACATTTTGCAGGAAATTGCCACGTTTATATCGATCAATTTGCCGATCCAGATATTGCTGAATCGGTTCTCATCAATTCAAAATGCCAGAGAATGGGGGTTTGTAATGCCGCCGAATCACTCGTTGTTCACGAAGCTGTTTCAAAAACTATGATGCCGCGTTTGGCCGAATCATTAACAAAAAATGGGATCGAACTGCGGGGATGTCTGAAAACGTGTGCAATTTTATCGGGCATTACTCCTGTAATTCCAGCAAGTGAAAGCGATTACAAAGCAGAGTTTCATGGCCCAATAATCTCGGTGAAAATTGTCGATTCATTACATGATGCCATCGAACACATCAATCGATTCAGCGATGGTCACACTGAGGCAATTATCACGAAAGACCTCGATTCAGCCCGAAAATTCGCTCAGCTAATCGACAGCTCCGCCGTGATTGTCAATGCGAGTACTCGATTTAACGACGGTGGTCAATTCGGACTTGGAGCGGAAATCGGAATCAGCACCGACAAATTTCACGCACGCGGACCATGTGGCATCAAAGAATTGACGACATATAAATATATCGTGTACGGAAACGGACAAGTGAGAAAATAATGAAATCCGTTCACAGCGTTCACTTCTGGCGATCCGCAGACTTTGGCGAACCGCGGACTTTGGCGAACCGCAGACTTCTGGCGAGCCGCCAACGTAAGTTGGCGGGTTTTTATTTTGGCTTCAAATTTATTATTTTACTGCTTCTAAATCAATGATCGAATCACTCGAATTACCGAAACAATATGATCCAGCAGCCGCACAGGAAAAATGGGGGGATTTCTGGAACAAAAAAAAATTCTTTGAAAGCAGGCCGAATCCTGATAAAAAACCTTATTGCATCGTGATTCCGCCGCCGAATGTCACCGGAGCACTCCATTTGGGACACGCACTGAACAATACGCTTCAAGACATCATGGTTCGAATGAAGCGAATGCAGGGATTCGAGGCACTTTGGATTCCAGGGGTCGATCATGCTGGAATTGCCACGCAGGCAGTTGTTGAACGAAAACTTTTTGAAAACGAAAAAAAAACACGGCACGACATCGGGCGAGATGCTCTCGTCCAGCGAATTTGGGACTGGAAAGAGCAGTATCAGGCACGAATTATTCAGCAGTTACAAGAAATGGGGTGCTCGTGTGACTGGAGTCGCACTCGATTCACTCTCGATGATATTTGTGCCAGAGCTGTGCGACATTTCTTTTTCGGACTATTTGAAAAAGGACGCATTTATCGAGGCAAACGTCTCGTCAACTGGGACACGCATCTCCAAACGGCTGTCAGTGACGACGAAGTCTTCCACGAAACTGTTGCCGGAAATTTTTGGTACATTCAATATGCTGTAATCAGTCCAAAACCGGGAGAACCGAATTTTGTTACAGTGGCCACTACTCGCCCCGAAACGATGCTCGCTGACACAGCCGTCGCCGTCCATCCTGATCCCGAATCGGCTCTCGACAAAATTATTATCGAAACGAAAATTCGACTTGAATCTGCGCCAGAAAAAGAGAAAGCAGAACTCGCAGCAGAACTAGAAAGTTACGAAAATCGAAAAAATTCCGATATTCTTCAAACGCTTAAATCACTGGCAAAAATGGCAAAAGAAGGCCGCCAACTAATGCTGCCTCTCGCAAATCGGCCTATTCCGCTCCTCGCTGATCAGTGGGCAAAACCTGAAAAAGGGACCGGATGCGTCAAAATCACGCCCGCACACGACCAAAATGATTATGAAGTCGGGCTCCGGCACTCGCTCCCCATGATAAATTTGCTTAATAAAAATGGAACCCTCAACGAAAATGCCGGACTATTTGCCGGACTCACTATTCCAAAAGCAAGAAAAGCGGTCGTCGATGCTCTAAAAAATCAAAACCTCCTCGAATCTGTCGAAGAACGAATCATCGAACTCGCGCACAGCGACCGGTCTAAAACGCCGATTGAACCTTTTCTGAACGATCAGTGGTTCGTACAAATGAATGAATTGGCACAAAGTGCAATCGATGCAGTAAACCAAAATGAAAATGATGACGCAATTCATATTGTCCCCGCTCGTTACAAAAAAGGATACATCGACTGGCTCGCTGAAAAACGCGACTGGCCAATCGGTCGCCAACTCTGGTGGGGACATCGTATTCCAATTTGGTATTGCCCAGGAGGTGAAATGGGAGCAAGTGAAGATTTGCTCAAAAAAACCTTTGATAAACGGAATGATGTCTGCTGGATTTTTGACGCGAAAAATTCTGTCTGGTGGATTTGCTCTCAGGAATCCGATTTGCATAAAAATGATGTTCCAGGTTTTGAACTGATTCAAGAAGAAGATGTACTCGATACTTGGTTTTCCAGCGCACTTTGGCCTCATTCAACTCTCGGATGGCCCGCCGATTCCCCTGAATTGTCATATTATTATCCGACAAGTGTACTCATCACAAACCGCGATATTATGACTCTCTGGGTCGCTCGAATGGTTCTTGCAGGGCTATTCAATACTGCAAAAAAACCTTTCGATGAAGTTTATATCCATCCAAAAATTTTGGATAAGTACGGCGAAGGAATGTCAAAATCGAAAGGAAACGGTGTCGATCCACTTTCGGTTATTGCTAAATTCGGGGCCGATGCTCTCCGTTTTGCACTCGCTTATTTGACGACAGAAAATCAAGATATCAGGCTCACTCTCGATTTCGAGTGCCCGCACTGCAAAGCCGTCGTCGAACAGACGAAAAAAAATCGCATCTTGCCAAAAATTCTGTGCCCAAAATGTAAACTAGAATTTCGGACCCAGTGGGCGCAAACGCAGGATGAAAAATCGCTCCCAGAAGGTGCGATGATCGGTGAACGATTCGAAGTTGCACGAAATTTCTGTAACAAATTGTGGAATGCGGCAAGATTCGTTTTATTGAACTCAAAAGAAAATGATGAAAATTGCGAAAATAATCAAAATGGGAAATTGCAAAAAGAATATCCTTCAAAACAAACGGAATACTTGGAGGATGCCTGGATTCTCTCAAAATTAGCATCCGTCACAAAAGAAGTGACCGCCTGTTTTGAACATTATCGATTTGCCGATGCAATGCGAATTTTGTACGATTTTTCGTGGGATGAATTTTGCTCGTTCTATGTCGAAATGGTCAAATCTAGGCTCGATGAACCAGAGAAAAAACAACAGGCACTGGCGATGCTCCATCATGTTTTGGGAACACTCGTCAGACTTTTGCATCCAGTAACTCCTTTCGTAACTGAAGAAATATGGCAGAGACTGCGTGAATACGACGAAACACTCGCCGAAAGTATCACCGTCGCTTCTTGGCCAATTGCGGAAGAAAAATCAATCAATGCCGAAATAGAATCGCAATTTGCCGTCTTCCAAGAATTACTTAGAGCTATTCGAGATGTCCGTGCAAGTCGAAACATTCCGCCGAAAACCGAAATTGCTTTTTCGGTCAGATGCGATGCGCAAACTGCCGCACTGCTAAAACCAATGACCACATATTTTGCTTCGATGGCCAAAGCAAATGGTATTTCATGGGGGCCGAATGTAAGTGCTCCGCCTCTCGCTGCGACTGTCGCGCTCAGTGGAATGGACCTTTTTGTCGATCTCGCTGGACTCATTGATGTAAGTGCAGAAACCGTGAAACTCGAAAAGGAACTTGCTC
>JBOFGF010000138.1:0-13124 GCA_051649005.1 Thermoguttaceae bacterium | reverse complement strand
TAGGTCATATACATATTGATCTATCAAACCGGGAAGAAGGGTGCGATATTCGCGCGGGATGGCTTTGGGACGCCCTTTGTTGATGTGGTAAATTAGATTTGTCACACAGCTATTCGTAATTGGATGATAAAATTCAGGTTTCGCCGCGAGTTGATTCGCTCTTTGCAGAGCATCGACAAACATTTCACGAACTTCTGATGGTTCAAATTTGAGTCGATAAACGTGGACATCATTTTTATTAACGTCTGTGCCGATTCGGATTAAATCGCGCTCATCTGCAAAAACATAAATCAATTCGAATTGGTTCATTGATGCAGCGACTGGATCGTATTTTTCCCCTTCTTCATATCGTGCTTCAATCGACATTCCGAGATGTCGCCCATCTGCAAATCCGAAACTGGCTTCGACATGCGCCACTCGCGGAGCAGCTCGGAAAGGAACGACGATCAAATCGATTGTGCGAATATCCTGCAAATTAAAAGTGGCATCATAATAAGTGGTCGAATACGTTTGTGAATTAACATATTTTGAATAACGAATGTTTCGGACTGTCACACTATTTCCATTAAACTCCGCCGTCTGCAAAACAGTGTGATTTTGAGACCACTTTCGATCATTTGATGGCCGAAACTCTTTCATCAGATCGCGTCCAAGATTGAAAATTGGAATCGACGACGTTTTAGCAGCGGACGTTTCTGTGGGAATTGCGATAGTTTTTGATTGATTGGAGGCGGCTGTTGAAGTGACGAATCGCTCCAGTGGCACTTGTTCCGGCGTGGTTCTAAGATTTGGTGATGCAATTTCTGACCCGATTTGTTCTGAAACCGGCGATCCAGAAACCGATGTGCCAGAAACTGATGTGCCTGAAACTGATGTGTCAGACACAAGTCGATAATGACTCGCCCCATTTTGTCTCACCTCATTTTTGCGATCAGCTAATTCCCTGAAATTCCAAGGTTTCAGCAATTCAGGACTCGCCGTCATACTCACATGCGATGTTTCTGACGAGACATACGCAGGAAGTGAATTGGTTTCGATTAGTGGCTGGTTGCTGTAATAAGCGACCTGTGAAATTGAATTTGATGCTGGATTCGATGTTGTCCGATTTTGTTTTGCGAGAAATTTTGAGTCGGGAGTGAATGAATAATGCACATCGCCTTGTTTTGAGAAAAACGAGGAATCCTGATTTTCCGGTTGAAATTGACTCCATTTGGAAAAAGAGGAAAAAAGTGATGGTCGAACCGAATTTTGCGCGGTCGAAACAGCACTGGAACGTGGAACGTATCTGCTTCTCGAAATAGTTCGAGGCTGATATTCGGTTTGTTCCGGTGAAACCTCGGCAGAAACCGCAGAATCATTAACCAAAGCAGCAGATGCGGTATTTTGATTTGGCGACTGTAAATAAGCGGAGACCATTCCACTCGTCTGATCTGGCAGCCGTTTGGGTGTCAATAAACCCGAAGCAGCAATGTGTTTTTGGGCAGAAAGTTGTTCAGCTGCTTCCCGTCTCACTGCTTCCTGTCTCACCGCTTCCTGTCTCACTGGTTCCTGCCCCATTGGTGCGTGATTTATCGGGATATGTCGTCCCGTGTTCATCAGTTGCTCAGAATGTGCGACTCGATTTTGTGATGCAAACTGATTTTGTGATGCGACGTGATTTGGTGTCGGATACGAGTCAGACTGACTGGTCGATTGTGTTGGAATCGCACGTTTTGGGAACCAAAAAGATTGGTTTTGCGCTCGATATGTCGATGTCTGCTGCTTTCCACTCGATGAAATAGTCGAGCATCCAATACATGCCAGCAAAACGGCGCAGAGGCACACGATTCCGCTGGAAACACGGAGTAAAATATCTGAAAAATCATCTTTTTTAGGAAACATGATTCGTGCAAACAAGTGTGATCGTTTCTACAACGTCGAAGTCAAAAACGTAAATGAACCAAAATTATGACCATTTTGGAACATTTTGAATGATATTTTCGATTTTCAAGTTGGAACAATAACAAATTTTGGCGATGGCTTCAATACCATTTTAACAATTGCGATTGTTATGACGAGTCGAGTGTCCATTTGTGCCGAATATCACGATAAAATGGACAAAATTTTTCAGATTTTTTCTTGACGAGATTGCAAAACCAGTTATCCTTTTATATGTGAGTATCGTTCAATTGCCGAAATATATACTGTGAATCGTCATCAATTAGATGTTTAACCCGCTTTCGTAGAAAGCGGATTTGTCGCAAAACAAAGCAAATTTCTAAAAAATGACACGAACAAAAGTATCGTTTTGTGCCGGTGTGCAGTATACGTCAAAATGCCATTTAGTTCCGTTTATTTCCACTTTTCAGAACATTTCACTTTTTATTTGCTTTTTCGCAAAAAATATGACAAAATAATTAAAGTGGGAAACCGTGTGATTCCCTTTCCATTTTGTTAGTGAACCAGCGAATACGTTTTGACGTATAAACAATAAACACCGCTTTCTATGAAAGCGGGATAAACATCCTTTTTCCCCTGGGTATTTCCATGTCCAAAATTATTTGCTTTTCTGTTTCACTTATTTCGGCGGGACTTTTGCTGTGTTTTGCATCGGCTCTCGAAGCGGCTCCGTGCTGCACTCGTGTTGTCGCTGGGAGCGGCCAAGAATATCGAGTGGAGTATTCCACTGTCACCGAACCTGTTTTGCAGACTTCATATCGCAAAGTCGTCGAAACCCAATATGAAGAAAAAGAAGTGACCGAATATCAAACAGTCTGGGAAACTGAAAAACGAGAACGTAGATATACAGTTGCACGGCAAGTTCCTGAAACGACCTACGAACAACGTCGTTATACAGTTTCAAAACCTGTGCAGGAAATCGAATATCGAGACACGAGTTATGATCGAGTGCGAACTGTCGCTGAAACGAGTGAACGGGAAGAAGAATATGTCGTCAATAAACAGATTTATGAGACTCAGGAACGGCAAGTTTATGAAACTCGTCGTGTTCCAGTCGAGGAAACTCGGTTTGTTGACCGCATGTATTCGGTGAATCGTCCTGTCACGACATTGGTCGATCAGACCGTTGATCGGGGTGGATATGTCGAATCGGTCAGTACAACACCGGGTCCCACTTATCATCGACTTGCATGGGAGCGGGGCGGCGAACACTATAATCCAGCGACTGGTTCGACACAGTGGCGACTTCCGGGTCTCCGTTTAGTGCCGATGCAGGGAGAATCGAACTATCAGGTCAATAAAGTTTATAAACCGAATTATGTTTGTGAAACCGTTCCTGTAACAACAATAATGCAAGAACAACGAATCGAACAGGTTCCTGTAACAACGACAACTTTCCGCGAAGAAACAATTGCGAAAACTGAACAGGTGCGAGTTCCCAAAATTGTTCAGGAGACGATGGTTCGCAAAGTTCCAGTTACAACATACAAAGAAATTGTGGAACGAGTCGAACAAAAAACGCCGATTACTGTGCAAAAAGTGGTTTCAGAAGAAAAAATCGAAGAAATTCCTGTTGTTCGATACAAAACGGTGACAGAAGAACGAGTGGAACCATATCAAGTCAATGTCGCCAAACTTGTCCCGATTACACGAACTGTGAGAAAACCTGTGGTCGTTGAAAAATGGGAGCCATTTACATACACAGTCGAGAAGAAACGTGTCGTGGTCAATCGCATTCCGATCAATCCAACTTCGACACTCTCGATAACAGAGACGAATCGTGAACAGACACAGACGCAGACTCCGACCCTTCGCGCCGGAGAAACGATTATTGGCGAAATCATCGATAATAAAATCATGACAGATGTGATTGTTACAGAAAAGTCCGAATCGGTGACTGTCGCAAAACCAGATCGAGCGGCGACTGTTATTGAAACTGAAAGCATTTCGGTAAAAAACACTTTCGACGAAGCAGACAAAGTGCCAGTCATTCAAAACAAATAGTTATTGTACATTATTATAGGAAACAGTGAAAAATTAAAACCTGCGAAAAAATCCCATCATTTTAACGAACGACACATGAAATGGTGGGACGGTTCTTCAACAATTCCCTTCTTTTTTAATGAGTGGTGCCCGAAGGGATGGGTGGTTTGCTTAAAAAACACCCGAAAACACACCTTCTGTTTTTTGCATCACTTATTATTTTACTGTTTATTGTTCCTCGCTTTTTTCGCATCTGAATATGATTTTGCCACTTATTAAAGATCGGTTTGCCGATTCACTCGCTTGTTTCGTCGATGATGTTGCCCCATTTCTTGAAATGATTCGTCCCAGCCAGGATGCCAAGTTCGGCGACTTTCAGGCAAATATGGCAATGTCGCTGGCAAAAAAGCTCGGAAAGCCTCCGCGAGAAATCGCTGCAGAAATCATTGCCAAGTTGTCGATTGACAGTATTTGCCATCCACCTGAAATTGCGGGACCAGGTTTCATCAACCTGAAATTGCGGGATGAATTTTTGTACGAAAAGCTGCGAGTTGCTATTTCTGACCAAGAACGACTCGGAATCGTTTCCGTTTCGGAAAAAGAGAAAAAAAAATACATCGTCGATTTTTCAGGTCCGAATGTTGCAAAACCAATGCATGTTGGACATGTCCGTTCTACCGTGATTGGAAATACACTTGTCAATATGCTCCGTTTTCAAGGACATGATGTCATCAGTGACAATCATCTCGGCGACTGGGGAACGCAGTTTGGCATGATTATTTTTGGATACAAAAATTTTCTGAACGAAAATGCGTATCACGAAAATCCAGTCGAAGAATTAAGCCGCATTTATAGACTTGTTCGCCAAAAAATCGACGACTCTGAACATCCAGACCAAGGAAAACGCATTTCTGAAACAGTTTTGCAGGAAACGGTAAAATTACACAGCGGCGACGAAGAAAACCTGCGAATATGGAATGAAGTACTTCCTCATTCCAAAAACGAGATTGATCGTATTTACGAACGATTTAACCTTTCGTTTGATTTCACACTCGGAGAGAGCTTTTATCAGCCACGACTTGCAAGTCTTGTTACAGAATTACTAGAACGCAAAATCGCCGTCGAAACGGATGGAGCCGTCGGTATTTTTTTTGAAGGCGATGATGTCCCTTTATTGATACGAAAAAAAGACGGTGCATTTTTATATGGAACAACCGACTTGGCCACTGTTCAGTACAGACTCGAAACATTTCAGCCAGATGCCATTTTATATGTTGTCGATTTTAGACAGTCGCTTCATTTTGAACATCTTTTTAACGCTGTTCGACTGATGGAATCAACTGATTTGACATCAAAACTTTTAGAGCTGAAACATGTGAAATTCGGCACTGTTCTTGGAGAAGATGGAAAACCATTCAAAACACGAAGTGGAGACACTGTGGGACTTTTGGGACTTTTGGACGAAGCCGAACAGCGCGCATATCAGATTGTGGCAGCAAATGACAAATCGTCTCTTTCTGAAACAGAAATGCGAGACATTGCTCGTCGCATCGGAATCGGAGCGATCATTTATGCCGATTTGTCGCAAAGTCGAGAGAGCGACTATGTTTTCAGTTACGACAAAATGCTCGCCATGAATGGAAACACTGCCACTTACATGCAATATGCCTTCGCTCGAATCCGCAGCATTTTCACAAAAGGAAATATCGACATTGATCTTATTCGGCAAAATGCGGCAGAATTGTCATTCGTACATCCAGCCGAACGCAATTTGGCACTGGGACTCCTCCAATTTGGAGAGGCGATTTCATTTGCTCTGCATGATTATCGACCAAATTTATTGACTTCTTACTTGTTCGAACTGGCAAATCGATATTCCACTTTTTTCGAACAATGCCCCGTTTTGAAAGCAGAATCAGCACAAATTCAAAACAGCCGTCTTCTTCTCTGCGATCTGACTGCAAGAACACTACAAAAAGGTCTCGAACTACTCGGAATAGAAACAGTCAAACGAATGTAAAAAGGATTTGACCCAAAACAAACACCTGAAACTGAGACATGTTTTTGGCGGAATGACTTTTAACCCAATCAATCCAATCGAAGGCATGAATTGGTAGAAATGGATGTCCCCTCCACAACTCCACTCCTTTTCAATGATGAACCAGCAGGGAGGACGGTTTTGGCACAAAAGCACAGCAATGTTTTGCCGTATTTATGATTTTACTATTTTTTACTATTTTTTACTGTTTCAGTTTTTTGTTTCTCTCGGCCATTCTGTGTGAACATCCAATGAAAACGAAAGTGGCGATTGTTTTTTTTCTCTGTTTTAGTTTTTGCTTTTTTATTGAGAGGTTGATTTCCTCCGAAATTCAGCAGCATTTGCTGTCTTCAAATTTTGAAACGATGGATTCGACTTGGAATGTCGAATCGAATGCCAAGCTTTCCATCAAAGACAAAACGCTTTTTGTCGAAGCGGTTAATGGACCGCCCACTATCTTTCGGGAAATCAATTCGCTGGACGGGCGTGTCCGCATTACAATGAAAATCAGGACACAATCTGATTCGGATCTCTCTATTTTTTGGATGACCAAAAATTCTCCGCGGCGATCTCCAGATAAACTAATCACGACATCGCTCATACCAGATGGCAAGTGGCATGAATATAGCTTTCCAATTCCAGCATTCGATGCCATCACAGGAATTTCCGCGAGATTCAGTGATCCCATCGGAACTTATGAAATTGATTCCATTGATATTTATCGAACACGCCCACATCCACTTGTCGTACAAAAAGCGACAATTGAAGAAAGCCAAGAAGAAGACGGCGAAGGCAGAAAACGTGTCAGAGTGGAAATTCAAAACACGTCGCAGGAACCTTTTTCGTTTCAAATCAACAAACAAAGTGATTCTGTTTCACTTGCGGGAAATGAATCTGTCGAGCTGCTCGTCCCAGTACAACATTCAGGAAATTTGGCGGCATCATCTTTTTCTATTTCATCCGAAAATACTCCTGATGTGAATTATTCAATTTTTAACTATTTTCCCGATGAAACATCCGACTGGATTTCTTGTCCGCTCCTCGCACCGTTCGATGAAAATATCGGAAATGTGCTTTCCGATCAACTTGTTTTAGAAATTGCACATGATGCAAGAATGGCACGAATTCGAAACGAAAATGAAGTCATTGCCATTATTGCCCCCATTGTTCATCGTGATGGAATAATTCCGACATTCGTTCGACAAAATGATTCCACAACTAAACAATTCAATTTTCAATCTGACACCGTTTCACTTCAAATCAAAATTTCAGGACAATCTATTCACTTTTCGATTCAAGACAAAACACAGAATATCAACGCGAAAAACGATAAAAATACAAATCAAAATCAGAATCAAAATATGGATGAAAATGCGAATAAAAAAAATACAACATTGGCATCAGAAATAATTGAAACAGAAAACCTGTTAGAAGGTCCCGTGATTCGTCTTTTTGGCACAATGCAATCTGGCCTGCTTTCAGGAGTTGAATTTTTGGGACCCGGCGACACGAGTTCTTCGATAATTGATCTTGCTCCGCCTCATAATGAACGCTCTCGTCCTGATCGACAGTGGATCACCATGCCACTGGCAGTTATTGGGACTGAAAAAGGAAACATCATGATGACTTGGAAAGATATGACATTGCAGCCGACATTTTCGTCACCGAATCGCTTTGATTTTGCGGACGATCATCGAATGTCACTTTGTGGCTCTTCAATTGAGACGACAATCGATGTCTTTTTATTATCACAAAATAATCGGACCGAAACAGCCGCACTGGCCGCACTGCAATACTTTGTTTCGGAAAATGAATTTCCAGAACCGCCGCCTCCGCCGCGAGATTCGGAATCGCAAAAAAAACTGTCGCTTTCCGCTTTACAAGGTCCGCTTCAAGGCGAAGATGGTATGAGCTGGGGATATGCCGTCCAATCTGATTGGCCTCGAAAACCTTTTGCCGACGACTTATCGACGCTCGCCCGGCTCATTTCAATTGCTCCAAAACCGATGACAATTGTTTCAGGTGGCTCTGATATTTCAAATGATGCCATTTATTTTCTCAGTAATCGTGTCCTTGAATGGAAAGAAGAACGCTCAAAATCTGTGCAAAGTCTTTTATCTGTCTTCAATCCAGACGGCTCATTTACTCAGCGAACACGATTCACGCAATTTGAATCAGCTTCCACTTCTTTTGGTTATACAGCCGTGAGAGCACTCGAAATCATGGAATATGTTCGTTTTACTGGTGATCGAGGACTTTTTGAAGAAGTAAAAAAATCATTACAATTTTTATCAAATTGCGAAATTCCATCTGGAGGTTTTTATCGAAATACTCCATATCACACACCCGACTTACTCACTGCGGCGCACATCGTCTGGCTTTCCGTTTGGGCATTCGAATTTTCGGGAGATGAATCGTATCTCGATTTAGCAAAACGATTTGCTCATCTTGGTTTGCCATTTGTATATCAATGGACTGATAGTAAAATCATGTTATATGTCACGGTTCCAAAACTCGGAGGAACAGAGCGACAACTTCCCCGCTGGTTTGGAATTTCACAGACACGAGTAGGATTGATTTATGCGTATTCACTCAACTTGCTCGCAAAACATGACAAAACACTCTCGTGGAAACGTGTTGCCACTGGAATTCTTCACTCCATCGAATCAATGCAGTATTCGACAGGACCGGATGCTGGATGTATTCCTGATATCTTTGTGTTACAAACGCAGGAACATGCTTCGTGGCAAATCAATCCATGTGCTCTTGTATCTCTCCGAATGGCGATAGAAGGCAAAGTTGATTCACTTTTTGTGTTACAAGATGGTGATGACAGATATACGTCGCCGTTTCCTATTCGGATTAAATCAGGCAAATTGGAAGCAGTCGAAGTGCCATCAAACCAACCTTTCCAAATACTCAAAAATGGAAATCGCGTCACAACGAGAACTGGTCCCGGCCCGATTTTGTCTCAATAGGAAGTTCGTTAATTAACGCCGGTGTTCTTACTGCTCTATTTGTGGTAAAATACAAAATATCTTATCAATAACGGGAAACGTGGAAACAAAACATTTCAATTTTTTGTCACAACTTTTTACTGCAATTTTTTGTTACGTTTTTTTATTTTTCTGGAGACACACATGTTTCGACAAATGGTTTTACCTTTTGGGTTCGCTTTTGTATTCACTCTGTTTGCTGCGTTTCTTTTCGGAGCGGAGCATCCCACTTTTCCTGGAACGAAGTCGGATTGGAATGGATTTGATTGTTATGATTTTTCGGTCGAAGGGCGACCTTGTAAAATCGTGGCTCCTAAAACAAGTGCCCCTGGAATGCCCTGGATTTGGCGAGCAGTCTTCTGGGGACATGAACCACAGACGGAGATTGCTCTGCTGAACAAAGGATATCACGTTGCTTATATCGGCTGCTCTGATCTTCTCGGGTCTCCTCAAATGATTCAAGAGCGGGATGCTTTTTACAACTTTTTGACGCAAAAATTTGGTTTTTCCAAAAAACCAGTGCTACTCGGAATGAGTCGCGGAGGACTTTGCTCGCTCCGATGGGCCATCGCAAATCCGAAATGTGTTTCAAGCATTTATGTGGATGCCCCCGTCCTCGATTTCAAAAGCTGGCCTGGTGGAAAAGGAATAGGTGCTGGAAGTCCAAACGATTGGAAACAACTCCTCGCCGTGTACAATCTCAGTGAGGAAAACGCCATAAACTTCAAAGGAAATCCCATTGATGCACTCGCACCACTGGCCGAACAAAAAGTTCCAGTATTGATTGTATATGGCGATGCTGATGACGTTGTTCCGCATAATGAAAATACGCTAATTTTTGCGGAAAGATACAAAAAATTGCATGCCCCAATCACTTTAATTGAAAAACATGGTATTGGCCATCATCCGCACAGTCTCAAAGACCCGACGCAAATTGTCCAATTTATTCTCGATGCGGAATCGACAAAATAATTTTTTGATTGTAAAACAATTACTTTGATGGCGGGGGGGTTTCTTTTTTACTCCGTTTCGAGTATCTTTATAAGATTGATATTGGCAAAGCGACCTCTTCCACTGATGCGGCCTCTTGATTTTGTCTCGTCGGTGGGTTTTATTGGGTCATATTTTCTCACTCTTTCATAAAGGAATTGCTCGTGTCCACTCCCTCTGCATCGAAACTTGATTTCGTTTTCAATCCCCGATCCATCGCCGTCGTCGGCGCATCGACAAAACCGAACACAGTCGGAAACGACCTTCTTTTTAATTTGAAAAAAGATGGATTCACGGGAAAAATTTATCCGGTCAATCCAAAAGCCGACGAGATACATGGAATCAAGTGTTTTGCTTCGATAACAGAAATTCCAGGCGATGTTGATCTGGCCATTTTGATTGTTCCAGCCAAAGTTGTCCCCAGCATTATTAGCGAAAGCAAAGCAAAAGGGGTCAAAGGAATGGTCATAATCTCCGCTGGCTTCAAAGAAACAGGACACGAAGGAGCCGAACGTGAGAAAGAACTTACTGCATTGGTCCGAGAGGCGGGAATCCCACTCATCGGACCAAATTGTTTGGGGGTCATCAATCCACATCCGAGCATCCAGATGAATGCGACGTTTGCTGCAAAAATCTGCAAACATGGCAAACTGGGCTTCATTTCACAGAGTGGTGCCCTTTGTACATCTGTGCTCGATTATGCCGAAGCACGTCAAATCGGTTTCAGCAAATTCGTCAGTTTTGGAAACAAAGCCGACATCAAAGAGACCGACTTGCTGGAATACATGGCAAACGACTCCGACACAAGTGTCATTGCAATGTATCTTGAAGACATCGGAAACGCCGCAGAATTCATCAAAACCGCCTCTGAAACTCTTTGGAAAAAGGGAAAACCGATTCTGTGTCTAAAATCGGGTCGCTCAGCAGAAGGAGCGAAAGCAGTTAGTTCACACACAGGTTCGCTCGCCGGCTCTGACAAAGTATATGAATCGCTCTTGATTCAGGCTGGTATTCAGAGAGTCGATTCGATTGCCGAACTGTTCGACAATGCCGCTTTGTACACGACGCAGCCACTTCCGAAGGGAAACAGACTCGCCATTATCACAAATGCAGGCGGCCCGGGAATTATGGCGACAGATGCTGCGATCTCCGCCGGTCTGACACTTGCCAAACTTGAAGATGCAACAAAAGCAAAGCTAAAACCGCCGGTACTTCCAGAAGCAGCCGCGCTGAACAATCCAGTCGATGTGATAGGAGATGCACACAGTGATAGATATGCCGCCGCAGTTGAAGCAGTAATGAACGACCCGAATGTTGATATGGGAGTCGTGGTTTTGACACCACAATCAATGACTGACACAGACAAAATCGGCGAAATAATTCCACCGATTGTCAAAAAGTGCGGAAAACCTGTTGTCGGTGCTTTCATGGGAGTTGCCCAAGTTGCAGAAGGTGTTTGCAATCTTATCAAAGGCGGGGTCCCAAATTATGCTTTCCCAGAAGATGCGGTGAAAGCACTTGCCGCTTCTGTTCGACTTGCCGCATTGAAAGAGCAAAAAGACCGTGAATATGTCACGTTCAATGACTGCGATGTCGAAAAAGCGAAAACAATCATCGCCGGTTTCCTCGGAGACGCGAAAGAGAAGTATCTTACACAGGCCGATTGTCGTGCTCTGTTTGAATGTTACAAACTTCCGCTTCTGAAAAGTGGAGTCGCTAAATCGGCGGACGAGGCAGCTTCGATAGTCGGAAGTATTGGCAAAAAAGTTGTCATGAAAGTGATGTCTGCTGATGTCGTTCATAAATTCGATGCGGGCGGTGTTCTTCTCAATATTGACGGCGCAGCTGCTGCGAAAGATGGATATGCCAAAATTTACGCGAACATCGACAAAAATGTGCCAGGTGCGAAAATTGACGGCATTTTGATCGAAGAAATGGCGGACAAAGGAGTCGAAGTGATTGTCGGTTGTAATCGAGATGGCCTCGGACCACTGATGATGTTCGGTCTCGGCGGCACTTTGGTCGAATTGCTGAAAGACGTTTCATTCAGATTAGCTCCGATGTGGAAGGTCTCGACTGAGCAAATGATCCAGGAAATCAAAGCGTTCAAAGTTTTGGACGGATATCGAGGCACTCCGAAGTGCGATCTCAAATCGGTCGCCGAAACGATTCAGCGAATGGCGGCGATGGTCGTGAATCATCCAGAAATTGCGGAGTGCGACATCAATCCGCTAATTGTCCACGCAGAAGGAAAAGGCTGCTCGGTCGCCGACAGCCGTGTCATGCTGCGTCGGTAATATCAACAAAGCAAAAAATAAAAGCCGGAAAGGAGGGACGCAAGTCCCGTATTGACGGTAATAAAGAGCCGGAGACGGACAAAGTTTATACCTCGAAGCGGTCTATCCTGTTGATCATTTTGGAGAATTTGCAGACGCTCTTCCTTCAACAAAGGGATTGCTCATTGAAGCAAATGAGATTTCTTATATCGAATTTTTTGAATGTTTGACAGAATCCCCTCATCCATTAACCCAGTCAGAAAAATGAGTGAAAAAAAATCATCAACACCGCCAAATATCACGTTTGGTGGTTATCGCGGTTCCAGTCCGAGTCAATCATCGCAAACTCCGCCTCCTCCGCCGCGCGATGCACGGTCTGGAGCGAGCAATTGTCAGCCTCCTCAAAAATCAGATAATAAATGATGATTGCAAAATGAGGAACCGATGTCACTGCACTACAAACCGGAGCAATCGCTCCGGTCCGGGACTTTTCGTCCCGGCTCCGTTTTTGTATTTGATTTTCCCGTTTCTTCCAACAAATCGAGGTACACAATGAGTAATGGAGCAGCAGGTGCAATGGCGGTGACTACAGCAGTAGTGGCACGCGCACGGCGAATTCAGGCGGTGCGTGCAATCGGCTCCATCGTCGAAGTCTCGCCGACTGAGTTTCGGAAAATCATCAATCGTTTTGCCGAGGACGAAGCACCGCTGGTTGTCGTCGCTGAACCGAGTGGCTGGTTTGCCGCAAAATGGCAGTATTTGACGAATTACAGCGGTCTGAATTTTTATACGAAATCGAGTGACAAACTCCGTTTTGATCGAGAAATCGAACAAATCGACTCACAAAAAATTTGGATTCCACGGTAAATTTGTAACAAAATGAAAAATTATTTTGTTACAGGT
>JBOFGF010000137.1:0-2590 GCA_051649005.1 Thermoguttaceae bacterium | reverse complement strand
TTTTGTGCGCCGACAGTTTCGCCCAAGTGGAAAAGTTTCGGCTGGGCATCTGAAATTTTGATTTTTGCGGCTTTTTCAGCGTCGTTTCATCATTTGCATTTGGGAAGAAGGCAAATCAGGAGCCTTCGATGTCCGCAATTCTACATCTCCGATCCAGCCGAGACCAAAAGCCGCTCGAAGAATAATGAGGGCGAAAAAGAAAATAAGTGCGTGAAAAAATGCTTTGTCAAATTCAATATCAAGAAGTGCGTGAGATGCCAATGAAGCGAATATGACGAAAATGCCGAGAAAAATCCATATTGAAATGAAATTTGCACTCATGTACCAAGCAAATGTCTCAAACAAAATCCAGATGGCGACGTATGCAATCGCGCATCTGCCAATCAATTGGTACAAATCCATTCCGGTCGGGATGAAAAGCGTCTCGACTTCTCGCATTACAAAATAGCCGAAAAAAGAAAGAGGAAATGCCACCAAAATCACACCGATCACGCCGATTGTGTCACGGATTGCTAGTGACATAGAAAATGTGCCGACAAAATAGGTCAGCAGCAAAAAAACTAATGTCGCTAATGTATACCAGCCTGCTCGGACTGGATCAAAATCGACATTCAATCGACTGATTGGTTTTAGTAATAATTTACCTGACGACGTTTTACCTCCAGAAGCAAATTCTTCGCCGCCATGAATTGTTACACTCGCTTTGGGAATTGTGATTACTGAATTACAATTCGGACATGGACCGGTCTGACCAGCGAATCGGTCGCTGACCTGAAAGCGTTTCATACATCCAGGACAAATTACATGAATGGCCATAGTCGCAAATGGAAAATAGTTTCAGACGACAAAAATTGAATTATTCTGCTGGGCACAAATAATTATTGAGCGAAAGTTTTGGTTTTGCTATTTGCAGTACAGCTGCATATCTTTCATACTCTTCATCGACTTTATTAAACAAACCAAAAGCATCCAATTTTTTATCTTTCGTTATTGTACGCAAACTTTCTTCAAACAAACTCTTTTCTCGCCAGTCTTCTCGCGCAGCAGTTGGAAGCAATGATGAGACAGAAACGGCCACCTGTTCGGGATTTTGTGCTGCATGTGATATCCAAAATTCAACATCGGAATGTCCTCCGATCAATTCTATCAACAACGGCGGAAGTTTCCAGTTCTTCGCCAGTATGCTTCCTGCCTGTGCATGATTCCATCCGAAAGCCGACTCTTCCAATGCTGACAAGCTGACTTGATTGTCAGGTTCCGCTAATTTAGTAAGGACATCACCATAATCAGTTCCTTTGAGTTTTAACAGAAGAGGAATGGCCATGTCCTGCAAAAGAGAAGCGACAAAAGCTATTTCAGGGTCTCCCTTTTTCGATTCTTGCAAGAAAAACCGCGAAAACATCGCTCGGCGAAGTGAATCTTGCCACAATATATTGACATCGAACATTCCTACTTGAGATCGCGGCATCAAACTAAATACGGCTTTCCAAAGAACGAAATTTTTTACAACTCGGATGCCGACCAAAGCAATTCCCTGCCGAACACTGGAAATTGTACTCCTAAAACCAAAATACGATGAATTAAGAAATTTCAATACCTGAGATGCCAAACCAGGATCAGCTTCTATCGGTTTAACCAAGTCATTGATGTTCACTTTAGAAACATCATTGTCGATTTGAAGAATGGAAAGCGCACTGTGTGGCATCGCTGGAATCTGATCTACGGCCAATAATTTCGTTAAATCAGCAAATGCAGAGGAGGTGGAATCAATGGAAAAAGTCATGCCACGTTTCTGGAAACAGAAGAAATTACCGCGAATCGCTCATGCAACAACGCAAAGAGACATAATTTTCGATTCGTGGACATGGTTATCATTTTATTCTGTTTTGATAAACAAAGCAAGAGTGCCTCCAATAAAATAGCAAATTCAAACAAAATTTTTTTATAATAATCAAATTTTCCAATATAAAACCCCCTGAGACAACACAAAAATAGGCAAAATGCGGAATTTATAACACTGTTTTAAGGTGATTTATACCGTAAATTGATAAAATATAGCAGTTATATGATTTGTATTTCACCGGCAATTTGACTTCAAATTTAGTTGCTTCCTGTTCGATTACCTATTTTAACGGGGGGAATGTCTCGATGTTCCGCTTTTGCGCGTCACAATCGCAAAGAAATAAGTTAGATTGGACGCAGCAATCGACAGCACAGAGGCTTCCTGAACAGTTTTGAAGGTTTCGAGACTCGAAAACAAAGGGAGAGCACATGAGAAAGTTTATTTGGAATTGCCTCGGCGTCGTCCTCGCAGTTGCTGCGATGCAATTTGCCCTGGCTGAAGTGAAAGCGTGCAATGCGTGTGATCCGGCAAACAGCTGCGATCCATGTGCCGCTATTACAGATTGCAATCCGTGCGACGATGCAATGGCGTGCAATCCGTGCGATGATGCAATTTCATGCACGAAAAAATCACCCTATTTCTGGGGAGCGTGGGTCGAATCCGGCGTTTGGGCGAATGAATATGGACGCCGAAACACCTATAACAACGGCACATGGAATACCGGAAGTGGAAACACCGCTGTTTTGC
>JBOFGF010000136.1:0-5523 GCA_051649005.1 Thermoguttaceae bacterium | reverse complement strand
TGATACGAATTATCACATCGACACTTTGCGGCCACTTGTCGAAGCAGCAGCTGAATCGCTCCATCTGAAATACGATCCGAAAAGCGATCAGGGACGCCGTTTGCGACGAATTGCCGACCACATTCGCGCCTGCACTTTTGCCGTTCACGAAAATGTATATCCAGGAAACAAAGAAGAAAAATATGTCATTCGGCGACTTCTGCGACGAGCCGTTTTGGATGGCCGCCAAATGGGATGTTCCGGTCCTTTTTTGCACCTTCTCGTTCCAAAAGTGGCCGAAATAATGCAATTGCCATATCCAGAATTATCCGAAACGACTGGACATGTCGCCAAAATCATTAAATCTGAAGAAGAACATTTCATCGGGACTGTCGATTCAGGACTCGAACGCATTGAACGTATTTTTGATGAGATGAAAAAGAAAAATCGTTCTCAGGTTTCAGGGGCCGATGCTTTTGACATGTATCAGACATTCGGTTTTCCACCGGAGCTTTTTGAAACAATGGCCGAAGAACACCATTTGAAATTCGATTGGTCTGGTTTCCGATCAGAAATGGAAAGGCATGGTGAACTTTCTGGAAGTGGCGAAAAAAATCTTTTATTCAAACACGATCCTTTTGAGTTAATAAAGAAAACGCATCGTTCTGAGTTTCGTGGATATGACCAATTGCGACTCGAATCGGCCAAAGTCGTCGCAATTCTCGCAGATGGCAACTTGATTGATCAAACATCAGATATCAATCACGATATTCCGATCAAAGTCGTCCTCGACAACACACCTTTTTATGGTGAAAAAGGGGGGCAAGTCGGCGACTGCGGCGTTTTGTCTAGTTGTTCGATGTCGGAAGGTTCGCCGAAAGACGCACAATCTGGAAGTTTCCGATTTGAAGTCGAATCGACACAAATGGACGGCGACTTGATTGCTCATGTTGGTCATTTGCGAAATGGAATTTTGAAAGTTGGAGATTTTGTTACAGCACAAGTCGATGTTGCAAACCGACTTGGAATTGCCCGAGCACATTCAGCGACGCATCTCTTGCACCATGTTCTTCGCAAAAATCTGGGAGGACACGCCGAACAACAAGGTTCCAAAGTTGATAATGACGTTTTGCGATTTGATTTTACGAATCATCAATCAATTGACAAAGAAACGCTTTTGAAAATTGAAAAGGATGTGAATGAGCTGATTATCGCTGGATCAGAAGTGCTGTGCGACGAAATGTCACTCGAAGATGCTCGAAAAACTGGGGCAATGATGCTTTTTGGTGAAAAATATCCCGAAAAAGTGCGTGTTGTGCAAATTGGCGAGAGCAAAGAATTGTGCGGTGGAACTCACTTGAGTCATTCCACTCAAATCGGCCTCTTCAAAATCGTTTCGGAAGAAAGTGTTTCGGCGGGGACACGTCGAATCACAGCCATGACCGGCAAAAAATCAATGGAAAAAGTCCTCGCCGAGTCCGTTTTGCTTCAATTGGCTGCATCACAATTGAAAATTCCGGCAGAAGATATTCCTGCCCGAATTGAAACAATGGTCGATCAAATCAAGAAGTTGCAAAAGCAACTCAAATCAGCATCGTCTGCCGGGGTGTCTGGAAAAGCATCCGCCGACGAACTTATTGAAAATGCCTGCACAGTGACGACAAAATGGGGAGAGACAATCAAAGTCATCACAGCCGAAATTCCCGGCTCGGAAATTGATTCACTGCGTGCTTTGGTTGATCAAATTCGGCAAAAAACAGAGCGTGTTGCCATGATGTTTGCCGCCACATCGGAAGACAAAGTCACTCTTGTCGCCGGTCTGAGTCGAGACATCATCGCCCAAAAAATCAGCGCAGTTGACTGGATTCGCGCCGTTGTTCCAGCTATTGACGGAAAAGGGGGCGGCGGACGTCCCGATCTGGCACAGGCCGGTGGAAAATCGACTTCCAAGTTGCCGGAAGCATTTTCAATTGCTAAAAAATGGTGGGAATAAATTTGCGAGAAGCCTAATTCCGTTCATCATTGGCATCGTATTCGTCGTCATATTCGTTGTCATATTCGTCGTCGTATTTCTCGTTTTCATCTTTGTCTTCTCCTTCGTCTTCATACCACTCATCTGCATCAGATTCCAACTCTGATGTTGAATGGAGACTTAATTCAGAAGTTCTCCCCGAAGATGAGGCGAGCGATGATTCTGATTGAGCGGCGGCAATTTGTGTACGAATTTTCCGTTTCCAATCAGAAAGAGTCATTAAAACTTCGCGTGCTTGTGATCCATTGTAACTTCCGACGACACCATCTTCGGCCATGAAATCAATCATGCGAGCAGCGCGTCCATATCCAATACTGAAACGACGCTGCAACAAAGAAAGAGAGCCGCGCCCTTCCTGAATAATGTATTCGACGGCTTTGTAATAAATTTCATCTCGCAGGATTTTGTCATCGCTCTCTTTGCTTTCACGACCATTTTTGCCAGCGGACTTCAACTGTGATGCGATGGATATTTCGTCGTCTTCATCTGGATTTAGTGCCACAAGTTCCTCGACAAAATCTTGCTCTTCCGTTCCGACAAGTTCGATGATTGACTCGATTTCTGCATCGCTCAAATAAGTTCCCTGTCCACGAATTGCCTGTCCTGTTCCTGGCTGCAAAAAGAGCATGTCTCCATTTCCGAGCAGACGTTCTGCTCCATTTCGATCCAGCACAACTTGGCTGTCACTGCGGGTCGCCACTCCAAATGCAATTCGAGCGGGCAAGTTCGATTTGATTAGTCCGGTGATAATATCGACAGTGGGCTTTTGTGTTGCAAGAACCAAATGGATTCCGACTGCCCGGCTTTTTTGGGCGAGTCGAATAATATGCGTTTCGACTTCCTTTGCCGATGTCATCATAAGGTCCGCCATTTCATCGGCGACAATGACAAGATATGGCATTTTTTTCGGGACTGCATTCCACTCTTCTTCTGGACAATCGAGCATTTTAAGTCTTCTGCGCAAATCATGGTGCGATAATTTATTATACTCACTCAATTGACGCACTCCGGCTGCGGCGAGAAGTTGATATCGCTCCTCCATTTTTTCGACTGCCCATCCGAGAATGGCTTCTGCCTTTTTCATATCTGTTACAACTGGGTGCATCAAATGCGGAATCGTTTTATACGGACTCAATTCAACCATTTTGGGATCAATCATGAGCATCCTCACTTCATCGGGACCGCGTGTCATGAGCATCGAAACAATAATCGAATTCAGACAAACACTTTTTCCTGTTCCTGTGCGTCCGGCAATAAGTAAGTGTGGCAATTTTGTCAGGTCCATAATCATCGGCTTTCCTGTTACATCTTTTCCGAGATAAACAGGAATCGCCATTTTATCTTTGGCATCAGGCGAATGTTCCATGACATCGCGCAGCCGAACTGTCTGCCTTTTTTCGTTCGGCAATTCGACACCAACTGTGTTTTTGCCTGGAATCGGTGCAACAATTCGGACACTTGGAACTTTGAGTGCGATTGCCAAATCATCCGAAAGAGCCATGATTTTATTGAGTCGAAGCCCTTTTGCCAATTGAATTTCAAACTGAGCAATCACTGGACCTGTCTGAATATCAACGACTTTTATTTGAAGTCCAAAGTCGGAAAATGATTTTTCGAGCATCGCTGACTGGCGCAGAACGGTTTCTTGATATGAATCCATATCAAACGGTTCTGCCGGAGTCAGAATGTCGAGTGGCGGATATGAGTATTCGACATAATTATTCAGATTTTCTTCTGTTTCTTCTTGAAAACTTTCCGAGTTTGGCGATGCTTCTGCGCCGCCGGATCGTTCTTGCTGTTTTTCCATTCGGCTTTGTTTTTTTGAACGAAAACCGAACCAACTCAACATTCCTGATTCTGCACTCTCGTTTGTTTCATGGGAAATCCCTCCATTTTGAATGGAATCATTTTGAATTGAATCATTTTGCGTGGAATCATTTTGGATGGAATCACTGTGCAATTCCTGCGTTTTTTGTGATTCATAAACTGGAGTGGAATTTGATTGCAACGAAACATCTCGAGAAATTTCAGGCCGACTTCCATGTGTTATTCGATCCTGTGGTTTTCGATTTTGTGGTATTTGCAAAACCGGACGAGACGGAGAACTTGATGAAAACGCAGCACGATTTTGCTGCAAGTCGGGATTTGTCAATAAATTTTGCTGGTTCGAATGCGACGAAAAAGTTGGTCGCAATTCCGGTTTTTTGTCGTTTGAAATACTCGTTTTTTTCGGTCTTTTTGATGAAAGAAAGTAAATCGTATTTGCAAGAAAAACATCAATGAACAAAACGAGACCGGCGAGACAAAAAGTCGCCAGTACTAAAACGACTCCCCAAAAATCGAAGTATTTTTCGAGAAAAAAAATCAACTGAGAACCGAAAAATCCGCCCTGACCGCTCTCGGCATGTTTCAAAAAAGTGATTGGAATTGAGAACAATGAAAAAAATCCAGCGATTCCCAAACAAAAAAGGAAAAAACCACAGGAACGAATCACGATTTGAGAGAGTTGGATTCCACGAAGTAATGTGATTCCTTCAAATACCAAAAAAAGAACTAATAACCAAGACGTGTGTCCGAAAAAAGTTAATAAGAAAGATGCCGAATGCGCGCCCAGATGCCCGGCTCGATTTTGGACAGGCTCCGAAAGTGAAAATGATGTTCCTGTTACATAATCGGACGGCGTATAACATGCAATACTGAACGCCAAAAAGGCACTCAAAACGAAAAACGCAATTCCGAAGCAAAAGAGACCAATTTGTTTCATTTTGAATACTGTCCACTTCGTGCAAATCCGACATCATCACCACTTTCTTCTGTTTTTGTTTCACTAAAAATAGGATGATCTTCGATACTTTCACTCATGTCAAATAGTTGAAATAATTGCGATGTCGGTTGTTTGACGGCACTTATTTCAAATTTATTAGTGCGACCACGACGAGTTGTGGCAAATCCGACTGAATCATCTTCTTTTTCTGAAGCAGCATTTGTTTTTGCAGACGAAATCAGATGAGTGTCATCTTTGTCTCTCTCTTTTTGATATGATTTCTCTGTTGTGAAACTTTTTAGTACTTGGTCTAAATTGGAAGGAACAGTGGAATCGACCTTTTGTGGCATTTTTTTTGCGATTCCAGACGTTTGTGTATCAGATCGCGGAGATTCTCGAAGTGGTTCTAATCTCGCAGGTGTCTCCATTTGCTCTGGTTCAACTGGTGACTTAAATTTCAATGCTGTTTTACGTGTTGGTGTGGATTCCATTGCAACTGGCGGAAATTCCGTTCGATTTGATGCAATTGGATTGGTTACAATTATTCGTTCAATTTCTGTTTTTTCCGAAGCTGATTCGAGTTGAGCTAATTCGGATTTGGTGGAAGGAGTCGATGTCGATTCTGAATCGGACGTTTTAACTGGCGAGACTTCAGATCGAACTATTTCAGATTTCGGAGGAGCAACAGAATTGATTTTGGGCCGTGATTCTGTGAAGGCGGCCTCTTTGGAAGTCGTGGTCTCATTTG
>JBOFGF010000135.1:0-32950 GCA_051649005.1 Thermoguttaceae bacterium | reverse complement strand
CCAGAAAATAAAATACCCAAATACAAAAACATTTCGTGCGATTTTCGCGTCGATGTTCGTGAATTTCGTGGTTAAAATAAGATTTTTCTCTCACAGAGGCGCAGAGGACACGGAGGATTTGTCGTCATTTCTCTGTGTTTTCCGTGCCCCTGTGCGAAAAAAAATGAAAGCGGCAAAAACATTGCACGGGAAAGTGAACCACGAAACACACGATATTTTTAAAAAGCAGGTATAAAACTTTTGGGCGGGAGCCTTATCCCAAAATACCACCGTCAATACGGTGCTTCGCACCTCCTTTCCGGCTTCTATTTTATCTGTTTTGTCAACATGCCTTCCCAAATTAACAAAATTTTGATGCGTTCGCCCCGCCAAACCACCCCGCCCTGATCGGGCACCACTCCATAAAAAGGAAGGGTGTTTTGTATAAATCATCGCAAAAATGGATTCCATTTGCGTTCTGAGCCGACTGTTGTCTTCGAACCATGCCCCGAATAAACGACTGTCTCATCTGGGAGCGACAAAATTTTCTCACGAATCGACTGAATGAGCGTCTGATGATTCCCATCTGGAAAATCACTGCGTCCGAGTCCCTGTTTGAAGAGCACATCTCCGGTGAATAAAATGCCAAAAGGCTCCGTCGGAATCAAGTAAATAACGTGGCCGGCGGAGTGTCCAGGTGCTGTTCTGACTTCAATCGGAATGTCGCCCAAGTAAAAAGTTTCGGCATCATGCACGAGAATGTCGGCTGGTGAAACTGTGACGGGAAATCCGAATGGAGCGGATAAATTCAGATCGGGATCGATCAATTTTGCTTCCTCGCCCGCTCCAATGTAAATTTTCGTGTCTGGAAATGCCGATTTGAGAACAGGGACTCCGCCGATGTGATCGGCGTGCCCATGTGTGATTAGAATGCCGCACAAATTTAGACCAAACTCTTTGATTGCTTCCAATATCAATTCCGGCTCGAAACCCGGGTCGATCACGAAGCAATCGGTGGAACCTTCTCGAAAAACGAGATATGCGTTTTCTTCAAAAGGGGTCGAAATTATCGTTTTAACCGAAATTTGCTGAAAATTCATAAAACTGGGCTTTACTAAAATGGGGAAAATAATGTATGATGTAGACTTGTCTCGGTTCCACGACACTATTGTATCAATTTTGTGAAGGAATTAAAGAGGAAAACCGCATCCAGATGAGGATTTTGGCGAATTCGCATTTTTGCTGTTTTGTTTTTTTATTTCGACTCCAAATATATTTGCCGCGAATTTGTTCCCAATTTGTTCAACTATTTTTGCCCCATAAAACCAATGATGAAAATGAAATGGACTTCACTTTCGATGATATGTGCTGCTCTCGCATTACTGGGAGCCATCTCCGCATTTGTGTCGAACTCAATTGCACAGGAAACGGTTCCGACCGCTCCCGCCGCCGGTTCAAACACAGCCAAAGTAGCCAGCAATGTCACGTTGCCACAGGCCGCCGCAAATGAGCATCCGCTCATGCCGGTGATTCGATGGGCCGAAAAAGAACATCCAAACATTGCCGCTCTCAAAGATTATACTGCGGTTATGACGAAGCAAGAAAACATCGGCGGTGTTGTTCAAGAAGCGCAGGTCATGGAAATTAAAGTTCGCCATGAACCATTCAGTGTTTACACTAAATTCAGATATCCACGAAAATTGAATGGACAAGAGGCCATTTATTATCCCAGCAAGAATGATGGCAAATTGATTGGACACGGAGTCGGTGCTCAAAAAATGTTTGGGACGCAAAAACTGGACCCCGAAGGAATAATTGCCATGCAAGGAAATAAATACTCCATCAAAGAAATGGGGGTTTTGAACTTGGTGAACAAACTCCTCGAAGTTGGTTATCGAGATTCCAAATATGGCGAATGTGAAGTAAAATACTTTGAAGACGGAATCAAAGTCGATGGTCGTGACTGCATTTTGATTCTTGTGACGCATCCGGTTCCTCGCAAGAATTTCATCTTTTATGAGGCGTGGATTTACGTCGACAAAGAATTGAATCTTCCAATTCGATATGAATCGTATGAGTGGCCACAAAAAGAAGGGGGGCCGAAAGTCTTGATTGAAGCGTATACATACCAAAAACTCGAAATAAATGTCGGTCTGACCGATTTGGATTTCGATCCTACTAATCCGAAATATGGATATGCAGAAAGTGCAAAAAAATAGCA
This sequence comes from Thermoguttaceae bacterium, assembly GCA_051649005.1. GTDB lineage: Bacteria > Planctomycetota > Planctomycetia > Pirellulales > Thermoguttaceae > WRKP01. Next base: position 30,750 of record JBOFGF010000135.1, on the reverse strand, counting down.
AATTGGCAAATTTGATTGCAGCGAGCCGCCGATGTAAATCGGCGGGTGAAACCAGTGTCAAATGTTCCCAAAACCGGCAGATTGACACCCGCCGCACGCTTCTCATTTTACTGGCGACTTGGCTTTTAGTCATGTCGCCTTTTCTTATCGCAGTTGCTGAAAAAACGCCGCCGAACAGTGCCGACCAAAATGCGGATCACAGTGCTGGTCAAAATGTGGACCACAGTGCCGACCAAAATGTCACACAAAACACAGCTGAGCAGCGACTTTGGGCGATGCTCGATCCAAAAGAGCATCCGGGAGATTTGAAAAAACAGCCTTTTGCCGATCTCCCTCCATATTCCATCATTGAAGCGATGAAGCTCGGGGAATCCGCTCTTCAAAAAGAAGAAGATTCATGGACAGTTGCCGTCTTCAATCCAACTGGACGAGATCGCGCTGCTTTGGTCCACACTTTCGTGCCAAAACAACAAAGACAAATAAAGGAATGTGAATATATTGTCCGTTCACTGTCCAAAGATTCCAGTTATGTCGCACCGTGTTACTCTGAATGCGGCGGCTTTTTCTATTTCCGAACAGATTATATTCCCCAACTCGGTTCAATGCGCTTTCGCATCACGCCAAGAAAGCCCGGCGATCCTGAATTTCCCGCATCGGACATTAGTGTCGATGAAAAACAAGGAATCATCGAAAATTCGAAACTCCGTGTCCAATTCGATATGAACACAGGAAGTATCATTTCTCTCAAACGAAAAGGAAATGACCACGAATTTGTTAGTCAAACCGATCAATCAAAAGACGACTCCGACGCGATTTGTATCGTGGGACAAATACACGAAAATGGCATCAAAAAAAGCAAAGCAAATGTTTTTATTATCGCAAATCCAGCATTTGCTTCTGTTAAAATCGTTTACGACCAAGAATCTCGGCAATCAAAAGGGATAGATATGCTCTTTTTTCAGCTGGAGACCAACTCAGACCGCCTTTTATTGATGCCATTTCCTCTTTTTATTAACGGATATGATCCCAGTTCAGCCAAAAGTGCGTCTTTGTCATTTTCGTTTTCGATTCCAGATGGAAAAGGAGACAGTTTTTATGGTTATTCCGTTTTGGCAAATGATCAGCTCGGAGTCGATCTGTTCATGCCAGAAGCGACGCAGGAAGACTTCGTAATTGAATCGGGCCGCATTTTGGTCACAAATGTTGTGGGCGGCAATTTTCGTGGTGCCATTTGTCCGTTTGCCGCTTTTCCAGATGATGCAATTGCAAAGCATATTTCGGAAGAAATCACATATCCACTTTTTGCCACTATGATTTCACCGGAAACGACATTTCCGACAGATGACATCGCTGGAATCGAGATCAATGAGCGAAATATCGTGATGACTGCATGTTGTCCCGCAAATGATAAGAGCGGTGACATTTTGGTTCAATTTTTCAATCCGACAAGTGAAACGCAGACATTCGAGTTCAAAATGCCGGGCCGAACTCAAAAGTTTTATACCGACGAATCGGAAAAACGCGGTGATCCGGCAACTGGAAAACTGAAACTTCCGAGTCACGAATCAATCTGGATTCGTGTGGCAGAATGATTCCACTTCCAGAGAATCGGGCCAATATGTGCATGGGTTTTTTCGTATCAGTTCACGGTTTTAGATTTTTTATAGTGCAAAATTCGCGTCCACATTTGGGCGAGCCGCCGGCGTAAGTCGGCGGTTGTTTGTCATTTGGCGAGCCGCCGGCGTAAGTCGGCGGTTGTTGTTTGGTCCCATCGGGATTCGGAAAATGCCCAAGAACTTTCGTTTTCTCTTTCTGGCTCATTTTCAAAACGGAAAAAAGTGATAAAATAAGAATGTGATATGTTTGGTAATACGAAAACAATCCGTCTATCTGTGTTAAATGAGATACAATCCGTCTGAAATTGAGCCGAAATGGCAGAATTATTGGGAAACAAACCGAACTTTTGAAACTCCTTCTTGGCCGAAACCCGGAACAGAGAAGATGTATGTTCTGGATATGTTTCCATATCCGAGTGCGAATGGTCTTCATGTCGGACATCCAGAGGGATATACGGCGACCGACATTGTTTGCCGATTTGCTCGAATGAATGGCAAAACGGTGCTGCATCCGATGGGATGGGACGCATTCGGACTTCCCGCTGAACAACAGGCCAAAAAAACGGGGACCCCGCCCCGCATCATCACCGAAACGAATATCGCCAATTTTCGTCGGCAACTCAAAATGCTCGGCTTTTCTTATGACTGGAGCCGTGAAATTGCGACCACCGATTTGAACTATTTTAAGTGGACGCAATTCATCTTTTTGCTCCTGCATGATACATGGTTTGATTTGGATGAACAAAAAGGGAGACCAATTGCAGAATTGCCAATTCCGGCAGAAATCTCCGACCAGGGACCAGATGCAGTCGAACAATACAAAGACGAACATCGACTTGCATATCAGATCGAAGCACCAGTCAATTGGTGTCCAGAACTCGGAACAGTATTATCGAACGAAGAAGTCGTACAAGGACGCAGTGAACGCGGCAATCATCCAGTCGTTCGGATGCCTCTCCGACAGTGGATGCTCCGAATTACGTCGTATGCAGACCGGCTCGAATCAGACCTCGAATTGCTCGATTGGTCAGACGGAATCAAAGCTCTTCAACGGAATTGGATTGGTCGAAGCACAGGAGCCGAAATTGATTTTTATATCGGACAAAATCGCACAACTCCCATCATTTCAAATGAAGGGTGCCCGACTGGGCGGAGTGGTTCGGTCGCGCCAATAAACTCAAATCAAACCACACCTGCCTCTTCTTACAATTACAATGGCGAGGAGTCAGTCACTGGCCCAAAATCATGGCGAAAATCAATTCGTCAAGAGTACGATAAATGGAAAGAATCACGCGAAAATTTTGGGTTTTCGCGCAAACCGGGCGAAGATTGTCTCCGCATTTACACGACTCGTCCAGACACACTTTTTGGGGCGACGTACATGGTAATTGCGCCAGAACATCCGCTCGTCAAACGACTAACAATTCCAGAGCAACGAGCTGCTGTCGATGAATACTGTCAAAAGGCGGCATCGAAAAGTGACATGGACCGCACTGAATTGGCAAAAGAAAAAACGGGCGTTTTCACCGGCTCTTATGCAATCAATCCCGTCAATGATGAACCGATTCCAATTTGGATTGCCGATTATGTTCTGATTTCGTATGGAACTGGGGCGATCATGGCAGTTCCAGCACACGACACTCGTGATTATGAATTTGCCAAAAAATTTTCATTGCCGATAGTTCAAGTCGTACAACATCCACCACACACAGCCGGAATTGGTGTCGATTTTGAAGCATTCACCGAATCTGGTGTCGCTGTCAATAGTGGCACATACAATGGACTTGTAACAGCAGAGTTCAAGGAAAAAATCACACACGACTTGAATCAATCGGGCCGAGGTCGGAAAAGTGTCAATTACAAGCTCCGCGACTGGCTTTTTAGTCGTCAACATTTTTGGGGAGAACCTTTTCCTATTCTGCATGAATTAGATGAAAATGCGAATAAGACCGGGAGGACAATTGCTCTGGAACCTTCGGAATTGCCACTCGACATGCCACTTGGTCTCAAATTCGATGCGACGCACAATTCACCAGAGCCGCCTTTGGAACATGCCAGTGATGAATGGCTATTCGTACAAAAAAATGGAAAACGATATAAACGTGAAACAAACACGATGCCACAGTGGGCCGGTTCGTGTTGGTATTACCTGCGATTTATCGATCCGAAAAACGACAAACTGCTGATTGACCCCAGTCTCGAAAAAGCGTGGATGCCCGTCGATTTATACATCGGAGGAGCAGAACATGCTGTTTTGCATCTTTTATATGCTCGATTTTGGCACAAAGTTCTCTTTGACAGAGGATTCGTGTCGATGCCAGAACCGTTTCAAAAACTGGTAAATCAGGGAATGATATTGGGCGAAGATGGACAAAAAATGTCGAAAAGTCGCGGCAATGTCATCAATCCCGATGATGTTGTTACGAAATATGGAGCGGACGCTCTTCGTTTGTACGAAATGTTCATGGGACCACTCGAATCTGTAAAACCTTGGTCGATGGACGGCGTGAATGGTGTTCGCAATTTCCTGGATCGTGTGTGGAAAATGATGATCGACGAATCGGACGAATCGCAGTCGCTTCATCCAAAATTGGTTGATGCTTCTTTGAATGAGGAGCAAAATCGGATTTTGCACAAAACGATTAAAGCAGTGACCGAGGATATTTTGAACAAGTCGTTTAACACGGCCATTGCTCGAATGATGGAATTTACGAATTTCTTTTTGAAACAAGAATTTCGTTCAAAAAATGCGATGGAAATATTTTTGTTACTTCTTTCTCCATTTGCACCACATTTGGCGGAAGAACTGTGGGAGCGACTCGGCCACAAAACGACACTCGCATTTGAGAATTGGCCGAAGTACGACGAATCGGCTTTGATCGAATCGACACTCGAAATTCCTGTTTCGATAAATGGAAAATTGCGTGCAAAAATCATCGTCTCCGCAGATTCCGATACAAATACAATAGAATCGCTCGCACTTTCCGATCCAAAAATCATCGAGTGGATCACTGGAAAGTCCATCCTCAAAAAAATTATCGTTCCAGGAAAAATGGTCAATTTTGTGGTGAAATAAAAAGCTGTTGTAAAACTTCTCTCACAAACATTAACTATTCATAGTACTAATATCGAACTGCAAACGGATCTGAGATATATCTAATAAATCTCAATATTTCCGCCAACAATTTTTTATTTCAATTATGTTACGAATTTATAACACACTCACAAAAACGACTGAAGAGTTCAAGCCAGTTGTCCCCGGACAAGTCGGAATTTATCTTTGTGGCCCGACTGTTTATAAACCGTCTCACATTGGACACATGGTCGGTCCAGTCATTTTCGATACAATAAAACGATATTTGAACTATCTCGGTTATCATGTCAAATTGATCATTAATGTTACAGATGTCGATGACAAACTTATTGCCGAAGCTCGTTCTCGTAATACGACAATGCAGGCAGTCGCCGATGAAATGACCGCTGATTACATGCGAAATCTCGATGCGATGAATGTCAAAGAATCGGTTTTTGCTTTTCCAAAAGCGACCGAACACATGGATAATATAATCAAATTTACATCCGATTTGATCGACAAAGGTTTCGCATATCAATCAGAAGGCGATGTCTACTTCAATGTCGGCACGTTCTCAGAATATGGCAAATTATCGCACAGAAACCTCGAATCAATGAGCGGCGAAGGCGGAAGCATGGCAGATCGAAAGCAAACACCATTCGATTTTGCTCTCTGGAAATCAGCAAAACCCTGTGAACCTGCGTGGAAATCTCCGTGGGGACCCGGCCGCCCTGGATGGCACATCGAATGCAGTGCAATGAGCTGCGAACTTCTAGGAGAAACTTTCGACATTCACGGTGGTGGACTCGATCTGACTTTTCCGCATCATGAAAATGAAATTGCACAAAGTGAAGCTCGGCATGGAAAACCGATGTGTTCGTTTTGGATGCACAATGGACTCATGCAGGCATCCAGCGAAGTTGGGAAATTGGGAGGACGAAAAACACGAGAAAATGAAACAGAAAGTATCGAATCTCAGGAAGCTGGAAAGATCAGTAAGTCGAAAGGTTCGAGTGCTTTTAGGGATTTGTTGAAACAGTTTGAACCAGAAACGATTCGGTTTTTTTTGATTTCGACGCATTATCGCCGTCCAATCGATTTCAGCTTGCAGCGAATTGAAGAAGTCGGGAAAGGACTCGAAACATTTTATCGTTTTATTAAAAGATTTGAGAAAATATCGGGCAAAAATTTTTATGAACTTCCTGCTCCAAAAACACGACAAGATGATTTGGATAATCTTCTGTGTACTATTTTTGGTGTCATATCGAGTGATACTCCCAAAACGTCTTTTGTCGAACAAGTTATTTCCATTCGGTCACGATTTTTGGAGTCGATGGACGAAGATTTTAATACAGGCGGAGCAGTTGGACAACTTTTTGATCTCGTTCGCACGATCAATAAGTTTATTGATGATACGAAAATTGAGGAATTTGTTGCAACAAAATCGACAACCAATTCAGTAATAAATTCTGAAGCAAATTTGAACATGAAAGAATTGGCTTTTGCTGAGTTGTCATTTGGAGCCACAGTTTTTCGAGAATTGACATGGACACTCGGTCTCTTTTTGAAACCGAGTGAAACAAAATTAGAGGCCGGAAATGATCTCCTTGTTGATAAATTGATGACACTGCTGATCGAACTGCGTGCGACAGCACGCAGCAACAAAGATTTTGCAACTGCTGACAAAATCCGAAAAGATTTGACCTCTTTTGGAATAACACTTGAAGACCGCCCCGGTGGGACAGAATGGAGTCAAACATGATTTGTGTTACAATTGCATGTGGCAGCCACACACGCATGATTAAAGAGCATCAGTCTCTTGTGGCAGACGGAGTTTCACTGGTCGAACTTCGACTCGATTTTTTGAGACGAGAACCGGAATTGCATCGCCTGTTTCCAGAACGTCCAAGTGCGATTGTTGTTACAATAAGGAGGCCGGAAGATGGTGGTCTCTGGCGCGAATCAGAAGAAAAACGACAGCTCATTTTACGATCAGCAATTGCTGATGAAGTCGAATTTGTCGATCTTGAAGTCGATATTGCCGATAAAATTCCAGTTTTCGGTAAAACGCGTCGAATTATTAGTTATCACAATTTGAAAGGAATGCCCGATGATTTGGAGACACTGCATCGGGAAATGGCTTCCAAGTCGCCATATTTTATTAAAATTGCGGTCAATCCAAATACTGTTTCGGATATGTTTCGCTTCATTAAATTTGTGCGAGAGAAAAATGTGGAAGCCAAATCACTCGGCGACAAAGGCGTTCGTGTGATCGGTATTTGCATGGGAGAAATGGGAAAGGCGACGCGAATTCTCGGCAAAAAATTTGGGATGCCATATACTTATGCAACATTTTCCAGTTCACGCATTGTCGCACCAGGACTACTCGACTACAAAGAAATGCGAGACATTTATCATTATGATAAAAATGATGAAAACACGGCGGTTTTTGGCATCATTGGAAATCCGATTGGTCACAGTTTGAGCCCGCTGATTCATAATCGATCATTTTTGGAACAAAAAATCAATGCGGTTTATGTTCCATTTCCTTTGGACGAAGACAATGTTCCTGAATTTATGCGACATGCCGCCGAGTGGGATGTGCGAGGAATTAGTGTAACAATTCCTCACAAAGTCACAGTACTCGAATACTTGACAAAAATGGATTCCGCCGTCGATAAAATAGGTGCATGTAACACGGTTTTGTTTCAAAATCAGGATCGAATTGGTTATAACACCGATTATATGTCGGCTTTGTCGAGTATCGAATTGGGACTGGGCGGGACAGTCACCGATCCGGTCAGTGTGATGAAAGGGAAATTAGCACTGATTTTGGGAGCGGGAGGAGCCGGAAAAGCACTCGCTTTCGGACTAAAAAATCGCGGCGCACTTGTGAGTATTGCCGACATCAACGGAAATCGAGCTTTTGAATTATCGAAGCATCTTGATTGTGATGTTGTCGATTGGGCGGCGCGAACGAAACTGAATCCAGATATTTTGGTGAATTGCACACCAGTCGGAATGCACCCGAATGTGAACGATTCACCGTTCGACAAGTCAGGGATTTCCGGGAAAACGCTCGTTTTCGATGCCATTTATAATCCAGAAAACACGCTCCTCATTAAATCGGCGAAGGAAAAGGGATGCAAAGTTGTCACTGGTGTGGATATGTTCGTCGGACAGGCGTGTCTCCAGTTCAAACTGTTTACTGGGCAGAAAGCCTCCGCTTCATTTATGCGACAACTAATTCGAAATGCTCTTTCTGCGACAAAAGAGGAGTGATGAAAGTGGGACATTTTGCATGATTTTGGAGAAATGGGTTCTTGCAATCTCTCGTTTTTCCCTCATTTTCCCCTCATTTTCGAGGTGTTCGATTCCATGTTTTGGGGGGACGAAACAAAAGCGATTTGAATGTCATTTGAACGTAATTTATTACAAAAATCGGCATCGCAATTAGATAATAAAATCGTTTGTGATTTAGTCCCAAAACAAACGCGCCAAGTAATGCATAAATTCCGTACAATAAAATCGTTCCGATAGAAATTCCGAGCAACAAAGTGGAATAGAACGATGGCATCGACCACCAAATCCAAAAAGAGAAAAATGACGAAAGAAAGACTTGCAGTGCCACGATTGGACGACTGACGTACATCGAAGCCACTCCAAAATCGATCAAGCTGAGATTTCTTGTGCATATACCACGCAATAGAAGATGTCCGAATGACCGTTTTACTGCGGAAATACCACCATGCATCCATCGTGCTCGTTGGACAGCCAGTGTTTTTGAATCGACCGGAAAAGGAGAAGAAACTCCCGCGTCGCCGCAATAAACTGGAATGATTCCTTTTGAAAGTAGACAAAACGTGTATTCCGCATCTTCGGCCAGCCCGCCGCTTTGCCATGGATATTGTTCTAGTATGTTTCGATGCAGCACCATTCCTGTTCCGAGGAGTGGGGCAATCAGTCCTAGTTTCGATTTGGGCCAATAAAAGAGCTTATTTTCGATAATTCGTGCCAGTGCCATCGCATAACAACCAAATGATTCATCAGGATTAGACACCAAATTTGAAAGTTGTAGTACGCGAACTCCGCTTTCGATTGCCGTATTTGCAACAAATAAGACGTTTGCATCAACAAAGCAGTCGGCATCAACTACGAAAATCGCATCAGTGGCGACAAAAATGTCGGAGTCAATTTCAATTGCATCGGCTTCAACGAGATTGGATTGCTTTGTTTTGCTGATTTCATCGATTTTGTGACACGACGCATGAAATGGTTCGAGTAAGTACGGAATCGACCAAGCAAGTGCGGCCCCTTTGCCACGTCGCTCAGTGTCGAATCGTTCAAGACATGTTACTCCTGCTTCTCTGGCAATTTTTGCCGTGTCATCGCTGCAATTATCTGCAACAACGACAATACGAAACAATTCAGTCGGATAGTTAATTGCTTTGATGTTCTCCAAAACGACAAGCAAACCGAGGGATTCATTGTGGGCGGGGATCAAAATCGTAAAATGATTTTTTGCTCCACTCAGTTTTGTGTTTTTGCGGCAAAGAATGAAATAAACGCCTCCTAAAAGAAACTGGTAGATCGCGCCGAATGCCGTGATAAAAACAATAAATGCCGTGAAAAAGAGAAGTAATGACATCATTTTGAAAATATTGTGGATTTTTGATACAATTTGGCACATCTATTTATTCACCGATTGCCAAATTTTGAACACAAAAAACCTGTAAATTATGGAGCCTGTGTTTTTGAAAAATGAATTATTAGAGGTGACCAATTTTTTGTTTTGGAAATCTCAAATAATGCGGTCAATCATACAATTCGTAATTGTAAGAATACTCATTATACTGCTTTGCATCGGTCGTGGTAATAATCCATCCAGATAATAGGAACAAAATTTGATATTTTCTTGTTGAATAATGGGCACATTTATTTATTCACCGATTGCTAAAAAAGGAACACAAAAACCCTGTAAATTACGGAATCTGTGTTTTTGAAAAATGAATTATTTGATGTGTCCTAATGATTGACAAAAATGTAATTTTTGGAGTAGAATGTACAAAGTTTTGATGCCACTGCACTTATTTCTCTTATTTCTCTGAAAATACTATGAAACCATATTCGATTTGTCGTTGTCTATTCATATTTTGCTTCTGTTTGCTTGTTCTCTTTTTTGGAATGTCTTTTTGTCTGGCAGCTTCTCCAGAGCATCCAAACATTGTCTTCATTTTCACAGATGACCATGCTTATCAGGGCATCAGCTCGTATGGTTCCACTCGAAATGTCACACCAAATATCGACCGACTTGCCGCAGAAGGAATGAGATTCACGAATTGCTGTGTCACCAACTCGATCTGCGGCCCGTCTCGTGCTGTTATTCAGACAGGAAAGTATTCCCATGTCAATGGATTCAAAACGAATAATGACCGATTCGATAATACGCAAATGACATTTCCGAAACTGATGCAGAAAGCTGGTTATCAAACGGCGATGATTGGGAAATGGCATTTGGAATGTGATGCGACTCCTGGTTTCGATTATTCGGAAGTGTTGATCGGACAGGGAACTTATTACAATCCGATCATGATTCGAAATGGCGCAAAAGTCGCGCTTCGTGGAAAAACAACGGAGCTGATTACCGATTTGTCCCTCGATTGGCTTCAAAAACGAGATGCGTCCAAACCATTTTTGTTGATGATGCAGCACAAAGCACCGCATCGTGAATGGGAACCATATTTGGAGTATTATGAAAAGTTCAGAAACGTCGATTTTCCATATCCAGAAACATTTGATGACGACTATTCTGGACGTGGACGAGCAGCACTTGAACAAGATATGACGATTGTCAAAACATTGACACCACTCGACTTAAAATTGGTTCCTCCGAACAACTGGAAATCGTTTTCAGATGAGCAAAAGGCCGATTGGCATGCGATGTTTGATGAACGAAAAGCACAGTTTGAATCAGTGAAAGACGATCCGCTCGCACTGAAAAAATGGAAATACCAGTGTTATATGAAAGATTATTTTAGTTGTGTGTCGGCAGTCGATGACAGTGTCGGACGTGTCATGGATTATCTCGAAGAAAATAATTTGGCCGAAAACACGGTCGTTGTTTATGCGTCCGACCAAGGATTTTATCTTGGAGAGCATGGATGGTTCGACAAACGATTCATGTATGAGGAATCGTTCAAAACTCCCCTTTTGGTTCGATGGAATGGACACACGAAACCCGGCAGTGTCAATAACGACATCGTTTCCAACATTGATTTCCCTGAAACTTTTTTGGAATTAGCAGGTATTCCAATTCCCGCCGAGATGCAGGGACGCTCACTGATTCCGTTGCTCGAAGGAAAAACGCCGTCCGACTGGCGCAAATCTTTTTACTATCACTATTATGAATATCCCGCAGTACACATGGTCAAACGTCATGAAGGGGTGTACGATGGCCGGTTCAAACTCATTCATTTTTACAACGACATTGACGAGTGGGAGTTGTACGACCTCAAAAATGATCCAAATGAGATGCAAAGCGTTTACTCACGTTCTGATTATGCCGAAGAAATCAAACGTCTTGAAAAAGAATTAGAGCGGCTAAAATCGGAACTGAAAGTTCCGCCACTGGAAATAGTGACGACGAAAAACTAAGAAACAGAGCGTTCACGTTTGGCGAGCCGCCGACGTAAGTCGGCGGGTGTTGTTTATCGAGCTGGTGCGTGAACACCGGAATTGAATCAACTTTTTACACTAAAATTCGATTGCCATGAAATTGCATTTCCGAATCCCGTCGGGATTCAATAATGGTAGAAACACAAACATCAAAAACGTCAGAACCCCATTCGGGGTTCAATATCGGTGACCATTATTCAATTCCTCACGGAGTTGTGTGGTTTGGCGGGCAATTTTACAGCACACCGGCAAAAACGATACTTTTGTTAGAGTCATTTTTTTAGAAATTTGCTTTGTTTTGCGAAACAACCACTTTCTACGAAAGCTGGCTAAACAGCTACGAAAGCGGGTTAAACATCTAATTGATGTCGATTCGCAGTATTTTTTCGTCAAAACTGTTTTTTTTTAATGCACTTCATTCCGGTATTCGCCGCCTGTCCAAATTTTCCATGTCTCGTCCGCTGAATCGCGCTCTTATAGAATCAAGTCTTGAAATGAAGTGTTTGCTTTTTTTCGGGATCGCCTTGGTCATTGTCATCAGTGTCAGTTTCGGCCTTTATTGGTATGTCACTGGTGATTTGGTGCGAGATCAAAATCCAAGTATGGCCAATATCTGGGGAAACCAGTATTTGACCGAAAAACATTGGGAAGTCATGGAGCGTCGGTCCAAACCGCCAGATGATGCACTTTCCGTTTTTACGAACACGCCCGATTCGGTTTCGACGGATTTCAAAAGTCAAATGGAAGGGATCACACGACGCATTCGAAATCGAGATGCACACGTCCAGTTTATTCCAAATCTTGAAAAAATTCGGGATGTTTTTTTGGCAGTTCTGAGTGATGCCGAGTGGGGGCAAAAAGAAGCAAAAGCCAAAACTGACACCGAAAAATATGCGGAGTGGATAAATCATTTCCCGCCATATCAAGAAGATTTTCAGCCGGAAAAAACGCCTCAAACAGATTATTTCTTTGATGATGATGGCACTTATCACTATTTTGAAGAAGTGCGAATGGACCGCACGAGTAATTGTGCCCCGTGCCACCAACTCGAACACGGAGAGCTGCTCGGCGTGGTACATGTTGTGATTCCAGAGTCGTCACTCAAAAAATCGCTGCAAAAATACTGGGCATATATGATTGGAGCGGCGATAGTTTCGGCGTTTTTGGCTCTTGTTGCTGTCAATTTAGTTGTGCGATGGTTCGTCATTAAACCTCTCAAAATGCTCCGAGAAGTGGCAGAATCAATCAGTCGAGGTGAACTCTCGAAACGTGCAGACATTAACACCGGAGACGAATTTCAAGTTTTGGCGGAGGCTTTCAATCGAATGCTGCGGCATTTGGTCAATACACAAGACATGCTGCGAAAGGCGAATATTGAACAGAGTAGTCGTGTGGATGAACTGGCACATCTGACTATTCAGTTATACGAAATGAACCAAGTAAACCGCGAATTTATGGCGACGATGTCACACGAATTGCGGACACCACTGAACAGCATTTTGGGATTCAGCGACGTTCTCGGCTCCATTTCGGCACTGACAGAAAAACAAAAAAGATATGTCGAAAACATCAATAATTCAGGTCGCTCTCTTTTAATCATGATAAATGACATACTTGATATGGCCAAAATGGAGTCGGGGCGAATGAATATCGAGACAAAAATTTTTAGTATTGAAACAATAATTGCCGTTCAAGTTGACATGGCCAAACCTCTTTTGGATCGAAAAAATATCACACTTGAAACAACGATTCCAGACCATTTGCCTCCAATGAAACAAGCGGAATCGCGGATTCAGCAGATTCTCAATAATTTACTTTCCAATGCCATCAAATTCACGCCGGAGGGGGGACGCATTCGACTAAGTGCTGAATTGCTCCCAGCGGTTCCTTTTCCAGAACCAGCCACGCCTGCTCCAATTGCTGGGGCGGCACCAAAAACTCCGCATGATCGTGCGATGCTCGAATTGAAAGTATCTGACACAGGAGTTGGTATTTCAGAAGATGATCAGCAGATCATATTTGAAAAATTCAGACAAGGAAAAAAGACGATGACCGAAGGAGACACAATGAAACGCGAACATTCAGGGAGCGGTTTGGGACTCTCGATAGTCAAAGAAATATGCAAAATGCTCGAAGGACAAATAGAAGTGGAAAGCCAACTTGGAGTCGGAAGTACATTCATTGTCAGACTTCCATGGACATTGGAACCAAAAGCCAGAGCACACTCCGAAATGATGGACGGCCTCCAGTTATTTGCCCAAAATCGTGTCGGACGCACAGAAACTCTTCCTGAATAAAAAATCTATTACTTGCATAAAACAATTTCCAAAACTTTTTATTATGTCTAAACATTCTTTTTTTAATTTTGTTGTTATTCTTGTCTGTTTTGGATTTTCTTTTTTTTCAGTCCGTGCTGATGAAGGAATGTGGCTTTATGAAAATCCGCCACTTGCTCAAATTAAAGCGGTGTATGGATTCGATCCGACTCCCGCCTTTTTAGAGCATTTGCGACTTTCGACTGTTCGCGTGGCAACTCGTGGCACCGGGTCGTTTGTATCCGCAAATGGACTCATTATGACCAATCATCATGTCGCTGCTCGAACTTTGCAAGAATTGAGCACACCTGATCGAGACTTATTTGAGACCGGTTTTTTAGCTAAAACGAATGACGAAGAACTCAAATGCGATGGCCTCGAAATGCTCGTCGTCGCACAAATCGAAGATGTGACCGAACGTGTTCAGGCCGTTTCAAGCGATTTGCAAAGTGCGGAAATCGCAAAAATCGAAAAAGAGTCGACTGAAAAAACAGGACTCAGATGCGAAGTTACGAAATTGTATCAGGGAGGAAAATATCACTTATATGGATACAAAGTTTATACTGATGTCCGACTTGTTTGGGCACCAGAGGAATCAATCGCTTCTTTCGGCGGCGATCCTGATAATTACGAATATCCACGATATTGTCTCGATGCGACATTTTTTCGTGCATATCAAAATGACAAACCGGCACAAATTGAACATTTTTTGAAATGGTCTAATTCGCCGATTGAAAATGACGAACTCGTTTTTGTTTCAGGATTTCCTGGTCGCACGGAGCGAGCACTTACGCGGGAACATCTTGAATTTCAGCGGGATTTTTATTTTCCACAAAGGCTGCAAAAATTGTATCGACGCGAAGTCGCCTATTCGACATTTGCCGAACGAAGCCCGGAACATCGGCGGCGAATTGCAAACGATCTAGGAGCGATCAAAAATTATCGAAAACGCGCACTCGGTCAATTGGACGGACTACAAACACCAGCTATTATTGAAACGAAAACGAAGAATGACACACCAAATTCACCGGAGTCAAAAATTGCCAAGTCCATTGAAGCGGCTCGTCCTATTTTCTTTGCAAACGATTTTTTTGAAGGAGGCGAAGGTTTCAATTCGCGGACGTTTCAAATCGCTCGGCAACTCGTTCGACTTGCTTATGAACTCAAAAAACCAAACGACAAACGCCTCAAAGAATATCGAGACGAAAAGATCGACGCACTGAAAAAATCACTTCTCGCTGATCTTCCAATTTATGAGGATGTTGAAATCATGAAACTGACCGATTCTCTTTCAATGTTACAAGAAATTGACGCAGGAACATTATGGAATTATTTATGTACTGATTGGAAACACTTACAAGACACCTATTTTGACAAAGCAGGATATGTTGGTATGAGCGGAAAAATACAAATCGCCGTCGATGTAAATGTGTCTGTTGGAACCGAACCAATTCAGGAAATTGTACAACGAAATGCCGATTCTGATTTCGCGCGAAAATCACCGAAACAAATTGCCGAAGACTTGATACGCGGCTCCAAATTGCGGGATGTTTCGGAGCGAAAACGGCTCATTGAAGGCGGTGTCAAAGCGATTGAAGAGTCAGACGATCCAATGATTCAGCTCGTTTTGCAACTTGAACCGTTTTCACGAGGCGGACGAGAACTCCATGAAAAACAAGTCGAAATGCTGCAGACCGAGGCGTATTCTGAAATTGCGAGACGAAAATTTGCGGAGGATGGAACGAATGTTTATCCCGATGCAACATTCACGATTCGGCTTTCTTATGGAGCGGTCAAAGGATACAAAGACGGGACTGAAACCATTCCTGCGTGGACGAAGATTTCTGGAATGTTCGAGCGGGCCGAGTTACAAAAATTTACGCCTCCATTCGACCCGCCAAAAAGTTGGAAAGATGCGAAGTCTCGACTCGATTTGATGACACCATTCAATCTTGTTACAACAAATGACATAGTTGGAGGCAATTCAGGAAGTCCACTCATCAATTCCAAAGGCGAAGTTGTCGGCCTCGTTTTCGACGGGAATATCTTTTCTTTGTCGAACAGTTTCGTTTATTCAGACAACCAAAGTCGCTGTGTTTCAGTTGCAGAGTCGGTCATTATTGAAGCACTGAAAAAAGTTTATGGAGCCGAAAATCTCGTTAAAGAACTGGGAAAATAAGGTTTCAGGTCGAATGAAAAATTCATAAAACAGAAATCATTTTGACGGTTCTGTATTTGACTTATACTATAAACGGCACGAAATAGGATGTTTAGCCAGCTTTCGTAGAAAGCTGTTGTTTCATAAAAACAAGCGAAATTTTACAAAATTTCGACAATTATGAGCGACATTTTAATTGATGCAAACATTAAAAATAGATGAAAATCTCATGAAAAAAAATGTTTTTTATTTAGTCGTGTGGTGTCTAATGACCACATTTTTTGCAAATGTTTTGACATCCGATTGTCTCGTGGCAAAAACCGAAGAAGATGTTCATTTAGTTTGGGCCGGTCATCCAGTTGGATTTGCGATGATTCACAATGAAGGCGCACTTTATATTGCCTTTTACGATGAAAATAGAAATATGACACTGGGCAAAAAACAGATCGCGGACGTGAGTGGCAAACCGCTCTCCGCAGAAAAACAAATTTGGGAGTTTCACAAACTTGACTCAAAACTCGGATGGGATTCACATAATTATATCACGATTCAGTTTGATAAAGAGAATTTTCTCCATGTTTCAGGAAACATGCACGGGGTTCCTCTCCTTTATTTTCGAGCGGAAAAACCTCTTGATATTACGTCAGTTATTCCTGTTAATCACATGGTTGGAACAGCTGAAAAACGTGTTACTTATCCAAATTTTTTGTTCGATAAAGAGAAAAATTTAATTTTCACTTATCGAGATGGTGGCAGTGGAAATGGGAGTCAGTATTGGAACGTGTATGATACGAAATCGAAAACATGGACACGTCTTTTGGATGCCCCTTTGTTTAATGGCGAAGGAAAAATGAGTGCCTATTTCACCGGCCCAACAATCGGGCCAGATGGCTATTTTCATCTCTGTTGGATGTGGCGAGACACTCCCGACTGTTCAACAAATCACGATTTATGTTATGCACGAAGTAACGATTTGCGAACTTGGGAAAAAAGTGATGGACAACAGTACACATTACCGATCACATTTGCGACAAGTGAGGTGGTTGATCCGGTCCCTGCAAACGGCGGCATTATCAATCCTTTGCAAAGAATTGGATTTGATGAACAAAAACGGGTTATTTTGACACATTCAAAGTACGATTCCGACGGCAATTTTCAAATTATCAACTCCCGACGTGAAAAAGATGGCTGGAAACATTATCAAACATCGGACTGGAAATATCGCTGGCAGTTTCAGGGCGGTGGTACTATTATCGGAGAAATTACATGTTCAGAAGTGACCGTTTTGCCAAATGGTTTTTTGCAACAAACATGGAAACACATCAAATATGGTTCAGGAAAATGGACACTCGATCCGAACACACTAAAACCAATCGAAGAAAAACCAGTTGCCAGTCAATCAGTGAGTGGTCGTATCTTGCCATCTTTTATACCAGTAAAAATGACCGTCGAAGCGGAAACGGACAAAAAAGTCGATACATCGTCTGATAATAACGCCAAAACGACATCTGGCACTAATGAAGCGAATCTCACAATGAACCGTCAAACAAAGAGTGTCAAAGTGGGAAATGTTACTTATACAATACAATGGGAGACATTGCCCGCAAACAGGGACCATCCACGAGAGGGACCGCCTCCAAAACCTTCTATGATGAAATTGATCACGATTTGAGGTAGTACACAAAACGTATGCGTTCACGGCAATAATTATTTTTTTCATAATTTTCCATAAATATAGTCAAAATTCAATTACCACGAAATTGCATTTACGAATCCCGTCTGGATTCAATTATGGTAGAAACACGAACATCAAAAACGCCAGAACCCCATTCGGGGTTCCATTATGGTGACCATAATTCAACTCCTCACGGAGTTGTGTGGTTTTGTGGGCAATTCGTTTCTACCATAATTGAACGCCGATGGCGTTCAGACCCAATAAAACCCGCCGAATAAACCCGCCAACTTACGTTGGCGGCTCGCCTGCGTAAATTATTATTGAAACAATAAAAACCGTGAACGAATACCACAAAACTAATCTCATATAGATAAATATCACAATGCAACAACGTCTTGACTGGGCACGTCACATCGCCGCAGAAGCAGGTGAGTGGACGCTGCAACATTTTTACAATATCGATCACTTGACAATCGAACGAAAGAGTGATGCCTCTCCTGTCACCATCGCAGATCGAGGAGCAGAAGAATTGCTGCGAACACGAATCGCTGAAAAATTTCCCGATGATGCAATTTGTGGAGAAGAATTTCCGCCGAAAGAAGGAAATCCCAAAATCGGAACAAACTCGTTTCGTTGGCTCATTGATCCGATTGATGGCACAAAATCGTTCATTCATGGTGTCCCTCTTTATAGCACTTTGATCGGAATCGAAAAAGATGGACACCCAGTTGCTGGTGTCATTGCTCTTCCTGCTCTCGGTGAAATGATCTGGGCCGGAGAAGGACTCGGTGCATGGCAATTATCAAAACACCACTCGAAAATTGGAGTGAAACCACAGAAATCAGAGCCACGCCGTATTCATGTTTCGACGTGCAATCGAATTGAAGACGCTCTTTTTGTAACAAGTGAAGTGCGGACTTTCGCCGATGCAAATCGAGAAGCAATGTTTCAAAAACTCGAAAACAAAGCACGACTCACGCGAACTTGGGGAGACGCATTCGGTTATTTTCTCATTGCAACTGGCCGCGCCGACATCATGATTGATCCGATTCTCTCCGACTGGGATGCTGGACCGCTGCTCGTTATTTTGCAAGAAGCAGGTGGACGATTCACCGACTGGAAAGGACATCCCACGATTCTCGGAAAAGAAGGAATCGGAACAAACGGCCTCCTGCATGATGCCGTTTTGGAGATGATTGACTGCGAAACGATAATAGATTAGAATGTCTAATCGACTCTCGTTCCTTTCTTTTTAAGCGTTCACGGAAATTGTGTGTGTTTTCGATAAATACAGCTAAAATGTAATTGCCCTGAAAGGACGCAACAAAATTCGCACCGATTAATACCCGATTTATCTTGCCATTTCAGGGCGACGCACCCAACAAACCCGCCAACTTACGTCGGCGGCTCGCCAAACGTGCTCGCCAAACATGGACGCGAATTTTGTATTACAAAAATTCTAAACCCATGAATTGATACATTTTTTTACTGTTTCTGATTACTCAATAAAATGATTTTTGCAAATTAGCAACTCACAGTTTTTTACCAAATAGTCTTTTTTCACTCAATAATTGTCATGTCAACATCCAATTCTTCGACACTTGTTTTTCCACCAAATCGTCCAAGTCGGACGAAAATTGTCGCCACTCTTGGTCCGGCAAGTGACACCGACGAAGTAGTTGCTGCTCTCATCAAAGCGGGAGTCGATGTTTTTCGTCTCAATATGGCACATGGTGGTCCAGAAGCAGGTCAAAAGCGGCTCGAACGAGTTCGTTCAGTCGCCGCACAGCTCGGTTTGCCAATTGCGATTCATGCCGATTTGGCGGGACCGAAAATGCGACTGGGCGAAATTCCTGGGGGCGAATATCTCTGCACTGCCGAAATTCCGATGAAATTTGTTCGAGGCAAAACGACCACTGAACCAAACACGTTCACCACGACATATCAACCACTGATCGATGATCTCGATATTGGTGACAAAATAATGCTCGCCGATGGCACAGTTGCACTCGAAGTGGCCGAAAAAGATGCTGATTCTGTCACTTGCACAGTATTGCAGGGCGGCCCTGTTCGGAGCAGACAGGGAGTAAATCTTCCCGGTGCAAAATTGAGCGTCAAAACATTGCAGCCGGAAGATATCATCAATGCACGATGGGCGGCCACTGCCGGAGTCGATTATATTGGTGTCAGTTTTGTCAGATGCGTCGAAGACATACATGAACTGCGTGAAATTTTGAAGGAAACAATTTTGGCAGCAAATGGCAATATCGAAGACATTCCACATATAATTCCGAAAATCGAAAAGCCGGAAGCAATCGAGCATCTCGAAGAAATCGTCGATGCGTCTGATGGTGTCATGGTGGCACGCGGCGATCTCGGTGTCGAACTTGATATTGCTCAAATAGCGATCATTCAAAAACGGATAATCGAAATGTGTCGCCGAAAAGCGAAACCTGTGATTGTGGCAACTCAAATGCTTGAAAGTATGCACCATTTGACGATTCCGACCCGCGCCGAAGCCACCGACGTGGCAAATGCCATTCTCGATGGCGCGGATGCTTGTATGCTTTCCGGTGAAACTGCTGTCGGCGACCATCCAGTAAAAGTGGTGGAAATGATGCACCGAATTGCTGTTGTAACAGAAAAGGCGATTCCAAAACACCATGCACTTGAAAGGCGACTAATGAGTACAACGACTTCCGTGACGACCGCGCTGTGTGATGCCGCCGTTTGTGTCGCTGATGATCTCGATGCGGCCCTCATTTTGATCGCCTCTCGATCTGGAAGCACTGCTCTCCATTTTTCTAACAAACGCTGCATGACAATGACGCTCGGAATGAGTCCGAATAATCGAGCACTGAATCGAATGTGTCTTTATTGGGGAGTCATTCCTGTCTTGAATGTTCCAGTAGACCAGCGTGAATTCCTTCCTGCGGTCGTCGAAGCGGGAAAAAATTTGGGGTATCTCGAATCAAATGACAAAATTGTTCTGGTTGGTGGCACTAAACCGGAAAACAATCACCGCAATTTTTTGTATGTTCATGTTGTTGATTGATATGTCATAAAAGCACCTCTATTTATTCACCGATTGCCAAAAAGGGAACACAAAAAAACCGTAAATTACGGAGACTGTGTTTTTGAAAAATGAATTATTAGATGTGCCCATCAAATAAATAAAACTCGACAAAACGTGTATTCACTAATGAACCGAAACACCACTCATTTTTAATGATGAGTTCCCGCTGATCGGGATGGTTCTGACGCACCAAACAACGGATTTACGATGCAATTTTCTTTTTCGCTTGATTACAATTCCGCAATAAATGAAGCGGTTCCAATTGATTTTTTAATACACGACGAGCCGATTTTATTTGGCGGATGGAGTGCAGAAGTGCGTTTGCGCGGAAAACTGCTCTCTCCACTGGATAAATGGACCATGACATGTCAACATCACGAAAACAATTGCGAGTATATCGAGATTGACATGCCACTCTCAGACGATTATAGACTTCAGAGATTCGTCATTTTGGATAGATCGAGTCAACTCTTGATTTTGGCTGACACGCTTTTATGGGACGGAAATTCCGAATGTAATTTCAGTAACAGTAAGAAGAATACTGACCAAGCTGATTATCTTTCATATCAGTCGTCATTGTGTTTTTCTTCTCTTTTTGCGGCAAAACCTTCGGACGAACACACGGAACTGTCATTTTATCATAAGAAAAAAAATCGATCAGCTCCATTTCGCGTATTTCCACTGGCACTTTCTGAAACGAAAAATAGCGAATCTGGTTTTAGCAACTCAGGTTTTGTTCGCGGATCACTCGGAATGGAGCAGAACATATTGAATTACAAGTTGCAGTCGAGTGGTCGATCACTTTTTGCTCCGCTTTGTTTCGATTTAAGTGCAAAACGTATGCGAAGTCGATACACATGGCGACATTTGACAGTCTGCGAAAACTTGGAAGTCGTTTCAGATGACATCGCAGTCGGGTTTCGACTGCAACTTGGAGACGACCAGTTTTTGTTATATCACTCGATGACACCAAGTGCAAATCGAAGTGTTCTCGGCCACAATCTTTTTGACGATCTTTGTTTTGCCCGATTTCATCCCGAGACAGGTGTCGAAGCTCTTGTTGAAGTTCGACAAGAAGATGAATGTTGAAATAACGGTTCAACCGCAAGTTGGCGGAACGAACCAAGTGATTTTGAACGAATTATTTTCGTCATTTCAGGAACCCATCACGGCAAATTTCATTTGGAGCCGTCGAACAAATGCCGGTGCTCACGCACCGGCTCGATGTTTGACGAAACAATACTTCCGCAATTTTGCGGGAGGACATTTTTTCTCTCACTGAGGCGCAGATGACACGGACGGAGGAATTGTCTTCAGTTCTCTGTGTTCTCCGTGCCCCTGTGCGAAAAAAAATGAAACAGAAAAACATTGCACGGGAATGCTCACCACGAAATACACGAAATTTTGTACGAAATTTTCACAAAAAAACGACATAAAACTTTCTGGCGAAAGCATAAATCAATCGATTTTATTTACGGAACAATAATTTCGATATTTCGATAAGCGACCGGTCCGTGATTTCCTTGCAACATGAGAGGTCCAGTTGGTGCTTCTTTCGATGTGACACCACCACCAGTCGATTTCTCAACTTCGACATTTTCTTGCAAAACTTTTCCATTCAACGTCACTTTTTTGAACATCGCATTTGTTGTTTTGTTTCCAGCTGCATCAAATTTTGGGGCCACAAATTCGATTTGGTATGTTTGCCATTTTCCTGGTTCGAGAGTTGCATTACATTTTGGTGCGGCGGCACTGTAAATAGCACCCATGTCTCCCTGCGACAGTTTATCATCCGGTTTTCCGAAAGAATCGGCGACCTGAACTTCATATTCGCCCATCAAATAGACACCGCTATTCGATCCTTTTGCGATCATGAATTCGAGTTTGACCGTGCAATCACCAAATTTTTCTTTTGTATAAAAGTCGACACCTTCTCGCGGTTTTGCATTGTGCCAGTCCCCAGGAACATTATTGATCATCGCCGCCGTTTCGCCCGCTTCTGCTTTACTGACGATGAATCCACGCGGGTCATTCGGATCGATTTTGGGAACGCCGATTTGCCAATCATTTTTCCAGTCAGATTTGACAGGCTGCCATTCACTGAGACAGGTGCCACAAAACGGTTTGACCACCTTCGGTTCTGCTGATGCCACAGAAACGAAAATCATCAAGCAAACGAGAGAGAGAACGAAATTTTTCATAGACATTTCCTTTCAAAAAGAGGAGCACAAATTGTAGAAACAACAGAGAAATTGAGGTGTGATATTCGATGTGATTTGCGTTTCGGAGAAATCACATCCCCTTTTTCACGAAAAAAGAGTAACTCGACAAGCAACCGCAACTGTTCAATGTGTATACGATTTTATCAGATTGTTTGACGCAATTCAAGTATGTTGTTCTTCGCTGACACATGAGATGCAGTCTGCTAACAAGTTTTCACCACAGAGACACAGAGTTCACAGAGTGTCTTGTATTCTCCGTGTTCTCCGTGCCCTCTGTGGTAAAAAATTCCGAAGTTCACAAAACTTGTTAGTGGACTGACATGAGATGCCCCAACATGAGATGTTCCGAACAAGTATGCCGCGCTGTCGCCGTGTTGACACCACACTTTTATGAGCGTACAATGAACGTCTAAGTCACTACATGTATCATTTTCATTGCCATATTATTGTCTTTATATTGCCATTAATATTGGCATAATTTGACCGATATTGACGTTGTTTTCATGTAAATATCGTGCCCCGAATCGAGTGCATCTCCAATAAAAACTTTTTTTGAAAAGTCCCATGTACCAACATTTTTTTTCCGGCCACTCGTTTTGCAGGCCGAGTGTTCGACATCTTTTCATGCTCGGACTTCTGTTGTGCTGCACAATTTTTCTTCCAACAAACATACATGGGCAAGTTGTAAGAACCGTCCCCACTTCCGAGTATTTTGCTATTGGACTTGTCTATTACAATCGCGGCGAGTTTCGCAAAGCACAAACTGAATTCAATTCGTATCTGCGAAGTGCAGTCAAAATGCCCAATTCACGCGGACAAATTGATTTATGGCTCGATTCGATGTGCTATTGGACGATGATAGGTGAAACGCATTATCAATTGGCTGAATATGATTTAGCAATGACCGCTTTTGATAATGCACTTGCAATCTATTTGCAACAACCAACATGGCTCAATAACCTGATTTATGCACGCGATCCAACTGCCGTTCCTCGTGTCCCACTCGTTTGGGGAGCTTCTGAACGAAAAGGGGGAGTCGGAGAATTTCGGCAAAGTGATTTTCAAATTCGGCAGGATTTGATTGATCTTGTGCCTCTCAAACAACAGGGAGTTGCCGTGGTTCAAAATTCCAAATTGGTCACGATCAGGGCGGACGAAATCATCGCCAAAATGGCATTGATGATTCGCAGACGCGCCGAAATACTGGGCCCACTCTCCAAATATGATCCCACAACAAAAACACTTACCGAAATTTTGGGAGGCCGTCCATGTCCGCCGAATCACTTTTCTGGTTCATGGATCGACGTTTTATATGGACTTTCGCTTTCTGCCATGGGAGACGATGCGGCGGCGGAACCGATTTTGCTCAGAGGACTCCTCATGATTGGAACCTTCGATCATCAATTGACGGCCGTTGCTCTGAACGAACTTGGAAACATTGCGATGCGGAACGGAAAGAATGAAGATGCCATGAAATGTTATGCGGAGGCCTCGTATTCCGCTTTCATTTTTCAAGACTGGGCACTTTTGGGCGAAGTATTTCGAAACATGGGAAATCTACAAAAGTGGATCGACAAAACGAAACCACTTCCGTTGCTTCAATTGGCACTGAATTGGTTTTCTAATCAACGTGATGTTTGTCCACTGGTTTTGCTTCCATTGTTACACGAAGTTGCCGAGGACAAGTTCATGCAACAAGCAGTGACAGAGGCCGAAATTCTTCGCACCCGAGCTGCCAATTTGATGAACCGAACGGTTTTAACAGAAACAATGCACTGGGCAAGAAATCAATATCTCGCCGCCATGATTTCTTATTCAATTGCCACGAAAAATTTTGTCGATGGCAAACCATTTTCTCTTTTGCCAGGCGACCAGTTTCTCGTGTCCGCACTGAAAATGCTCAGACGCGGTTCTCTCTGGATTTACCAAATCAGATATCTGGAACAACTTTTTGCAAAAGGAGCAATCAGTACTCGCGGGGCAATCACGATGCGAGCAGCTGATGAACTATTTGACATTATGCTGCGAGAACCAACAGCATTTGATTGGTCGGTGCGTCCAATGGAATCACTTGCAGTTATGACACTGGTTCCACCCGCCATTTATGAACGCTGGTTTTTTGTGGCGATGCAGCGAGGCGACCGCGAAAAAGCGTTCAATATCACTGAACGATCTCGACAAGCTCGATTTTATGCGGCGTTCGATCTCGGACCTCGACTCTTTTCACTTCGCAGCTTGCTCGAACCGGGAGAAGACGAAACAGAGGCGGGAAAATTGGCGGCAAGACAGGAAATTGTGACGCTTTTTCCGGCATTTGAAGAACTAAATAAACGTATTGCAAATACAAAAAATAATCTCCAAACGGTCCCACTCTTTTCCAATGAAAAATCATCGTCCAAGGAACCAAGCAAACTTGCATTACTCGAGAAAGACAGTATTGCTCAGGAAGCGTTGTTGCGACAAGTTGCTCTGGCACGCATTTCGGTTCCAAATTCGTTTCCACCTATGTTGACACTCGAGGAAATCCGAAAACAGCTTCCCGAAAAGACATCAATGCTCGTTTTTGTGGATTCACTCGGAACGACTTATGGATTTTTAATCGATCAAAAGAGTTTTGAGATGTGGCCCATAATTCAGGACACTCGTGCGCCATCAATCCAAAAACTTGTCGTTGATTTTCTCGAAGGAATGGGGAATCGAGATGCAAATCGTGCGATGACCGAGAAAGAGTTGCTTGATTCAAAAGCAAAATGGAAAACAGCTGGCTCTGAATTATTGAAACGATTATTGAACAAAGAAAAAGAAGTGGCATTCACAGAACTTGTCATCGTTCCAACAGGAATCCTTTGGTATGTTCCATTCGAAGCTCTGACGATTCCAGTGGACGGCGACTATCTCCCAGTATTGACTGCCGCAGAAGACCCACTCATCATTAGATATGCACCGACCGCATCACTCGGAGTTCCTTTGAAACAGGGACGCAGTGCGACAATGCAAACACTCGTTTTCACCGGAAAAATGTCATCGAAAGATGAGCCACAAGTGGCAAAAGATGCTGTGGATCGCTATAAAAAAAGTGGGGTGAAAAATTTGGTCACAATTTCCACGATTCCCAGAGAATCCGATTTTAGGGAAATTCCATGTTCCCCGTCCACTTTTGCAGCAAGATTAAAACAGCTCGTTGTACTCGACGACATTCCAGTTGCTCGTGATTTACCGTTCAACTGGTCTCCATTCACCGGCGAACGTGGAAAAACCGAGTCAATTGCATCATGGCTCCAACTTCCATGGGGAGGGCCGCAGCTCGTCGTGCTCCCTGGTTTCCACACACCGGCAGAATCCGCACTTAAAACATCAAAAAATGCCACGATAATTCCAAATGGAGACGACATCTTCCTGTCTGCGATGATCTTAGAAGGATGTGGTGCTCGTACTATTCTCTTGTCTCGATGGAAGACAGGAGGACGTGCTTCTTATGATCTGGTCGGAGAATTTCTGCGAAACTACACAAAAATGCCCGCCGCCGCTGCTTGGAGAGAATCAATCTTGTCAGTCGCCGGAAATGAATTGAAGCAAGACGAAGAACCGCGTTTGAAAGTATCAGACACTTCTGAACCCCTTCTTGCTAATCATCCATTTTTCTGGAGCAATTTTCTCTTGATTGACCGCGGAGAAATACCTGATGCAAAAATTACATCACTCGGCTCTGACATATCCATTGATGAAATCATGGACCAAACGCCAGAAAATACGAATGAATAGGTCGCTGAATGAGGGTTCTAAACAGGCTCCGTGTTTTTTCATTAACAAAAAAAGGATTTCAAGTTGATGGTGTGGCAAGGTATTTTGGGACATGATGGTGTTGTAGAACGATTTCGACGAGCAATGCAGCGAGGCCGACTTGCCGGAAGTCTTCTGTTTGTTGGGCCGCCCGGCATCGGAAAAAAAATGTTTGCATTTGGACTGGCAAAAGCATTCATGTGCAGGACAAATTCGCAATTACTCGAACCATGTGGAACATGTGAGTCTTGTCGTCTTTTTGCTCCGCATAACTTGCTCGAAACATCCCATCCTGATCTTCATTTTGTGTCGAAGCCCGCCGACAAATCATTATTACCACTGGAACTTCTGATTGGAGACAAAGAAAAACGGGGCCGCTCTGGAATTTGTTACGATATTTCCAGAACGCCATTTTTTGGTCCCCGCCGCGTCGCCATTATTGATGATGCTGACTTTTTTAGAGAAGAGGGAGCAAATGCACTCTTGAAAATACTGGAAGAACCCCCATCAAACGCACTTCTGATTTTAATTGGAACTTCGACAACGAAGCAGCTTCCGACGATTCGCAGTCGCTGCAAGATTATTCGGTTCGCACCACTTTCACCAAAAATTATGGGCAAAATTTTGGTTGATCGAGAAGATGTGGATAGTTTGGAACGTGGTATGAAATTGGCAAAACAAGCCAGTGGAAGTCTTGATTATGTACGAGATTATCTCACTGATTCGGTCGATTCTATTAGGAAAATCTTGCGAGTATTTCTCTCGGAATCATTCCTGCGTTCTGTCGAATTGGCCTCCAGTATTAATGATTTGATCGATTCCGTCGGAAGTGACGCATCATCAAAAAGGCAAAACTTGCGACTCACTTTGAATCTAGCTCTCGATTTTTTTCGGGAGCAGATGCGAAGTGAATCCATTTCTGCCCCCACAACAAAAAAAGAGGCAGATATTCCGACAGCAGCTTGGATGATCGACAGAACAATCGAGGCTCTGACACAAGTGGATCGAAATGCAAACATGCCATTTGTTATTGATGCTTGGTGCAATGACATTGCTCGATACAAAAAGAGTTAATATATTGCGAATCGTCATCAATTAGATGTTTAGTCAGGGTTTTGGCGAGCCGCCGATGCCAATCGGCGGGTGAATTGATTAGAAACAGTCAATCGGGGTGGATTGAAGAACAACACATTTTCGGATATACTAAGAGCGAAAATTTGCTAAGAAGCTGTTTCTAAACGTCCTAATTTTATTCTATTTCTCTTCCCAGAAAAGGTCTCTGAAATGATTGATATTTCCAAAATAGTGAAAGGGCTCGAACCATCTGCCACTCTTGCAATGTCTGCAAAAGCCAAAGAAATTAAGTCGCAGGGAAAAACCGTGTATGACCTTTCTGTTGGAGAACCTGATTTTAATACGCCGCAGCATATTTGTGATGCAGCAGTCGCAGCAATGAAAGCAGGCCACACTCGATATACGATTGCAAGTGGCATCCTCGAACTCAAAAAAGCGGTCGTTGAAAAGTACAAAGCCGATTATGGACTCGAATACGCACCTGCGCAGGTCGTCGTGGCAAATGGCGCAAAACATGCCCTGCACAATGCGATGTTTACGACGCTGAATCCAGGCGACGAGGTAATTATTCCGGCTCCGTATTGGGTTTCATACTCCGAACTCGTCAAACTTTCGGGCGCGATTCCTGTTGTAGTTCAAACGAGAGAGGAAGACGATTTCAAGATGTCGGTCTCCCAGTTTGAAAAGGCGATTACTTCAAAAACGAAAATGCTTCTGTTGTGCAGTCCGTCGAATCCGACCGGATCAATGTATTCCGGCGAAGAACTCGGAGCTATTGCCGACGTTGTTTTGGCAAACAATATGTTCGTTTTAGCGGATGAAATTTACGACAAACTTGTTTATGCAGGCAATCAATTTGTTAGTTTTCCCACTTTGCGCCCTGGTTTACAAGATCGTACAATTGTCGTGAACGGAGTCAGCAAGACTTATGCGATGACTGGATGGAGAATTGGTTGGACGCTTTCACCTGACAATGTTGCTAAAAAAATGGCGGAATTACAAAGTCAAGAAACATCAAATCCATGCAGTATTAGTCAATATGCTTCTGTTGCCGCTCTGACCGGTTCGCAGGAATGTGTCGCCATGATGCTGCGAGAATTTGAAAAACGGCGCGATTATGTTGCCAAACGAATTGCCGCAATTGATGGACTCAGTTGCCCAAACATGGGAGGGGCTTTTTACGCTTTTTTCAACGTCAAAAAATATCTCGGAAAAAAATTGGGCGGAGTTCAAATCGACAATTCTGAGCAATTTAGTTTGACTCTTCTCGAACAAAAATGTGTTGCCACTGTGATGGGGTCATCATTTGGTTGTGAGGGATATGTCCGTGCTTCATTTGCGGCGGGAATGGATGTGCTCGAAGCGGCTTTTGATCGTATTGCCGAATTTGTTGGGAATTAGTTTGTGAAATTGTTTATTTTTTACAATAAACGGCGATAAAATCGGATGTTTATCTCGCTTTCGTAGAAAGTTGTTGTTTCATTAAAGCAAACGAATTTTCACAAAATTCAAATAATCAATAACTAATAACCAAAAGTGGTGGTGTTTTGTCCTCATTTATAGTATATTATTTATCATGAAAATTGGTATTTTGATGGGAAGTGACAGCGACTGGCCAAAAATCAGCGGTGTTGCCAAAGCACTCGATGAATTTGGTGTTTTGTATGAAGTGAATGTGATGAGCGCACATCGCACTCCAGAAGCGGTCAAAGAATATGCAGAAACAGCGATCAAACGTGGTATTTCTGTCTTGATTTGTGCGGCGGGCGGTGCGGCTCACCTCGCCGGGGTCGTCGCATCGCACACGATTTTGCCGGTGATCGGAATTCCTGTTCAAACAGAGCTGTCCGGCGGACTCGATTCGCTCCTTTCGACTGTGCAAATGCCGGGCGATATTCCGGTCGCCACTGTCGGAGTTGGAATGGGAGGCCCCCGAAATGCCGGGCTCCTCGCAGTCGAGATTCTCGCACTCCAAGACGCATCACTCAGGCAAAAATTGCTCGAATTTCGATGCGGACTTGCCGCCAAAATTGCTGAAAAAAACGAAAAACTGAAAAAATCTCTCTGATGTCTGTGTTTTCTCTCTCCCATTATGATTATTTCGTTCCCACTGAGTTGATTGCTCAGGAGCCACTTGAAAATCGTGCCGCTTCAAAAATGCTCGTCGTCAATCGAAAGACGGGTGAATTATTGCACAGACAAGTGCGAGATTTGCCGGAATTCTTGTCGCCGAAAGATGCGATGGTTCTAAATGACACGAAGGTTGTTCCGGCAAGACTTGTCGGAGTGCGAGATAAAACCGGCGGTCGCTGGGAGGGACTCTTTTTGCGAGTGACCGACATTTACAAACCACTTTGGCAAATACTGAGCAAAACTCGTGGTTCGATTCAGTCTGGTGAGACGATTTCGCTCCGTTCTCCAACTGGAAAAGGGAGTCTTTCGCTTGAATTTGTAACAAAGCAAGATGATACTTCTTGGATTGTCAAACCGATACTTTCGACGATGAATTCGATTGAAGGCGAGTCACGTCTCGCCATTTTAGACAGAATCGGCTGGGTTCCACTCCCTCCATATATCCGTCGTGGGCAAATGACAATGGACGATGTCACTCGATATCAAACGGTTTTTGCCGCCGCTCCGGGGGCCGTGGCTGCTCCGACGGCCGGACTCCATTTCACGACGCAGCTTTTGAATCGCATCCGAGAAATCGAAACGGAAATTGTCCCAGTGACACTGCATGTTGGCATCGGCACATTTAAGCCAATTGAAACGGAAAATATTCAGACGCATAAAATGCACTCTGAATGGGGTTCGCTCTGTGCTTGTTCGGCAGAAAAATTACGAAAACGCCGCGAAAATGGAGGCCGAATCATCGCAATTGGAACAACGAGTGTTCGCGTTTTGGAATCGGCCGCACAAGAATCAATTACAAAAAATCCGAATACCACGAACACACTGATTCCTTATGAAGGCGAAACATCACTTTTCATTCGGCCTCCATATTTGTTCAAAAACGTCGATGTTTTATTTACGAATTTTCACTTTCCAAAATCGACGCTTTTGATTTTAGTTCGCACATTTGGCGG
>JBOFGF010000134.1:0-5106 GCA_051649005.1 Thermoguttaceae bacterium | reverse complement strand
GATATTGAACCCCGAATGGGGTTCTGACATTTTGATGTTCGTGTTTCTACCATAATTGAATCCCGACGGGATTCGGAAATGCAATTTCCGGCTCCTATTTTGTCAATTTCATCAAAATAGAAAACTTGTTATCGGACTGGTGTGTTCACGGAAATTGAGTGTGTTCTCGATAAATACAGCAATAAAACCCGCCGACTAACGTCGACGGCTCGCCAAACGCCGGGGACTCGTCAAACATGAACGAATACGATAAATTGATCTGGATTTTTTTTCGTTATTTTTTTATTATTCCTTTTATGCCAGCTTTATTTTCATTCATCCGGTCTCTCCTGCGACGTGATCGCATTGTCGATCTGATATTGCCGATTGTTATTTCGGCAAGTATCTTGATTATTTTCGTGCCTCTCCCGCCGGAATTGATGGACGTTCTCCTCTCGATGAATGTCGCTGTTGGCGTGCTCATTCTTCTGACGACGTTGTTTGTCACCAAACCGCTCGATTTCAGTATTTTCCCATCGATTTTACTCGCAGTCACTCTTTTTCGACTCGTTTTGAACATTGCCACGACGCGGCTGATATTGACGCGGACCGACGTTTATGGACTAGATGCAGCAGGTGGTGTCATCAAAAGTTTCAGCGAATTTGTAAGTGGAGACAGCATCATCACCGGTCTGATTATTTTCACAATTATCGTCGTGATTCAATTTGTCGTCATAACAAAAGGTGCGACGCGAGTTAGTGAAGTGGCCGCCCGATTTACATTGGATGCGATGCCCGGACGGCAAATGGCAATTGATGCCGACTTGAATGCCGGAGTGATTGACGAAATGGAAGCAAAACGCCGACGCGAAGAAATCACACAATCCGCCGACTTTTTTGGAGCAATGGACGGTGCAAGTAAATTTGTTCGCGGAGATGCCATCGCTGGAATTGTCATTACTATTGTCAATATTCTCGGCGGATTGTTCATTGGAATGGTCGAAAATGGAATGCCACTCTTTGAAGCATTTGGCCTTTTCACTCGATTAACTATCGGTGATGGCCTCGTCAGTCAGGTTCCAGCTCTCTTGATTTCAGTCGCCACTGGTCTTCTGGTAACTCGAAGTAGTCACAGCACTAATTTGCCGCAGCAATTCGTTGGTCAACTTTTATCTCGTCCAATTGTTCTTTTATTGACTTCCTGTTTTTTAGCCATTTTGACATTCACTGAACTCCCCAAAATTCCACTTTGGGCAATCATTTTCAGTATTGGCGGTCTGGCTTTTATGATGAATAAAAAG
This sequence comes from Thermoguttaceae bacterium, assembly GCA_051649005.1. Classification (GTDB taxonomy): domain Bacteria; phylum Planctomycetota; class Planctomycetia; order Pirellulales; family Thermoguttaceae; genus WRKP01. The sequence continues at coordinate 3,826 of JBOFGF010000134.1, read as the reverse complement.
ACAAAAGGGGAGCAGCAATTCCAAGAAACCCAAAAAGCAGAAGCGGAAGCTGAAAAGAATAAAGCACCGGAAGAGCAAATCGAAGATTTTCTCAAAATAGACCCGATGGAACTCGAAATTGGTGTCGGCCTTATTCCACTGGCCGATCCAGCTCGCGGCGGAGACCTTTTGGACCGGATTCATCGGCTTCGCAAAGAAGTCGCCGCCGAAATCGGAATTGTGTTGCCCCGAGTTCGTATTCGAGATTCGTTTCAGCTCGATCAAATTCAATATCGTGTCAAAATCGCCGCGCAGCCAGTCACCATGGGAATTGTTTATCCCGAAATGTTTTTGGCGATGGATTCTGGCATGGCAACGAAAAAAGTGGATGGAATCGAAACGATTGACCCGGCTTTCGGCTCACCTGCTCTCTGGATCGACGAAGCGACCAAAGACGAAGCCGAAATTTATGGATACACAGTCGTCGAACCGGGCGCGGTCATTGCCACACACCTTTTGGAAACGATTCGTAAACACGCCGACGAAATTTTGACACGAGATGCGACACAGCATTTGCTCGATGAACTAAAGAAAACGACTCCGGCAGTCGTTGATGAACTTGTGCCGAATGTGCTCAAACTGTCGCAAGTCCAGCAGATTCTGCAACTTCTTCTGCGAGAACAAGTCCCAATTCGGCAGTTGGGAACGATTCTCGAAGTGCTCGGTGATTATGGCACAAAAACGAAAGATTCGATTTTGTTGACCGGATATGTTCGGACACGACTGGCGCGAACGATCAGCACGAAATATCGAGATGCCAATAATGTTTTGAATGTCGTTCTTCTCGATCCGGCACTCGAAGACCAAATTCGCGCCGGATTCGAACACAGCGAGCAGGGATTATATGTTCGATTGTCTCCGAACTCCATCGAACATCTCTGCAAAAAGATTTTGCCCGAAATCGACAAATTATCACAGTCTCACCTCCCGCCGGTCGTTTTAGTAAACCCACAAATTCGCACGGCACTCAAACAAATCACAAGTGCGACGATTCCCGGTCTGGTCGTGCTGAGTTATACCGAAATCACACACGACACGCAGGTCGTCGGTGTCGGTGTCGTGTCATTGTAATATGGTGATTGCTAAGTGATATACTATGTTATACACTATTTGAATTTTTTCTTTAATTTGAGAGCATATTCTTTTAGTAATTTCAGATAAAAGTCACTTGGCAAGTTCTCATAAGTCAAAAATGGGCTGCTCCCGACAGGCGGATTGTTAGTGCATTTGAAAACGGCGGTTCCTTCATCAATTTCATCAAACATGGCCTGATAAATCATAGTTGATCCATTTTCAATGTGAGAATCGAGTTGCGCACGGAGAAATTCCCCTTTTAGACGAGGAATGGCATCTAATTTTCCCTCTTTTTCTTGTATTTTCATTAGATTGTGCCAACTGAAACCTGGAAAAACGACTGGCAAAAATTCTTTTCCATTTTCACGACACCATTTCAAGTCGGCCGCCGCTGTTTTTTCGGCATAATTTTTCGCCTGTTCAGGTGTTCCAAAACGTCCCACTGCCCATGGACTAATGATGTCCGCCTTTTTGGCAATTTCATGGAGAAGTGGATCGGGCATGCAATCGCGCTGCAACTCTCGCCAGTACGTCGGCACTCCGATCATTACTGTGTTTCCGCCAAACTCTGGATCGTCCTTCAAAAATGTGATAAGTTCCAAACACTGTTGGAGCGTATATTTTCGGTTGTCGTTGAACCCAATTCCCCAAATGGCAATGACTGGTTTGCCATTATGACGTTGATATGTGCGATCTTCCGTCACTCGATTTTCGGAAACGAGTCTTTTCCAGTCTTCGATGACACCACGAGGAATCATGTCGCCATTTCCACCGGAAAGATCGTACATGATGCAGTAAGTTCGAGAATGATTTTCGGCTCCTTTTCGGACATTTTCCAAAACTTGTTGCCGGCGACTGCGACGTGGCTCTCCACTAACTTCGCCGATAAATCGTTGTAAATAAACCCCCTGAATGTCGTTTTCTGCCATCCAGAGAAAATGCCGGTTCACTGTTTTAGGATTTTGCGAACTGAAGACATGTGCCGGCGAACCGTCTGAGTTTTTGAAAGAAGTTACATATTTTTCGTCGTCGTCCATTTCACTCATGTCGGGCCAAATGTCAATTGAGCAGTTTCCGGGTTCAAATTTTCCTTTCGAGCCGGAATAATGAATGAATCCGCTCTGACTGCCATCACCTTCAGCAGTAAACCATCCCTGATAACCACACATAATTGAGCCGGTCAGTGTCGTTGAAACAGGTTCGGCGGCACGAATCGTCATACATAAAACGAACACAAAAATAACGGAAAAAATCAAAGAAAATCGTTTCATAATAAATAAAAAATAGAAATCTCTAAAATCGCATAAAATTTGACAAAAAACAAAATCCAGGGCATCACTCCGTGAATAAACACAGCCTTTTTGCACTGAAATACAAGACTGCCAGATGGAACCAAAATGACCGACACACTGGCAAAGTAACCAATTATACTGCAATTTGAACTAGATTGTATGTTTTCGTGTAAAAAACAAAATTTTGCGGCGGATAACTTTTCAAATTACGTTGTATTCAAATTAAATTATATCCAAATTGTACGAAACAACAAGAAATGTATTCTGCAAACGGCACGACATTGGTGTTTTGCCAGCTTTCGTGGAAAGCTGTTGTTTCGTTCAGCGAGCCGCCGATGTCAATCGGCGGGTGAATTAACAAAATTACCGCGATTAAAGTTGTCACCGTTTTCAGTATATCTGCCATTGGAAAAAATAATATAATAGACTTTTTCAGGAGTGGTCGAACAATTTTATAAAAAGGAAATTATTTGTGCGTGCACAATTTCGGATATGCGCGCACAATTTCGGAAAATTTCGAGGAAGGTCGCCGTCCAGTCTAATTTAATAAGTGTTTCGGCGGGGGCACCTGTTCGAGAGGATGATTTTCGGTAAAATACTTTGAACGAACAGATGCGGATGTCCCGCTTCTGTAAAAACGGGGCAAAACAGCTGCTTTCTCTGAAAGCAGACTAAACATATTAACAGTTTAACAGCGAAAAAACAGTGAAAACGAACGAACTCCGCGAACAATATCTCGCCTTTTTTGAAGCAAAAGGATGCGTCCGAAAACCGAGTGATGTCCTCGTGCCCCGATGGGACCCGTCAGTTTTATTCACTCCGGCGGGAATGAATCAGTTCAAAGATCATTTTCTTGGACGCTGCAAACTCGAATTTACTCGGGCGACAACGTGCCAAAAATGTCTGCGGACAGGCGATATTGATAATGTTGGACGCACTGCATATCACCACACTTTCTTTGAAATGCTCGGTAATTTCAGCTTCGGCGACTACTTCAAACGCGAAGCAATTCTGTGGGCATGGGAATTTTTGACCGACAAAAAATGGCTCGGAATTGATCCATCTAAATTGTCCGCCACTGTTTACAAGGACGACCACGAAGCGGCCAAAATTTGGCTCGAAGAGGTGAAACTTCCGGCCAATCGACTCCAATATCTCGATGAAGACGAAAATTTTTGGCCTGCAAGTGCGCCGTCTGCTGGACCAGATGGTGTTTGTGGTCCATGCAGTGAGATTTATCATGACACGCCAACTGGAGTGGTCGAAATTTGGAATCTCGTTTTCACTCAGTTCAATCGAGTCGGGAATCCGCCGGATAATTTGCGACCACTTCCCAGCAAGAACATCGATACTGGAATGGGATTGGAACGATGTGCCGCCGTGTTACAGGGAGTTGATACGAATTATCACATCGACACTTT
>JBOFGF010000133.1:0-14423 GCA_051649005.1 Thermoguttaceae bacterium | reverse complement strand
AAAAAACTCGACATTTCCTTCGCTTTTCCATCGCAAACGATTTACATGGCTTCAAATGAACTTGCTAAAAAAGAGCCAATTGGACGTGATCCGATCTCTTTGGGACGCGCATCAGCCATCGAATTGTATCCAATGGATGAGTAAATCACTGCCAGCTTGAACTTTTGGTCGTCATCGCAATTAACAGAACTCGCCCAAATGCCACTGTGTAATCAATCAAATCAAACAACATTTTACAAATAACATTAACACTTATGTCATCAATTTTCGGCGCAATTTGGAAAACAAACTCGGCACCCATTTCAGTCGAAGCCGCACAGCATGTCATGTCAGTTTTGTCGCACTGCGGTTCTGATTTTTTTGTCGTTTCCTCAGATCATAATGAATACTCCGCAAATCAAGCCATTTTTGGAAGCTGGGATATTCCTATTTTTCAAAATGATACAAATAATGTAACAACTTTGTGCGACGGCGAAATTTATAATGATGCAGAATTGATTCGGACTCTCAATGAACGCGGAATCAAAGTGCAAACCAATTCTGAAACAGAATTGATTGCAAAATTGTATGAAAAAAAACAAAACGAATACAGACAAAACGAACGCGGACAAAACGAATATGGACAAAACGATTATCCTCTCTGTATTAATGGGCCGTTTGCAATAGCCATTTGGGATGCGTCGAAACAACGACTCACGCTCATTCGTGATTGTATTGGAGAAAAACCGCTCTATTATTCGGTTTCGGCTGATCGTATTATTTTTTCGAGTGAACTGAAAGGAATTGCATGTGTTCCCAATTTCAATCGTGCGATCAATCCATCTGTTATTTCGGAGTATTTTGGAATCGCCACAATTTCTCCTCCTGCCACAATTTATGCGGGAATAGATCAATTGCCTCCGGGACATTTGTTGACGTGGCAAGATGGTGTCATTTCTGTTCATAAATACTGGAATCCGCCATTTGACATCGAAGACAGAACAAAATCCGCCGAGGACTGGATCGACGAAGTTCGGTTTCTTTTGGACGATGCCGTTCGACTTCGAATGCGCGGCGGAGTCGGCAGCTTTCTTTCCGGCGGACTTGATTCTTCGCTTTTGTGCGCACTGGCAGCAAAACGCTCCGAAAAGCCGATTCGTTCCTTCAATATTGGATTTGATCAACGTGAATATGACGAATCGCGGGAAGCAAGAGAGAGTTCCGACTGGATTGGAACAGAGCATCATTGTCGTACAATAACACCTGATTTGGGAAATTTGTTTCAAAAACTAGTATGGAATTACGATTCGCCATTTGCCAATTCAAGTGCAATTGCAACTTGGGCTGTTTGTGAAGAGGCCAAACCGCTCGAACAACGTGTTTTGAGTGGTGACGGCGGAGACGAACTGTTTGGTGGATATGAACGATATTATGCGGCTCGAATCGGAGAAGCTGCTAATTATGTACCAAAATTTATTCGGCAGTGTATTTCACGTCCGATTTATTATCTTCTTCCCTGGTCGAAACGTGGAACTCTCATCAGAGCCGCAAAACGCTTTTTCGAGATTATGCCGATGAACACCGCAGATCGATATTGGTCGATAACAGCGATGTGTCGTGCCCCAGAATCTTTTTTGGCACCGGATTTCACCGCTGCTTGTTCCACCACGCAATTGATACAAAAGTTACAAAATTGTATCGCAAGTACCACAAGTCGAGACATGATTTCTCGTCTCAGCTTTTACGAAATGCTGTATTCAATTCCTGACGATTCGATGACTAAAGTTCAGGTCGCCGCGCGTGGAAATGGACTGATTTGCCGTTTTCCGTTTTTGGACCGCCGACTTGTCGAGTGTGCCATTAACATGCCGATGAAATATAAAATGCACGGAAAACTTGGAAAAGTTATACTTCGACTCGCTTTTCATGGTTTGTATCCCGATTCGCTGGATGCACGGCGCAAACAAGGATTTGGCGTTCCAATTGATAATTGGTTTTGCGGACCGCTGAAAGAAATGTCGCAGGATATTCTGCTCAGTTCGACATGCCGAAATCGTGGCATTTTTGTGCCGAAAGAGGTTGAACGAATTTTGCAGGAACATTTTTCAGGAACATATATTCGTTCATCACAAATATATGCGATGCTTATTTTCGAACTTTGGATGCGCCGCTGGATTGATCAAAAATAAAAATCACATAGACTGCCGCGCGGTGCGAGATTTTCAGCCGGAAACGATTTGGAATGCGTATTATGAACAGATCGTGCATCTATTGCAAAAAAAAACGGATCGAACCGCCGCAGCCGAAACCGCCGCAGTCGGAACCGCCGCAGTCGAAACCAATTTTAGAAAAGAAAACCGTTCCAATCGACCTCGATCAGGACGAACAGGAAACCCGAAAATGGCTCATTGCCTGTCGAACCGAGCTTCGGCGACCATGATTCGTCGAAGGTGAAACAAAAACTTCGTGAAAGGTTATTTTTTTCACTTGCATTTGAAAACACTCACATGTCTCAAAAATCACAATATACATTGAACGAGTCAATTATTTCGAGCCATTTATCGAAACTTCAATGCGAAATTGAAGCCGAACTGGACAGATCGACTCAGTTTAACTCCGATTGTCCGAGAAGATTACAAGAGGCAATTCGATATTCTCTTCTTGCGCCCGGAAAACGTCTGCGGCCACTTTTCGTTCTGCTTGCTTCGGAGTTGTGCGGCGGCAATACACAAAAAAGTCTTTCGGCGGCGGCGGCGGTGGAAATGATTCATTCGTATTCACTGATTCACGATGATTTGCCGGCAATGGACAATGACGATCTCAGACGTGGTTTGCCGACTTGTCATCGAAAATTCGATGAAGCAACTGCCATCTTGGCCGGCGATGCACTATTGACTCTCGCTTTTGAAACGCTCGGAAAAATAACGCCAATCGAGCTGGCTGGTCGCTGTTCACTTGAACTTTCCCGCGCTGCTGGTGCATGCCAACTAATCGGAGGTCAAATGGATGACATCGCAAAAGAAAAAGAATTGGAAAAAGGAACTGAATTGAAGACAATTAAAATAGTGGATGCTAATTATGTAACAAAAAACCATTCAATTGCAGCGACTTCAGATGCCGCGACTTCAGAGTTTTTTTCTGAAAAGGAATTTATGGAGCGAATCCATTCACGAAAAACAGGTGCGTTGATCCGTGTTTCACTCCGGCTCGGTGGGCTTATTGCAGATGCTTCTGACTCTCAGATTCAGGCACTCGACGATTTTGGAAAATACTTCGGACTCGCCTTCCAGATTTCCGATGACATTCTCGATGTTGTTGGGGACGAAAAAACTGTCGGAAAAAAGGTGCAAAAAGATGCCGCTCTTGACAAATGGTCATATCCACGTTTGATTGGAATTGATGCCGCAAAAAATGAACTAACGAAAACAATCAAACTCGCAGAAGAGAGTCTTTCTCAAATTCTCGATTCAATTGATGTTTTTGAAACATCTTCCCAAGAAAGGAAAAAGATCACATCCTGCCATATTTCTCACGAAGTTTTCTGTTCAATAACTCGTGGACTGGCAACACGCAAAAAATGATGACACTGCATAATCAAACTGCGGAAATTCCCCAAAAAACACTTTGGTGTCTCCAAAACATGTCAAAATTTTTCCAAAACGACAACTTTGTATTTGTCCGAGTAGCAATTGCCTTTCTAAATTATCGAAACTAAAATTCGAGGACATTCAAGTAGATAAATTGTCCTTGATTTTGTGCGGCGAGATTTCGTAAAAAATTGGATTGGCGATTCGCTCCGATTCCGAATTGAATCACATTGATTTGTGCGCCGGCCCCAATTCGGTGATTCAGACGTTCCAATTCACGCAATTGGCTGGGATTCAGGTCATCACCATCTTCTCCATCAGTGAGGAAAAAAATTACATCGGGGCGGAGTCGCAGTGCCGCCGTCAGTGCTTTTTCATGTGCAGTGCCGCCATTTGGAATTACACCACCAATAAATTTTGCGGCATTTGTCTTTTCAATTTCTTTTGCAAATGGCATTATTCCCTGCTTCCAAGAATAAGCCTCTTCATTGTAAAAAATAATGTTGAATTTGTGGAAATCATCGAGTGATTCGAGACTACGAAGAAGTTCCGCTTTTGCGACTTGAATCGGTTTTCCGGTCATACTTTTTGAGCGATCAAAGACGAACACAAATGAGGAACCTTCGCCATCAGCACCAAAAAGTCGAACTTTTGCTTTTCCACCTTTCGAGACACCTCGATGAGTCATCGAACCGCCCTGTTCCAATTGCGATGCCATCTGTGTTCCGCCGGGAAGTGTCTTTCCGGGCTGATTCGGACGTTTTAGTCCCCATGAATTTTGCAATTCTTGATTCAAATCGACATCTGAAAAACTCTCCTCTAAATTGTGGGAATTTTCTGTAATTTGTGATGCCGAATCTGCTGATTTTTGCAGTGAACTGCTTTCATCATATTCGTTGTTTTCGGAGTCAGTATACGACATCCCTGAATCGGACTCCGTTTTCAGAATGATTCCTCCCTCTGCAAATCGCATTTCCGGTGCTCCTGTCGGAATGGGACGAAATTGCATCAACCAAATGATGAGAGCGAGAATGACAAGATGAAAGACGACCGACCCAAACCACGCCGGAAACAAAACATATCTCCGATGTTTTTCGTGAGGATTCAAACTAAACATTTGGAAAGAATGGAGAAATGTAAGATAATCACCCACCGATTGACATCGGCGGCTCGCCAAATGAAACCCGCCGACTGCGCCGGAGTACACAGCTGCGCGGCGGCTTTTTTCAAAACAATCGCTTTCACAGGAGGGATTTTGCAGTTGGAATGGAGGCGACACATCGCTCCACTTCCTCTTTCAACTCGATATATTTTGTCGCTGCTTCGGCGGCGTTTCCGCTTTTGCAAATTACTTCCATTGATGCACAAAGCGGATGCAATTTTATTGCGCCCAGCACTCCAGCAGTTCCTTTTAGACGATGCGTCACTTTTGCCGCCGCATCTAGGTTTACCTCCGACATCGCAGAATCCATCGCCTGCATGTCACTGCTCGCCTGCTGCAAAAATTCATCAAGAATCATTACTGCCACATCGTTAGAACCACCACATTGTTCTTTCAGAGTTTCAATATTTAGTGGAATGTTATTGGCATCAAACGTGTACATTGATTTTTTCTCCGTGTTTTTCCAGTTTTTTAGATATGAGTTATGAGCTAATATAAAATAAAGTGAGCTTGTTATTACGAAACAACCGTTTTCTGCGAAAGTGAAATAAACGGCAAAAGGAGACAAAATGTCACTTTTTGTCCCCGTCCACAATATACTCATGTGCTATTGTATCCACAAATAAAGAAATTTTCAAGGAGCACGAACAGGACAACACGAATAATAACACTGGAAAATTTTCACAAAATAACCAAAACCAAAATTGATATAAAATACGAAAACTCCGAAGAAAACACTTTGGTGTCCCCTTCTTGAAAAAAAAGGTGCGGGAATTATTCTTTTCTGTTTATTATTTACTAAATAATTAATCACGGTTTTTACGGACACAGATCATCAGATAAAACATTTCTAATTTCAATAATTTGCTTCAAAAATACTTCAAGACGAGAAAGTGGCAGCATGTTCGGGCCATCACTCGGCGATTTTTCGGGTTCTGGATGCGTTTCAATAAAGAGAGCATCAATTCCGACTGCAATTGCAGCTCTGGCAAGTGGTTCGATCATGTCTCGGTTTCCACCGGTCACACTTCCGAGCCCGCCTGGTTCTTGCACACTGTGAGTCGCATCAAAGACGACCGGCGCATATTGCCGCATCCGCACAAGTGACTGCATATCATTGACGAGCCGTCCATATCCAAAAAATGTTCCACGTTCGCCCAGCAAAATGTTTTTGCACCCAGATGCCTCCAATTTTGCGACAACATTTTGCATATCAGATGGTGCCATGAATTGTCCTTTTTTCACATGCACTGCGCGTCCTGTTTGAGCAGCTGCGACAAGTAGGTCCGTTTGACGTGCCAAAAATGCTGGGATTTGGATCAGATCGACCACTTCTCCGACCAAATGCGCCTGTGACGACTCGTGTATGTCGGTCGTGACAGGAAGTCCAGTTTGCTTCCTAATTTTTTTTAACATGTCGAGACCGATTTCGAGACCAGCACCACGAAACGATTCAATACTCGTTCGATTTGCTTTGTCAAATGAGCCTTTGAAAATTATTTGAATTGGAAGTCGTTCGGCAATTTTCACCAGTGTATTGGCGATGATCTCATTGTATTCTTTTTGCAGTGTGCATGGACCGGCAATGAGGAGAAGTTTTTCGCCTCTGCCACACAAAAAAGGGCCGATTTTTGCGGGATTATTCGCCATATTTATCAAAAAAAGTTGTCACATTTACGACCGTCATATTATTTTCACACAGCATCTGCTTTCAACTTCAGCAAAAGCGGATGGCAAAAATGGTAAAAATGGTAAAAAGTTGCCATTCAGTGTATATTATTCCAGTACATTATTTCATTCGATTGGACGAATTGAAGTTTTGAAGAGGTCTTTGTCTGATTCGAGTTTTTGTTCGTTTCCGAAAACGCAGATGTTGTTCTGTTCTTTGCCACTTCGGAACATTTTAGCGAAATTACGGAGGTCGTGAACTGTCGTGGAAAGCACTTCTTGCCGTTCTCGCTGAATATCTTCTTGTGTGAGACCAGAAATTTGCATTGCCGCGATTCTGGAACCTTTTTCGGATGGTGTCATCGGTTTATCGAGACTCCCAATTGTTGCAATAATCGCTTTTGTCAATTCTTCTTCAGAAATTTCGATATTTTCGAGATAATCGGCGATGCCATCAAAGACATCGACAGTCCGTTTCAAGTGTGGGTCTCTGAATGACCAGAGTGAAAATAGTCCGCTTCTTTCAATGGAAAGCCCGCCGCCATAAGCACCGCCCTGCACACGAACATTATTCCACAAATACCCTGTTCGCAAAATGTTCATCAAAACGAGCATTTTGCCGGAATAATCAAAACCAGCTTTTTTGTAGTCGGCTGATTTGACGACATATTGCACACGACTTGGAATAATGACCGCCTCATTCAATTGGCCAAGAACTGGAAATTGAGTTTCAGATTCAGCCGATTTCTCTGATTTCTTCGGCGATTCAAATGACATTTCAAATTGTTCAAGAGCCGGTTTTGCTGTTTCAAAGTCCTCTTCATCGAGTGTTACAACAACCAGAGGCGTGGTTCCTTGAAAAAGTTCTGTCGTCAATTTTTTAAGTTCTTCGACAAGTTTTGGCCCTTTTTCGTCGAAATTCTTTTCAAGATCGACAAGTTTTTTGTAGTATTCGATGCCGCCTATTTCATCTTTGAATGCACTGAGTGGGGAAAAATATGCGCCTGCACGAGTTTGTCCGAAACGATTTCCCGCCGACATGAGTCCTTGTTCGATTCCCACTCGCAGTTCCTGAATGATTTCTTTGATTCGAGGGAGGTCGTCAAATTTTGTTTTCGTCAACATTTCCGAAACAAGTTCGAGTCCCTTTTCGAGTTTTGGAAGCATTACTTTCGTTTTGGCGATAAATCGGGCATCAAACTTGGTATTTTGACCTTTATTTTCGTCGTGCAACAAATTATAGAGGGAAAGTCCAGTGGCAATTCCGCCTGTGTGGAGGTCAATTTCAGTGTTCAAATCGCCATATTTGTAATTATTTGTATCAAGCCGACCGAGCAAATCGGCAAGAATTGAGAGATAAAACCCTTTTTCCGAAAGAGGCTCTTTTAGTGCATCAAAATATGCGGTGATGTAAACGACCTTGTTCGTCGGCACAGTGACATTGATAATTCCTTTTTCTTTCTCGTCTCGTTTCGATGGAATAGTTTCCGCTTCAACATTGATGTCGGAAATTTCGAGAGTCGGAATTTTTGCCACATCTTCGGGATTGTCGGGAGCAGCTTGTCTTTGAACAAGAGCTTCTTGTTTTTGTTTAATCGCTTCCAGTTCTTCGGCGGAAAGGGATTTTTTGATTTCGGCCAAAGCTGCTGATGATTTCTCCGTGCGTTCTTTTTCGAGTCCCTGCTTCGGCTTCAACATGACAGACCCACGCGATTTGTTGTCGAGCAAATGGTGCTGAATCAGTTTCTCAAAAAATCCATGTTCAACTTCATTACGAATGTTTTGAAGCGTCGTTTCAAATTGGAGTTTTTGAAGCGGATTTCCGCCGTAAGTCCATGTTTCCAGCATTTGCATATTAAGAGCAAGTCCCTTCGGATATCCAGAGACTTGAAATTCACGCAGTACAAACTCGGTCCGATTGATTGCTCCTTCGATCAATTTGCGGTCGATTCCATCTTTGACAATTTTGCGGAGCGTTTCATCGAGAATTTTTTCAAATTCTTCCTGCTTTTGAGGATTCGAGCTTTTCACGACTATCGAGAAACATGGCTGCAAAATCGAACTGTCGAAGAAACACTGGATGTCCAGACCAATTCCCGCATCGAGGAGGGCGCGTTTCAGTGGAGCCGCCTCACTTCCAACGAGAATGTAGGACAATAAGTCCATTCCATAATGAAGCTCGACATCATCAAGACTTTCAGTGAGAAGATAATTCATGCTCAAAAATGTTTTGTCGTCAGTCGAGTCATCCTGATCAATCGAGTATTCGGCAATAATTTTTTTCGGTTCAGAAAATGCAGGCTGTGGAATGACTTTCGCATCAACATCGAGTTTGTCAAACCGACTTAGATATTCTTTGTCGATAAATTCGAGATGTTTCCAGATGTCACCATTTCCGTACAAATAAATCATCGAATTGGATGGATGATAAAACTTGTCATGGAATTGCTTGAATTGTTCAAAAGTGAGATTCGGAATAGCATCAGGATTTCCGCCGGAGTCATTTGTGTACGTCGAATCGGGATACATCGACTTTTGAATCGTTCGATACAAAATGCTCTGCGGCGAAGAATAAACGCCCTTCATTTCATTGAAAACGATTCCATTATATTTCAATTCTCCAGTTTCGGGATCGACTTGGTAATGCCATCCTTCTTGCATAAGAATTTCTGGCGTTTTGGCTGCTTTCGGGAAAAAAACTGCATCCAAATATACGTTCATCAAATTATTGAAATCTTTGTCATTTCGACTGGCGACCGGATACATCGTGCGGTCATCGGCGGTGAATGCGTTCAAAAAAGTTTGAAGCGAACCTTTCAAAAGATCTACGAACGGCTCTTTCGACGGAAACTTTTCCGATCCGCACAAAACGGAATGTTCCATAATATGTGCAATTCCCGTGCTGTCCGTCGGCGGAGTCCGAAAACTGATGCAAAAAACTTTATTGTCGTCATCCGATTGAAGGAAAAGCAGAGGGGCCCCCGTCTTTTTGTGCTGATACATGTATGCGGTTGATTTAATTTCCGAAACCGGTTGAACCCACTTGATATCCCAGTTTTCCGCAATTTGCGTCGGCATTTCATGATCGAGAGAAAACTGTTCTGGCGGGATAATTTTTTTGTTTTCGGACATCGTAGTTTTGGTTTTCAAAGATGCTGTTTCCTCGGCTGAAATTGGATTTGTTGTGAAAAGTGTGATAGTTAAAAAAAATGAGCAAAAAGCAGCAACAAAAAAAGGAAGCATCGCTCCCAACATCCAAGAAAGAGTAATTTTCATGTAATTTTTGTTATTGTTGTAATTGTTGTTGTTGTTATTATCGTTGTTGTAATTGTTATTAAAAAAGAAGTTGATTTACTGCGGATACTAAAAAAATACTCCGTTTTATGAACAGTCAAATAATAAACACGACAAAACGAGGCAGTAGTGTTTATTTGTGCGTCCGAACACCCCCGGTCTGATCAGGAACCCCTACTTTGAAAGGAGTGATATTGTTTGCAGGTTTTATTTTTTACTGTTTAATAGTGTGCATTTTTAGAAGCGGCTGCAATTTTTTGCCGCCGCCATTCCACATGTAAATCAGTTTACCAGAAAAAAAGAAACAAGTAAAGACAAAAATGTCTTTATTTTGCTGGTATTATTTTGTCAGTTTCTGTCCGCCGGTGACTTTTGCCGACTTTGCAGGAATAGTTTCACCATTTTTTAGAGTAAACGATTTATCACTGAAATTGACAGTTGCCACTAAACCATTTGAAAAAACGGTTTGCTGAACGAGCCGATCAGGTGAGAGGATTTTGTGGTCCGTCATTTCAGAATATGCCCCTTTTTTTGCTGTTTCAGTGGCCACCTTGTAACTTGCGGCAAATTTTTCTTTATTCGCGTTCCAGTTTTCTTGCGTGAACATGTACATCGGCGGTGTTCCATATAACACATTAAAAAGGTCTCGCTCTTTCCACACTTTCGGAAGTTTGTTATTGTAGTCCCCCCAATACCACTGCGCGACAACACAGTCGTGATAAACGAGTTCCCACAGTGGCAAACGCAGAGCAGAATTCAACTGGAACTCAATGATTTGTGGCGGAACGTCTTCGATCACTTGAATCATATTGCGGCCAGATTCATGGACTCGATATGGACCCAGACTCAGCATTCCTTCATAAAAATCACAAAACGGCACAGATGCGTCGTGACCGGTCTCACTGCCACAAACCAGTTTGAAATCGCAAATCGTTTTCAGCAATTCCATTTTATGGCGGCGACTATCACTGCGTGTCATTGGATGGTCTGGATTATAACATTCAAACCAGGGAGCGGCAACTGTCGTGTCGATGAATCTCGCGGTGAAAGGCTTCGTTTTCAGCTCTTCTGCGATTCGTTTTTTCGCATAAGGAACAGCTTTTGAGTCGCAGATCACCGCACAGGGAATACGCGGCTTCGATTTATCCTTCTGTTCGACTTCCCATCCTTTTCGCCAAGTGCCATCTGATTTGCTCCAATTGATGTCGTGCGGCCACGCATCTGTCGTCCAGTCGCCATGAACATATGCGACTTCGTTAAATCTCGCAGGGTCCATAATATCCTGATATATGTCATATCGACTCGTCAAAACGCCCCCCAATTTGTTCATTGCGGCGATGTCGTCGCCACTGCCACCACCACTCCAGAGAAGTTTGTCCATGCCCAATTCCTTCATTTCGCGGACAATTTTCATGCGATCATTGTTCCAATACCAAATATTCGCCGCTCCGAGAAGGAGATCGATATTGGGATTTTCTTTTACTTTTTCGGTAAATGGTTTGAAAAGACCGATTTCTTTGGCATATTCTCGATATCTTTTACAAATGGCGACGTGTGCCCCTTCATCGAAAAAGACAAATCGAATTGAACGTGTATATCCAAATTGCCCACATGATGGTTCCCAAAGCGCGTTCACTTGGAGCAATTCAGAGTCGTGTCGTTTAATATCGATGGCAATATCGTCGGGCGTTTCGAGAATGGCCATCATTCCAGAGCCATTTGCATCTTCGATTTGTCCCCAAAATGCCATGCAAATGCCATGTCCGCCATATCCGACGAGACGCTGTATTTTTATGTCGCGCATTTCGACCGGATAACTGATTCCTTCATTCATCGGAATAATCAGTCGGTCGCCCGGCTTTGATTGAAATGGATTTGGATAAGCCACGGAGCCGGACAACTCACCTTCTCCTTCGAGTCGAAGCACCAACTCTGGTCGATTCGGTTCGATGTGCAGAGTTGCCGCAAATTCGGTCATCGTTTCTGTATTGATGAGGCGAATAGATGATTTTGCACCTGTTTTGGACGGAATTGCAATGACTTTTGCTGACGATGTTGCCTGCGTCCAAGTTCTTTTTGTTCGTTTATCAGTGATGGCAAACAATCCCGTCGCCGGAATCAATTCAACTTTTAGGAATTGATTTTCGAGAATAACCGGAGCATCGTCCACTGACACTAATTTGCTTTCATTAGTTTTTTTGAGAGTAAAACTTTCAATCCAGACAGAGGAGGGAGAATATCCCATTACTCGTGGTTCAATTGTTTCGACTCCGAAGGGAACCATGAACTTAGATGTGCAAAGAATCCAGTCCCCATCTTCCGCACAATCTTTTTGAGCATAACTCCACAAAATTGTTTCGCCTTTTGCTTTTCGAGTAATCACAGCAATTGAGACAGAACCGCCGGTTTTTTTCAATTTGGCGTTCATCTCGAAAACGTCGCCCGGTTTGACCGGAATTCTCACGCCTTCACTGAGTGCCCAGTCTTTTTCGCCGGTGTGTTCAATGTGAATCACTCCATCTTTTTCTTGATTTTGTTTAATTGATTCAGGATTTTTTGCCCAAACATTCCCTTTTTTGAGCGACCAGTTCACTTCCGACAAGTTCACTTCTTCCCCAAGAATAGTAAAACCACTTAAAACGATAAGAAAAAAGATGACAAAAGAGAACAAAACCACAGTTTGTGAAAAAATTTGTTTCATGGCTGTTTCATGTAAAAAGATATTACGACTTGCTCGACAAATCCCCAAAAAACTCCTTATTTTGTCCTAAAAAAACTATTTTCGACAAAATGTGGAAATTCCTGATACGTTTCCGAGCAAGTCTATTAAAAGGTGAGTTAAATGATTGGCACATCTAATAATCCATTTTTCAAAAACGCGGACACTGTAATTTGCGGGGTTTTCGCGTTCAAAATCGCAGGAACATGGATAAATAGAGGTGCCCCGGTGAGAAATTTGGCCCCGCTCGCTTTCATGGAAAGCGGCGGTCTCTGGAAGCAAACCATTTCAGACATCGCAAATTTGAATCGCTTTTTTGAGCGAGTCAATCCCCTTTCTGGGCATAAATTCGTGGGCGACAAAACCTTTGTAACCAGTTTCTTTGATGGCTTTTATGACTGCCGGATAATAAATTTCTTGGGAATCATCAATGTCATTTCGCCCTGGATTGCCTCCGGTGTGATAATGACCAATCACGTCTTTGTATTTGCGAATATTTTCGATGAGGTCGCCTTCCATTCGCTGCATGTGATAAATGTCAAAGAGCAATTTGAGTCGGTCACTTCCGACTTTCCGCACCATTTCAGCGGCCCAGGGAGTCGTGTCCGCCTGATAATCTTTGTGTCCTTTGCTATTTAGAAGCTCCATAACAATGTTGACACCATGTTTTTCAGCTGTCGGCATTAGACGTTTCAGACCGACAATACAATTTTCGGCTCCTTCTTCCTCGCTGATTCCTTCTCGATTTCCCGAAAAGCAAATCAAGTTTGGAACCTTTTTTTCGGCAGCAATCGGAATGACAGCTTGATATGCTTCAATCAGTTTGTCATGATGTGCGAGTCGATTGAATCCGACAGGAATTCCTGCGCCGGGGACATTTCCCATAGTAACAATCATGTCTTGTTTGAGCATCGTGTCCCATTCATTTGGACTGAGCAAATCGACACCGACGAGACCGATTTTTTTACCAATTTTACAAAATTCTTCGAGTGGAAAAGAGCCAAAACACCATTTCGAGACTGATTGCCGAACATCACCTTTCACGGCGAGAGCTTCGACATCTGCCGCAGTCGGAGTGGCATTTTGCGCAAAAATAGAGGCGGGAAAAATTGCCGCACCACTGACCGCAGCACAAGATTTCAGAAAAGAACGACGAGTGAATGTCATAAACAAAGTCCTTTATAAAAGCGTAAAAAACAAACCATCCAACATACAACCGAACATTATACCAAAATGAATAGTGAAAAGAAAGTATGCAAAAAAAGTGTAAAAAATATAACGAAGTGACACAGTAAAATTTTATTGAGCTGCGATTTTTGCCATATTTCGAATAAATCACCAAAAAGGGTCTCCAAATTCATTCGTTTGGTCGAATCCGGTCGGTGATTTTGGTAATTCGGCACGAGAAAGAGGAATCCATCGCAAAATAAAAAATGGTGAGCCGATTGGTGTGGTGCCATTTGATGACATTTTTTGTGCGGTGATAAGAAGAACGCACAAATTTTGTTGCGGCGATGCCTTCAATTCTGTCCAAAAGAACCAATTATAAACACCATCCACACTTTTCGGCGGCGAAGGTCGAATCGGAGCACGACTTGCCAGAATCTCGTTTAAGTGCGTTTGACATGCAAGTTGAACATTTGCCAGATCAGATGCAGCAATTGATTTTTTGCGTGCTAAATCTGTCGTGTGAAAAATCACGACAAGTCCCATCACCAAAATGGTCGTGGCCAACATTATTTCTAAAAGAGTATAACCTGCTCGCATGTCAGATTCCTTCCTCAAAACAGATTTCCTGTTTTTCGACCTTTTTACAATAAATTGGAGGAATTTCCGTACAAGTTTAATGTAAATATGGTGGCTGCTCACCTAAAAGCACGGCCATCGCATTTTCGGCGGCTCGTTGTTCTGCCTCTTTTTTAGTGGCTCCCCACGCAGACGGAAAGGCTTTTCCGCCTATTCTCACTCCAATGTTGAATGTTTTGCGGTGGTCTGGGCCAGTTACTTCGAGGAG
>JBOFGF010000132.1:0-1702 GCA_051649005.1 Thermoguttaceae bacterium | reverse complement strand
TTCATTTTTTTCGCACAGGGGCACGGAGGACACAGAGAAATGACGACAAATCCTCCGTGTCCTCTGCGCCTCTGTGAGAGAAAAATCTTATTTTAACCACGAAATTCACGAACATCGACACGAAAATCGCACGAAATGTGTTTGTATTTGGGTATTTTATTTTATGGCGAAAGCCTTACTCTGCGACATCATCGCTGGAAAGTTATAGCAACTGGGCAAGGAAGGAATCTTATTGCCTATTTAATAATGGTCGTATGGCAAATTTTACACTCCAGCTAAATTTACTGCGATTCTATATTTTCCCTGACATTCCGCAGTTACGCCAAGAACTAACGAAATTATTTGCCTACCTCAGCCGAAAGAAAACAATAGTAGCGTATGCCGTATTGGAAGTAACCAAGCTGATCCGGCAGCCCGTTGGCTGGAAGGTCAATCAATCCAATGGGAGGTTCAACGTCTTTGAATGGGACGAGAACACTCCCGCACATTGGGAAGCCTCGTTTTCAAAACTGGATGATGCGAAACGGTTCATTGAAATATGTAAAAGACGCGTGCTCCAATGAAACCGCACCCCTCGTTTCGTATCACGATGAATAGCAACGCCGGCGCGATGCAACTTGCCCAGTCTTCCCAAACGAATCTGCCGCAAAAAAGCCTCGATTGCGTTATAGCACTCCACAACTCCCAAAAACCGCTCCCAAACGCCCGATAACCCTACATGAACCGAATTGGCAACAAGATTCTGTTTGCGACCAGTGCGTTCCTTCGTAACAAGATGCGACTATTTGTGTCGTTCCCTTCTTTCTTGCCGGTTTCCAAATAGACATCAGGGGTGTCACCTGACACCCCTCCATGTCCGAAGCGGCCTCAGTTTTTTATTTACCGTTCGCTGAAAACGATGTACTTGAACTGGATTCAAAAAGTGTGTACAATATAGGGATGAGCGAAACACCTCCCACCGACAAACAAAAGCCGCCGATTCCCGCCTTTCGGGATACGTTCATCCACTTTCTCTTTGGAACGCCCGGAAATGAATCGATCTTGCTCGACTTCATCAATGCCGTTTTAGAAAGTGATGGACAGCCACCGGTAAAAGCAGTCGAGGCAAAAAATCCATTCAATCCGGCCACGTTCGTCACCGACAAATATACCATTCTCGACATCAAAGCGACCGATGAACTAGGCGGCTTGTTTACTGTCGAGTTTCAAACGTCGGAGCGAGTGACATTCGCCGACCGAATAACGTATTATGGATGCCGGACGTTCGGCGGTCAAATGCTTTTGGGTTCGCCGTATTCGTCGCTCCGTTCGGTCGTCGCCATTGCCGTGACGACATTTGAGATGTTCGATGCACTTTCGAGCATTCACAATTCGTTTCGATTGACGGCGAAGGCTGATCCGCGAGTCATTTTGACTGATTTATTGCAGATGCACATATTGGAAGTGACGGCGACAAAGATAGATCGGGCGGGCAAATTGCCGTCTGCATTGCGAGTTTGGGTGGAATTTTTTTATCATTCACATTTGAAAAGCGAGGCAGAGATGTCAGCGATATTACAGGATCATCCGGTGGTCGAACAGGCGTATGAGAAGTACCGGCAATTTAATCGGGACGAGCGACTTCGTTCATTAGACGAGGCGCACCAGCGATTTTTGCATGATTTGGCGACCGACATTGAGGAGGCGCACGAAAAAGGAATCG
>JBOFGF010000131.1:0-13518 GCA_051649005.1 Thermoguttaceae bacterium | reverse complement strand
AGATTATTTGACGTTGATTTTCCGTAAAATCGATTTGAGAATATACCTTCGGCGACAAAAATGAGAGCGACAAAAATAATAATAAGTGTGAACATTTCTTGTCCGATTCGCCGTCTTGCAATCCCAAATTCGACTTCTTGCGGTGTTTTGGCGATTCGATACTTTCCTTTTCCGAAAAATATATCGAGTTCAGATGGCTCGATTCGTTGTAAATTTGTGATTCCTTTTCGCAAATTGATACTGAAACCAATATCAAGTATTCCACGAGTTCCGCCTGAACGGACTTGATAATTCCCACGTTCAATTTGTGCCGGAATGATGATTTCTCGCTTTGTGACATCGGGAGCCAGCCGTGTTGATCTTCCAGATGGCGATCCGAGCAGGCATGTTTCTGGAAATGGTTCGACATTCGGTCGCAAAACTATCGGCTCTCCAGTAACAAAATTGAATGATTGATCTGCGACACCAATCATTTCTTTTGCGATTCCTTCTGCGAGGAGTATGAAAATCCATGCGGCATCTCCTCGTGTCAGGATATTCCATCTGCGCGGCGTTTCAGGAAGCTCTGAAATAGGCGTGGTGACAGTGACCGTTTTTCCACGTCCGATTCTCTGGGTCAAAATTGCTGCCCGTCCATCTGAAAAAACGAATTCCACTTCCGACTGCGGCGAGGCATTTGCCGTTTCCCAATAACGAAAAATAGGGTTTTCGCTCCAAGGAATTGTCTCAATAGCGGCTTCTTTGAATGGAGATAGAATTGGAGACGATTCGTTTTTTGGCACCATCCATGTTTCTCCATCTGAATCAATTGCATGTCGCACCAAATTCACGCCGAGAACAGATCGTGCGGCGGGGTCATTGAACGACAGAAGTCCATCTGCTCCGCCGACATTCGGACCAAGAAAAACGCCGACTCCGAATCCCAGCGCGGCATAATCGGCCAATTTTTTCCAGATGGAACTCGAAAGCGGTGTCGGATCAAGCAGAAAAATTCCTCGAAATTGTTGCATTTCCGAGAGTGTCTTTTCAGAAAGCTCGGCGAACGAACAGATTTCGACATCGATTGGAATCGTTTCTAGTGCCTGCTTCAAATAGATCGTCGTTTCTCGAATCGGTTGTGGCGCACAGATCAAAAGTCGCCATGGGTTTTGAACGGAAATGGTGAACCACGCTTCATCATCTTCAACAAGTGCGTCGCTGGCACGAAAACGAATTTTTCCCTGATGCGGTTTCGCATCGAATCCAGACAGGGAGAAAGAGAGTTGTCGCCGCGAATCCCCTTCTGGAAAATCAATCGTTTTTGATGCGTATAATTGCTCTTGTTCTGAATTTCCCAGTTTTTCTATCAGAACAACCTCGACAATTTTTTTTTCGGTTGGTCCGAGATGCGACATTTGGACATCAATTCGCACTGGCGTGTCACTTGCGGCAACTTTTGGAATCATCGAAATGGCATCAATTGCAGAATTTACTGGTTTCATTACTCCGACATCGACGACAAAAATACCAAGTTCGGAAATTGACGATGTGAAAAAGTCGTCAGATTTTTGCATGTTTTGTACGACTTTTTGGAGTGATGCAGCGACATCAGTGGGCCAGCTGGACTGTGCTAAGTCGGTCAAAATATACAATTCTCGCTGTTCGAGTGGGGTTTTTTGGAGCAAATTGAGTGCGTCCAGAGCGGAATTAGCAATACTTTTGCTAATCGGAGTCAATTGCAGTCGCTCTATTTTTTCCTCGGCTGCAAGTGGATCAACTTGATATGTCGGAATTTCGTGTTCCGATGAGATAATTGCGATGCTGCTATTTTGTGGCAGGTGGTTTAATATCCATCGTGCATATTTTTTTGCAAGATCAAGACGTGTCTGATTTTCGGCGACATATCCCATTCTCAGCGATGAATCGATCACAATTGCGGCGGCGACTGGGGCATCCTGACTTCCAAGTGAGAGGGACAATTGACTGGCGAAACTTCGTTCATTTGCGGATGTCTGAATAGCAAGACTGGGAAACCAGTCGGCCATTTTCAAGATGGGACGCGAAAGAGCCAGTCCGCACAAAACAAAAAGTAGAATGCGAAGAACTAGCAAAATCCAATGTTTTAACTGATAAGTTCGTCGTTGTATCGACAATTTTTTTTTCAGAAACATCAAAGCTGGAAATTCGATTCGTTTCGGTTTTCCACGCATCAAAAGATGGAGCAAAACGGGAATCGCCGCTGCTGCCAGACCACCGATAAAAAGAGAAAATGTCGTCAGTGTCATGGTCGCAAAAAATGTACAAACAATGGCAAAACCGCAGTATAATGATGTCCGAAACATTTGTCAATATCCCAAAAAAACGAGATGCGAGCAAACCCAGTCTGCGAACAAGTTTTCGTTTTTGATGAAATTGACAAAATAGAAACCGGAAAGGAGCGACCAACGGGAGCGCATTGACGGTTTATTTTTCGCACAGAGGCACGGGAACAAATCCTCCGTGAACTGCGTCTCCGTGAAAGAAAAAATTCCAGCCGTTCAGTAACAGCCGGAAATGGCATTTCCGAATCCCGTCGGGATTCAATATCGGTGGAAACACGAACATCAAAAACGTCCGAACCCCATTCGGGGTTCAATATCGGTGACCATTATTCAACTTCTCACGGAGTTGTGTTGTGTGTTTTTGAGGGCAATTCGTTTCTACCATTATTGAACACCGCCGGTGTTCGGGAACGAATTCCGATGCCAAAACAAAACCGCCAAAACAAAACCGCCGACTTACGCCGGCGGCTCGCCACTCGTCAAACGTGAACGCGAATTTTGCATCGCAAAAAATCTATTTTATTGAACGGATAAAATTTTATTACACACAGAGAAACGGCGTTTTCTATCGCCCCTGATTGACTTTCGTGATAAAAAGTCGAAAATTCATGGTTAGACTATTCGTGCTAACAAGTTTAGTTTCAACTCCAAACCGTTCGACAACGAATGATTGCATTTTTATTCATTTTGGTTTCATTTTTGATGGTGGAATCCAAGTTATGCGCCGAATTAACTCCATTTGAATCGCAGATCGCAGATGCCCGAAACATATCTCCGAAAATTGCGGAATATCTCGAAGCGTGTGATGCACTGGCCTGGAACGAGTTGCCATTCGGAAAACCAATTGTATTACCTCAATTGCCGCTCCAAACTCATGTCGAACATTTAAATCAAGACGAACCTGCCACACAAACCACGCATCATACCAAAATATCGGAAAGTATCGTGTCCAAAACCGATGCCAAATCCCAAATAAATAAATCCGAAACCGACAAGTTGGAAAATGAAAAAACAGTTCGTGCTGAAAAATTGCAGGCCATTTTACGATTTTATTTGGCACAAAAATTAGTACAAGCACGATTATTCGATGAGGCGGAAAACATATTAGACGAACCATCTCTTGATTTGTGCGAAAATCCACTTGGACTTTCGATTCATCGAGCGATTGTGGCCCATCATTTTGGCAAGTTGGAAAAAGGTGCGGAGTCGCTGAAAGAATATCGAAAACAGGAGTTGTTACAGAAAGAAACACACCAAAAAATTCCGCGTCGTTATTCAGAAATGGCAAAACTCCTCGAATTTGAGTTACAACAAGAAACAGAGTCGAACCAATCCGATCAGCTTAAACGCAAAATGAATGATGTTCGTCGTCGGCTTGGAAAAGGGCGCACAGGTGATGACACGCAGGAAGCCGAAGAAGATGTTATGAAGTCTCTCGATCAGTGGATTGAAAAGCTGGAAAATCAAATTCAGCAGCAGCAAAGTGGCGAATCGAATGGAGGCAAACAGGCAAATAATCCAGCTGATGCGAGTCGTTTATTGCAACAAAAAGCTCCAGGAAACGTGGATCGCCGCGAGTTTGCACCATCTGAAAAATGGGGAGACATGCCAGAAAACGAACGAGAAGCGACGCTCCTCCACATTGAAAAGGAATTTCCGCCACATTATCGAGAACTAATCGAGCAGTATTTCCGCGAAATGGCAGGAAAACATGGAGAATGATACACTCAACACCGCGAATAAAGTCACGTTTTCAAAGTCCTGAATCCCGTCGGGATTCAATAATGGTAGAAACACGAACTTCAAAAAAGTCAGAACCCCATTCGGGGTTCAATATCGGTGACCATAATTCAACTCCGACGGAGTTGTGTGTTTTGGTGGGCAATTCGTTTCTACCATAATTGAACACCTCCGGTGTTCGGGACATGGAACGCCTCTGGTTTCAGGAACGAATCCCGTCGGTTTCCGACGCGGCGAAAAACTGAACTCGAAATGCGTTGTTGTGTATAATTTGTTCGGTCTAAAAATAGATGGAACAAGAAGTCGCTTTTTATCGTGCCAAGTTTCTAAAGTTTGTAAAAATTTGCTTGATTTTGAAAACAACAGCTTTCTATGAAAGCTGGCTAAACATCCAATTTTTTGCCGTTGATAGTATATGCCTTCTTTTTCTGACGAATTATTACAATTTGGACCACATGGAACATCGCGGCGATTGACCGAGTCTGAGTCATTCGAGTACTGCGAACATTTGGCGCGCACTCATTATGAAAATTTTTCAGTGGCCAGCTTTTTGTTACCGAAACAACTGCGGCGGCCTTTTGCAGTGGTTTATTCGTATTGCCGATGGGCAGATGATTTGGCCGATGAACACGATGGCACGGAATCTGCTAAAAAACTTGCCCTCGATTTGCTTGATTGGTGGGAGCGTGAGTTAGACCTCTGTTTTGACGCAAAAGAAGCGGAAATCACCATTCCAACTCATCCAGTTTTTGTCGCACTTCGTCCAATTATTCAGGCATTTCGACTTCATAAAAAGCCGTTTTCCGATCTTTTGCGAGCATTTCGGCAAGATCAAATCCAACATCATTATTATTCAATGAACGAACTGCTCGAATACTGCCGATATTCGGCAAATCCAGTTGGCCGGATTGTTTTACATTTGGTATATGGGTCTTTGAATCCAACAATCGCTGATGGTAAACCGAATGATGAACAGCTAGAACTTTCGGATTCCATCTGCACAGGACTCCAACTAGCAAATTTTTGGCAAGATGTTGCCAGAGATCGAAAAATTGGGCGCAGTTACATTCCGCAGAATGTGGCAGAACAATTTGGACTAATGGACGATTCGGTCTCAGATTCTCCGCAATTTCGTTCGATGATGGCACATTTGGTCGAAGATGCTCGAACTCGACTTCTGGCCGGTTTGCCACTCGTCAATTCCGTTCCCAAAATGGTGCGACACGACATCGCTCTTTTTATTCGCGGCGGACTCGCCATTCTGCGTGCCATCGAAAAAATCAATTACGACGTTTTGCATCGCCGTCCAGTCGTTTCCAAATGGACAAAATTGTGCTTGTTAGTCGGATTGCCATTTTCGAGATAATCACACAAAAAATTGCGCACTGTCAAACAATGGACATCTCAATAAAATGGATTTCACATCACAAACAATCCGGGAAATTAGAATTTAATTTATATCCCGGATCGTTGTTTTCCGCTTTGATGAAGCGCAAAATAAATCACGAAACACGAACTAAATGAAGTCGAAATTGTGACTCCAAAAGTATCGTGAAACATCTACATCTACTAATTAGACAAGTTCTTTGAGGGCTTTTAGAGCACGAACACGCACTTTTTCGTGGGCCGGTTTTGCTGGTTTGTTGATGAACTCACCGGGGCGAAGTGGATTCGGCACATTTTTCTTGGCTGGCTGTGCTTTCACCTTCTTTTTGTCAATTTTGATCAAGCCTGGGAGCACAAAGACACCGGGGCCTTTTTTGCCGAAGCTTTTCTTGATTTCTTCACAAAATCCATCGATAACAGCAGTAACGTCTTTTTTGGCAAGATTCGTTGCTGTTGCAATTTCGGTGATGAGTTGTGTCTTTGTCAGTGGCTTTTTGACTGCGGCTTTGTCATTCTTCTCGGCTTTTGCCATGTAGAAAATCCTCCTAAATTGAAATTGTTGTTCGAAGTCGAACAACTATGTGGATAAACCTGTCGAGTGGGATACCACGCCGGTTCCCGCAGACCCCACAGGTTCTAAACACGCTTTGAAATTTAATCGACAAAGAAAGTATGATGCTGCGAATCCATACTTAATTGAATACAGCCAACTCCTAATCGACTAAAACCCTCCTAAGGACAAATATATTGCCATGTATTTGCATATATGTCAATAGGACAATCGAAAAAATCGCTAAAATCATCGAAAAAAACGATATTTCTTTGAAAAAACAAATAAAAATAGGTGATTCTAACGAAATTTCGTATTCGATTTTGCAGCAAAACACTGAAATTCAGTTTGCTCCGCCGAGTTACATTTATGTATGCGCTCGGAAATTTGGGTGTTTTTCTTTCATGCAAACGCCTCACAATTGTGGTCTTTGCAGTGGGAATAAAATGACTTCCCTTATTGATGAGGTGTTCGTCAAAAGCATGCAAAGACGGTCGATGCCAATTCCAAGTCCACCGGCCGGGGGCATTCCATGTTTGAGTGCTTTGATGAAATCACGATCCATTTTGGCCATACTTTCGTCCGCTTTTTGACCAGCAAGTTGGCTGCTGAAAAGCTGTTCTTGCAAATCTGGGTCGTTCAACTCCGTGTATGCGTTTGCCAATTCCATGCCATGCACGAAAAGCTCGAATCGCTCGGCAATGTTCGGATTGGTCCGCTTTCGTTTTGTCAGTGGGCAAATACTGGCCGGATAATCAATCACGAAAGTCGGATCGATCAACTTTCCTTCGACTTTTTCCTCGAAAACTTCATTTTTTATGACATCATGATGTTTTCCAGCCACGTCCAAACCGATTGATTTGGCATATTCGATAATTGCATCAGAGTTGGTTGGATCAATGCCGGTCTCTTCTCGAATCAAATCATCATAAGACTTTCGTGCAAATGGCGGCGTGAAATCTATTTCCATTTCGTTCCAGGGAACCACGAATCCCTGCTCGGTTGCTTTGAGCGCATCGAGAATAATCTTTTCGGTCAAATCCATCATGCTTCTATAATCGCCATAAGACTGATAAACTTCGAGCATCGTGAATTCTGGATTATGTTTTTGATCGATTCCTTCATTTCGATAAACACGTCCGAGTTCATAAACACGTTCCATTCCGCCGACAAGAAGTCGTTTCAAATGGAGTTCGAGAGCAATTCGGAGAACGAGTGGAATGTCGAGTGCATTGTGATGCGTCGCAAAAGGTCTTGCCGCAGCACCACCTGCAATTGTGTGCAGAGTGGGACCTTCCACTTCGACAAATCCATTTTCGGCGAGAGAATTTCTGACAGACTGAACAATTTTTGTTCGGCGGAGCATTCGTTCCAACACCCCCTCTGTGTGAACAAGGTCCATGTATCTCATTCGACTGCGAAGGTCTGGATCGGTCAATCCATGAAATTTGGCCGGCGGCGTTTCGAGTGATTTTGAGAGGAAGTGCAAAGTGGCCGCATTGACAGACAATTCTCCGGTGCGAGTTCGCATCAATTCGCCATCAATTCCAATGATGTCCCCCAAATCGAAACACTGGGCAAGTTCCCAATTCGTTTCACCGACTTGGTTTGCACCAATTAGAATTTGGATTTTTCCAGACCAATCCCACAAATCGAGAAAAATTAGTTTTCCTTTTTTTCTTTGGAGGACGATGCGTCCTGCGATTCTTATTTTCGGGCCGCTCTGCTGCGTGTGTCCTTGTTCGTCGGGTTCTGAAACGATAATTTGCGATTCCATGTTTCGAACATTTTTGATCGGCAGATGATCGTCAAACCGTGCTCCCCAGGGATCGAATCCGAGTTCTTCGATTTTGCGTAATTTTTCACGTCTGGCTGCTTCCAAAACGATGCCGGTTCCTGCTTCTTGCTTTTCTTGCTGTGTCATGCTGATTGTTTTGCCTTTGATGTGGTGAAAAGTGTGAAAGTGAAAGTGAAAGTGTTAAATCCTAAAAGTGTAAAAGGTATGAAATGTCCGAAAGTGTGAAAAAGTAAACGTATTTGAAAAAATTTTCGGTTTTTTACAGTGTGCGCCGATTATTCATTCATGTATGAGATAATTTATTCATGCCTGAGAGCTTCAATTGGGTCCATCGCGGCGGCTCGATAAGCTGGATATAAACCAAAAACGACTCCAATCACGACCGAAATGAAAAAAGCGATTGGAATGGAAAGTGGAACAATCACCGGTCGAATCTCCTGCACAATCGGCGGCAGTGTTTTAATGACTTCCGGCATTTGATTTTGTAAAAAGCTCATAACAATAATTGTTACAGGAGTGCATGAAAGTCCGACGATGACTCCGATGGTGCCCCCGACGACCGACAAAACGACCGTTTCTGCAAGAAATTGCTGGATGATGTCACCTCTTTTCGCACCGAGCGCACGCCGAATTCCAATTTCTCGCGTTCGCTCCGTCACTGTTGCCAGCATGATATTCATGATGCCAATACCGCCGACAACAAGCGAAATGGCCGCGATCAGCCCCATGAATATGTTGAACATGATACGAGTTGTCTCCGCTTGTTCCAACAACTCCAGTGGAACGACGACGGCAAAATCTTCTTTGTCTTTGTGAGATCGTCCCAGTGTGCCTTTGATAATATCTGCCGTTTCTTTGACGTTTTTCCGTGAATCGACTTGCAATGTAATTTGGGATAATTCAACAATTTCACCTTCAAAATTTCCACTTTTGCGAATCAAAACCATGTCACTCATTCGATTCCAGAGTGTCGAAATCGGAATGTAAATATCACTTGCGAAATCTTGTCCCGATAATGAACCGCCGACTCCTGCGGTCGCTCCGCGTGGTTTTGCCACTCCGATTACTTGAAAGGTATATCCTGAGTCGCCGCGATTATTAGTCTGAATACGCACCGTTTTTCCAATTGGATCAGCCGAAGGAAAAAGTTTTTCCGCAATTCCAGCAGATAGAACACAGTGTGGTTTTGCATCGCGTAAATCGAGGTCTGTCAAAAATGTTCCTCGGTCCATACTTATCTGCGACATTTGCGAGTAAAACGGAGTCGTTCCCACGAGTCGGCCATCACACTCCTTGTTTCCACTCGCAAAAGTGCGACGAATTTCACGAACCGGCATTGATGCCACAATTGTTGGAATAGTGGAAAGAATACGTTCATAATCTTCTCGTTTTAGTCCATAGCTCGGGACGGAGCGACGGCCCATCGTCGCCATATCTGGATTTGCTGGCTTCAATGTGCGAACAATGATGTTGTTCGCGCCGAGACTTTCTATCTGCTCTTGTGCTTTGAGACTGATTCCTTCGCCAATTGCCATTAGCCAAATCACACTGGCAACACCAATGAAAATGCCCAAAACGGTCAGCATCGAACGCATCGGATGCAGCAAAAGACTTTTTATTCCGAGGTGGATTGTTCGTAACACAATTATGAAAAATGAAGAATGTTATTGATTTTATGAATACATTTACGAATTTTTGATTTTCTTTTTGCCTTATTTAATACGCCGCATGGATGTCGTGAGAGGAGAAATGATTATGTCCGTGTCATTAACAACCGCTTTCTGCGAAAGCGGATTAAACATCTAATTGATGATAAGCAGTATATTAAAACAACCGCTTTCTGCGAAAGCGGGTTAAACATCTAATTGATAATAAGCAGTGTATTAAAACAACCACTTTCTGCGAAAGCGGGTTAAACATCTAATTGATGATAAGCGGGTATATTATCGCACAATATCGGCATTGATTTGATATGGAACCTCACCAGGTTTGTAGTCGTCTTTGATCGAAAGGAGACCGCCAACACGAATTGGTGATGTACGATAATCGACTGTCTCGCCGCCGGAAAGTTTGACATCAATCATTTCGGTTTCACGACGTTTGACTGCCCCAAAAGGCCCATGTTGAAGCGACGGAACAAGCATAAAATTGTCGATAGCTGTCATATTGCGAGTGGGAAACATGAATCCTTCGATGAAAACACGCGGACCAGGAATGATTTGTCCCCGTTCATCTGTGCGAGTGGCCAGTGCCAACACTTCCGGTGAAATGCGACCAGTGGTCGGATCGGCTGCGAGCATCGCAAAATCAATTTCGACATATCCGAGCGGCACTGAAAAAGATGAAATATAATACTGATAACAAATCCCACTGACTCCGACGAGAAAACAGAGTGCGACACCTGATGAGGAAATCCCGATGCCACCGAGAACTTCAGAAGCACCAAGTATTTTACGAATGGCAACGACTCCGAGAACTATTCCGATAATAGGAAAAACGGCGAAAATCGGATGGACAAATGTGAGAATTGATAAAAATCCGAGAATTAGGGAACCGACCGATTCGGCCGTCAAAGAACGATAATCTACATTCTCATCTGGTCGCACTTCGTCGTGGTCCTGATAAAAACCGCGAAGTGCATCATCGAACTGTGAACGTGTTTGGTATTCAGACATGGTTTTTCGAGGAAAAAATCGCTGGAGACGTGTTTTAGAAACAACCGCTTTCTGCGAAAGCGAGCTAAACACACAAATCTCCATTCATTGTACTGCATTGATTACTATCAGGCAATACAATGTCGAGTGCATCACAGCGACACAATGATATTGTCGTCATAAGAAAATTCGATTTTTTCTCCTGGTGAAACAACTAAAAAATCTGATTCGTTCCACGAGCCGTCCAAAAGGCGATGAATCAGCGACAAATCGCCGGTGAGTTTTTCGAATGTCCAGTTCCGTTCGGCGGCCAGTTGCCGCGTTCCCGCTTCAAACGAATCGTCTGGTTCCAGACCAGTTTCGATGAATGCCAATTTTGAATAGTGCGACATTCCAGCCAGTTGATTCCAAATGTACGTCCCATTTTCTGCGCCATATTTTTCGATGAGCGATTCACGAGAATAAGAAAGCCCCGATTTTCCGCCGTCGCCCTGAAAAAGTCCGTCGCCGCGTTCGATCCAGCCAGTCGTTTTGAAATAAACGCCGCTGTTTTGTGAAAAATAATCTTGATAACGCTTTTTATCGCCGAGAAAAAGCGTGATACAATCGTGTGCGCGTGGAATGACAAGTGGAATCGTTTTGGCCGAAAGTCCGACCACTCCGCCACTGCACAGACAATAACCGAGCAAAATGGCATCATAATCCGATTCATTTACCGAGGCAATTGCTTCGGATAAGCGGCGAGACATTCCATTTCGACCAATATCGTGCAATCCTTTTGGCAGAAATTCGACATCAATTCGATTTTTGGAAACAGCGGCGGCGGCACAAAATTCCCGAAAAAGAATTTCGCACGCAATCAATTTCAGTCGCATGAAAAGTCTCGATGAAAAAGAGTCGAGCAAGAAAATTCGGTAAAAACGATCTATTTTCTCAAATGAACGACACTTTTCGATGCGGTTGACTGAAGTGCGATGTGCATTTGGAATGTTATTTCTTCAACAGAAGGTTTTCCCACGAAACGATACAATTCTGTGCCACTCGGAGTTTGCAGCAAAGTTGTTGGAAAGCCTTTTATTTTAAGTGATTCACACAATTTTTGTTCGACTACTCCATTCACCTGAACACAGACAAATTTTTCGAGGAGTGGATTCACATCTGGGTCTCGGAACAACGCCTCAAAAATTGGTGAAGTCGAAGTATTG
This sequence comes from Thermoguttaceae bacterium, assembly GCA_051649005.1. Taxonomy (GTDB): domain Bacteria; phylum Planctomycetota; class Planctomycetia; order Pirellulales; family Thermoguttaceae; genus WRKP01. Next base: position 1,885 of record JBOFGF010000131.1, on the reverse strand, counting down.
TGTGGAACGGTAAAAACGACCAATACCGGCTTCGAATTTTGTTTGGCAAAATTTCTGGCTTCTTCATAATCTGCCATGAAAACAATGGGTGATGTCGTTTTGGAAACAGCACGCGAAGTTTCAACAGACAAATCTTTTTCGGAACTACAACCAGAACCCAAAAAAGAGATCAAAAGCAAAAAAAATATTAAAATAATTCGTGTTGACATAGTTTCCTTGCACCCAGAAAACGGAGTATAGACGCATCTTGTTTATCGTCATCAAAAACGATCATCTTGAGACATTTTGTCTCGATTGTCAGAAATCATGGTCAAAATTTACAACTTTCCGGTATTGCCGATAGAAACCGCAACAAATTGTGGCGTGTGTTGTCCATGCTATTGACAGATGGTCAGAAGTCGTCAATATGCGACATTACATTTACACGTTGATCAAAAAATAATTATTTATTTTCTGTTGACTTTTGCGATAATTTGTTTACAATGATGGACGAGTGTTTAGAATTTCATCGGCGGGCCGCCGGTTTAGCCCGCTTTCGTAGAAAGCGGTTGTTTCGTTTTATTTTTTTATTTTTTCCACAAAAGGAACCTGAAAATGAGAATACAATTAAGACTCGCTTTTACTCTTGTTGAGCTTCTGGTCGTCATTGCCATCATCGGCGTTTTGATCGCTCTGCTCCTTCCTGCCGTGCAAGCAGCCCGAGAAGCCGCTCGACGAATGCAGTGTACGAACAATCTCAAACAACTTGGAATTGCTCTCCACAACTATCACGACACCAAAAACGGCTTTCCCGGCGCAACAAACACAATCGTTTTCCAAAAAGATGGCGGTGGAACTTGGGCGAGCTCTGATTACAGTGGTTTAATTTTCTTGTTTCCTTTTACCGAACAAGGAGCAAGATATGATGCCATCATGAGTACCATCATGAGAACCCACACCACACTTAATCCATGGGAAGGCGACCGAATTACAGGAACCTATTCCGATGTGGCAACCACTACTGTTCCGAACGACAAAAAACCACTATTTGGACCGAATTCGGCGTTTATTTGTCCATCTGACACGACCGGCAAAGCTGCGGCTGATGGTACTTCCCGGACTGGTTACTGCATGTCGCGCGGCGATGCCATCAGTCACAACACTGCAACTGGTCGACGTGGCATGTTTACGTCGGGTGCGTGGCAATCAATGGCCTCTGTTGTGGATGGCACGAGCAACACGATTGCTTATTCAGAAGCCGTTGCAGGCGAAAACGGCCAGAAAAATATCAAAGGAAATCTCATTAAAAATATCAGTGGCACAACACTTCCGACAAAGCCGCTCGATCTTTGCAGCACCGCCAATGTTGCCGACACGGCAAACAAGCGTATCTACATATCCACTGGTACAATGCAGGGAAATGCGAGAGGTGCTCGTTTGGCAGATGGTCGCTCTTTCTGCGGGTCATTCCACACAGTTAGTCCGCCAAATGCACCATCATGTAATGCTAGTAATGATACATATGCGGATGGCTGGGGCGACACTAGTGGCATGGGCGTTTATGCTCCTTCGAGCAACCATTCAGGGGGCGTAAATGCGACACTTGCGGATGGTTCTGTTCGATTTATTTCCGATACGATCAACAACATGTCATCGGGATTGACCGCGACGACTGCCAAAGAACAAACGAGCGGCAAAAGTGACTTCGGAGTCTGGGGCGCGATGGGAAGTGTAAATGGCGGCGAGTCGGTTTCCGCTCCGTGATATTTTTCGTTCTGGCGAGCCGCCGGCGTTAGTCGGCGGTTGTTAGGCGAGCCGCCGGTTTAGCCCGCTTTCGTAGAAAGCGGTTGTTTCGTTTTATTTTTTTATTTTTTCCACAAAAGGAACCTGAAAATGAGAATACAAT
>JBOFGF010000130.1:0-1877 GCA_051649005.1 Thermoguttaceae bacterium | reverse complement strand
CGTTCAGCATAAAATCAATGAAGCGTCCCGAATCTGCGTTTTTCGTGCTCTCAGAAATCGCTTTGTAATACTGCTGCTGGTTGTCGTGAACCATCGACTCGACAGGCAGCTGCAAAAATATCGGGTTCAGTTTGCCGAGCAATATCATAAGGGCAATTGCATTGAATTATTCTTGTGATTCACTTTATCATTTCATCGGAGTCGATTCCGAGGATTAAGACGGGAATATCGATGTTCGAGACTCCACGTTTGGATAAGTCCCACGCAAATTGCTCAAAATAACTGACTCCCGTTGACATGTTTTCCGCAAATCGTTTGACCGGCACAATTTCAATTCCAGCATCAATAATTCCAAGATTGTGAAAAATCGTCATTTTGGCACACACATTATAAACCATAAACGCATATTTTCCAAACTGTACCTCGACCCCGAGTCGCTCTTTGACAAAATCCATGTCACGGAAAGCTCCACGAGTCGGACACGGTTGATACCCGTCAATATAGTATTCCTTTGAATACTCGCATTTTTCCTTGTGGTTACTCCAATTCTTTGATGTAAACAATTTTTTGAACAAGGAATTTAACTCAACAGGACTGTACAACAAGCGTCCCGGCATTGTTTTTTCTGTACTCTTTTTTGTTCGGCATTGTTCTGAACAAACCGATTGGATTGCCCATTCGACTTCATTGAGCAAGTGAATGAATTTTTTGCTTTGTAGAATTTTTTCACCATTATTGAAACTATATTTTGCGACAATTCTCATTATTCCTCCCATTCGAGTGGAAACTGGGCGACTTTTTCACGTCCCGTCGGCTTGTGAATCGGCTTTCCAAGTGGACGTAATTTCAACTCTCCCGCTGCCAAACTCTTGATGCGTTCTCGCGCAATGTTACAGTATTCAGCATTCAGATCAATCGACATTCCCCGGCGATGCCATTTTAACGCCGCAATGAGGCTGGTGCCGACACCACCAAAAGGGTCGAGAATCCAATCATTTTCATTGGTCATTGCCAGCACACATCGCTCCACCAGTTCGACCGGAAATTGACACGGATGCAATGTTTTTTCTGGATGGTTTGACTTGACGTTCGGAATATCGATGATACCAGATTCCCACTCGTTTTGCATGATCTGCCAAAAATCGCTCGGATTCTTTCCGAGCGGATTGCCGGAAAGTTGCCCCACTTTTTCCCCCTTGTAATGCCGTTTCCCCGGATATTTTGAGGGAATTCGCACCGGATCAAGATTAAATAGATAATCGTCGGTCTTGGTAAACCACAAAAGAACTTCATAACGTCCTGAAAAGCGTTTTGAGGCATGAAGTCCGTGATCGAAATGCCAGACAATTCTGTTTCTCAATTTCATACCACGTTCTTTGAACAGGGGATAAAAATAGATGTCGAGTGGAAAAACTTCGCCATGATCCACAAAATTTCCGACTTGCCAGACAAGACTGCCTTTGGGCTTCAAGAGTCGAATCAGTTCCGCGATGATTTCCGCCTGCCAGTCGAGATACTTTTCTAATGATGTTTGCTTTTCATAAACTTTGCCGAGATTATACGGCGGTGATGAAACGACGAGTTGGAACGTTTCACTGGGAAGTTTTTGGCAAGTGCCAAGTGCATCTGCGCACGAAACAACGGCACTTGTGTTTGGAGAAAACGAAGTAGCTGGTTCGATTGTCTTCAAATGTTTTTCAAATTGAGAAAACAGATTTGTAGTATGGATCATAACTTCTTCACTCTCCGAAAACGAGCGTTTGTTTCGTCATTGTGATTTTGTAATATGAAGCACTTCGCATTTCTATTGATATTCGCTGAATTCACCCCATCGGCATCACCATTCTATCAAAATCTGCCTGTGAGTCAATCAGGAA
>JBOFGF010000129.1:0-6554 GCA_051649005.1 Thermoguttaceae bacterium | reverse complement strand
CTGAGTCTGCCAAAAAGGAGACCGTCTCCGATGATGTTGCCGATGTCGCCCTGTACATATTCTCAGATTCGGGTATTGGTCAGGTGAATATCATGCTCAATAAGATTGAAGAGCCTAAAAACACCGTTGAAGAAAAGCCCGCGACGACGGACACCACCAAACCCGCTGCGACGGAAAATGTCGTGCCGACGACGGACACCATCACACCCACTGCGACGGAAAATGTCGTGCCGACGACGGACGGTGCCAAACCCGCTGCGACGGAAAATGCCGTGCCGACGGCGGACGGTGCCAAACCCGCTGCGACGGAGAGCGACGACGAAAATGTTCCTGAAATTTAACAAATGAAACAAAAAGCCGGGAGACGGAGACGCTGTTTTGCAAAAATACGTCAAAATCCCCGGATGCCATCTTAAACCTTGTAGTGCGTTTGAATAATTTATGTATGCTACAATTACAAAAAATTCCCATCATCAACGCCGTCGGCTCGCCAAAACCCGCCGACTAACAACCGCCGACTAACAACCGCCGACTAACAACCGCCGACTAACGCCGGCGGCTCGCCAAAACCCGCCGACTTACGTCGGCGGCTCGCCTGAACGAATCATCAATAGGAAAAAATGGCATCGGTCTCGCCCAAATAAATGCCGCAGGTCGAACCGGGAATTTTCGGAAAGGGACCAGCGGGAACTTGATTGATGCTGATGACAATTTCGCTCCCATTTTGAAGAGCAGCAAAATGAAACGCCGGACCGCCTGGATACGGCGCAGTTTTGACCGAAGCCGCTTCAATACTGCCAATCAATTTACCAGTCGTCCAGATTCCATTTTGCATGTGTGCGAGAATCACCTTTCCCCTTTCGTCGACATAAACAGTGGCAAAATTTTCTCGATTGACAAAATTGAAGACCATTCCCACTTTGAAATCGGTGAAATTTTTCGGAAAAGCGGTGTATTTGGGCATCACAGCGGGAATTTTCAGTGCTAAAATACTGATGCGTCCCTTTTCTGCCCTGCCAGCAATTGCGTTGCCTAAGTCTTGCCACTCGCCGAACGTCCACTGGAACGGCAGTTGATCTTTTTGAATCCACATGCCAATGTCCTCAACTGTAATCGGTTTATCGGCGGCAACAATTTTCCACGCCTCGTCGAACCAGCGTGATCGCGGAAATGTTTTATCATTGGCATGATCCCAGAGGGCGATTTGTCGAAGTATGGCGGCTATGTGGTCGGGGCGGGCAAACAAGAGAAATCGACCGAATGCCGTGTACATGGCATATTTGTGCGAAATAGCTTCGTTTGAATTTTTAAGAGGAATTTTGTCGGCTTGAAATGCCTCAGGAGTGAATTGTGTGTCTAAAAAATCTCCAATCATGCCCGGATCAAATGGTGTTTTTTGATTTTTCTTTCCCTTCGCAGAATTCTGATTTGGTGCTGTTTTCGAATCAATGGGTGAATCCGACTGAACGAATCGACGAAATCGCTTTAACTGTTCGAGTGCGACCGCTGGCTCATCGAACGGCTGAATGCGCGGCTGAATGGCAATTTGTAACAAGTCGCCATTCCATGTGTGTTTTGCATACGTTTGTGCCAGTGCTTCGTGAAACCAAGAGGGATAACAGCCGTGTCCTCCGGGCAGAAAGTTGTAGGTGTAATAGTGCGTTGTTTCATGAAGAATGGTTTCTCGGTCCGATTGCAGATTCCAGCCACGCACCATATAAATCGAGTCATTTTTTGAGGTATAAAAACCAGCATAAGCCGAATCAAGCGGTTCGATTCCGTCTTCGCTGCATTTTGCGGTCAGCTCACTGCGCGAATTGAATAGAAACAAGTGACATGTGGGAATGATTCGTTTGGTGTCGGGGATGTCCTGATTGACATCTTGCTTCGAAGTGGGTTTTGATGCCGGTTTTTTCTTTCCCTCAGCTTCGGCCTGTTTGGAATCTTCATATTCTTTTGCCACGCGAACAGGAGCATATTTCGAGAAAATTTTATCTAGTTGTGCGCACAGTCGTTCAACCAAAATGCCAATTTCCTTCGGCGTTGGTCTTGGATGATCCTGCGACAATTCTACTTGGATGATGAAATTATTTGTGCGAACAACCTCCGTCTGTGCGGCGGCATTGTCCAAAAGCATCCACGAGAACCAAATCAAAAGAAAAGAAACGATTATGTGTTTCATGGGAAAATTTCTCCACAGGTTCGTATCACGATATTGTTTTGTTACAATAAAAATGAACAAAAATATGAACGGCAAACCATTTTCTTTCGATTGAAATCCGTGATATAATATCAGAGCCATTTTTGCACGACTCCGATCAACTTTTTCGCATCAATCGGTTTGCTGCAAAATGCGTTCATTCCTGAATCGAGACATTTTTGGACATCGTCTTGTGTCACATTTGCAGTGAGTGCGATAATTGGCATCGGTTTACGTCCGTTTTCTGATTCCCAAAATCTAATTGCCATCGTGGCTTCGTATCCATCCGTTTCTGGCATCTGGCAGTCCATCAAAATGACATCATATTTTTTTGACATGGCAGCTTTGATTGCTTCGCGGCCATTTTCGACGAGATCACATGCGAATCCATGAGTTTTCAAAATGTTCATCGCCACAATCTGATTTACTTTGTTATCTTCTGCGATTAAAATCAATTTATCAGTGAAATGATTTGGAGTATTTGCGGATTCGGAATTTGTTTGCCCATTTTCCGGCACATCGCCATTGGTCGCCTCAAATTTAGCTTCATGAGATTCGGTCTCCACTGAATCTTGTTGATGATTTAATTGTTTGGTCTGATTCGCGGCAATATCAGAACTTATAATGTCATCAATTTCCATTTCTTTCTTAAATTGTTTCCATTTTTGATGGAAAATCTGCGTCATTACTAGGTCGATCAGTTTGGTGTAATAAATCGGTTCCGTCAAAAATTTAATTGCAGGACACTCATTTTGATGTAAATGAGCTTCATTGACAAAAGGACAAATTACTATTATTCCTAATTGCTCAGCGGAATAATTTGCCGCCACATTTTTCGCCACTTCGATCCCATTTTTTTCGCCGATTTGTTTGTCGATAAATAAGAGATCAAACGCATTTTGTGCATCTGCGGCGGACCGCATCATCGCCTCCATTTCCGTTTCGGAAGAAGTCGATAAAACGTACATATTACAGGCGGTCAACTGCTCCGATAATATCCTGAAAATGACATCATTGCCACACAATATCAAGACGCGTTTGCCGGTTAGTTCCAGACCTGTATTGGAATCGAAGCCGATATTATATTCCGGTGTCGGAATGTGTGAAAATGCAGTTTTTGACGACAAATCTGAACTGGGATTTGGTAAAAGCTGTGTGTGCAACATTGATTTTTGCTGCTGCAATTCGTTCGATGGTGACTTGCCATTTGCGAAATTTAGTTTTTTCGAGTTTTCTGCATCGATATTTAATGTTGTTCCATTATCTATTGATTTATCTATTTCTAGTGGCAGGCGAAACCAAAAAGTGGAGCCTTTTCCAAATTCACTTTCGACACCGATTTCTCCTTTCATTAGCTGAACAAGCCGCATCGAAATGGCCAATCCCAAACCTGTTCCACCATAAATTCGCGCAGAAGAAGAATCTGTTTGTGAAAAAGACTTAAATAAAAGATTCATGCGGTCTTTTGGAATACCGATTCCTGAATCAATGATGGCAACGTGGACTGTTAGTTTGCCATCATCGCATGATTCTGGTGTTATCACAACACGAACTCCGCCTTTCTCCGTAAATTTGATCGCATTACCGATCAGATTGAGAAGGATTTGTTTGATGCGGGCGGAGTCACCACTTAAAAATTGTGGGAGTGGGGCAAGAAGTGAGAGGCCGAGCGAAATCTGTTTGCCGTCTGCTCTGGCGGCCAGAATCGAAATTGCTGATTCGATTGTATGAAGCAGATCAAACACTTCGTTGGTTATGTCAAATTTTCCCGCCTCTATTTTTGAAAAATCGAGAATGTCATTGATCAGTACAAGGAGAGTTTCGCCTGATACTTTGACAAGCTCTGCATATTTAAGCTGCTTTTCATTTAGTGGTGTCGCCAAAAGCAAATCGGAAAGACCAATCACTCCATTTAATGGTGTGCGAATTTCATGGCTCATTGTCGCCAAAAACTGACTTTTTGCTTGACTGGCTTCTTCGGCCTCTTGTTTCGCATGTTCGGCTGTGAATCGAGCAATTTCAAGATTTTCAAATAGTTTCCGCTTTTCTGTAATATCAACGCAAATTGCCACTGTCTGAATCCGCTGCTCTGATGCGTCTCGTATTGATGTGATACTCATATCGACCCAAACCGTGTCACCGTTTTTATGAGCAAATGGGACATCAAAGCGGTCATCATCAAATTCATAATTGAGAGTGGCGACGCACATCTTGGCTCCGCTCACACACGCATCTTGCTGAAAAAAATCAAGGAGTTTTTTTCCGATGGCTTCTTCCTCGGTGATACCAAGAAGGCGTTCCATTGCTGAATTGATATTTTCAATTTCACTGTTTGGACCACAAAAAATAATGGGTGTATTGCCTGAAAGCACGGCTTCCATTTTTGATTCACTGAAAACAAGTCGGTCTGTCCGCTCTGCTAATTGAAAATTTATTTGCCGTGTATGTTGCAGCAATGCGAGTAGTTTAGAAAGAAAACCGATGAAACCCAATATGATCGTACAAATCAAAAATAATAAAATCAGAGAGCGATTTTGAATGGCATCAATCCGCTGCTTCCAAAGTTCAATGTCGAAATCAGCGGCAAATATCGCCTCAATTTCCCCTTTTTCGTTGTACATCGGTGTCGCACATGTAAGTGATGTGCCGTATATCTCTGATGGCATTTGAGAGTCGAATGAGGTTACTCCCAAAAAGGCATCTCTATAAGCTTCATTCCATGAATAAATTGTCTCAGTATCATCGTCAAAATAAGGAAAAAATGGAGGATTTCCTACTTCAGTTATACCTTCTATTTTGCCATCGCCATTGACATCGGAGGGACACGAAAGAATAAATTCCATTTTCTTGTCTTCTATTGTATCAATAAGCCGACATGTATATGCATACAATAGGAGAGGCACTTCTCGGCACCACTTCGTGTGTGAATCAAAAATACTATTATAAATAGTTTTGGCCTCTGTATTATCGAGAAGTGGCTCTTGAATTTTTGAATGTCCTAATTTCTGTGTCTGCTCCGCAAACATTTTCGTCATTTGGATCAATGACTCCTGCCAAATGCGTGTTTGAACTGCATCTCCGTCGGAAATCTGCTGGTTTCCGAATCCAATTGCACCAAGAAGCACACACCAAGATACTATCAGCAATTTCCGTTGTTTTCGCTGAATGATCGCCCGAGAAAGATAGATCATCACTAAACACGAAAGACACGAAAGAAAAATGGTTCCAGGTGTTACTGGAAGATATGGCAAAAAAAACGCCCACTGTTTTGCCGCAATATCCGAAACGAGAACATCCGCGCCAATCATGTAATTTTGACCAGATGGGGTCGTGAATCGACTGACTGCGGTGCGGGTATGTCCATAAGAATCGCTCCCTGTGTCCCAACGAGTTTCTCCATCATTACACGTCTCAACTAAATCAAGCCAATTTTCTACATAAGGATCGTATTTAGAAAAATATGGATCGGTCGTATTAAAAAGAGTAAAGTAAAATCTCCCATCAATTTCGACCATTGTATACAAATACTTGAGCGAATACTGCTCGGCAATTGCGTAAACGATATTTCGCCAAGAGTCATATTCCTGCTGTGTAATTGCATCGGAGGAAATGGCTTTGTCGAAAAAAGACGATGGAATTTGGTTGTGAACGGCAGAAATCGCACTCAGAATGTGCCTGTCCGCTTCCTTAGCAACTTGGCGAGAACGGATAATGAGAAAAAAAACACAAACAATAACCCAAAAAAGAACAATTTCTTTCAAAAAAAATCTTCGTCGTAATGAGTATTTTTGAATGTAACTGTTCGGCATTATCAGAGTTCCTTGTGAACTTATTTGATCGCGGGCACCTTGTTTTGGTAAACATAAAACAGTATATCACCCTTTTATCTATTTTTCAACCATCACGTCGCAGATGTGGACGAAATTTCCAGTCTGCGAACAAGTTTTCACCACAGAGACACAGAGTTCACTGAGTGTCTTGTATTCTCCGTGCCCTCTGTGGTAAAAAATTCCGAAGTTCACAAAACTTGTTAGTGGACTGAGTGTATAACACTACATCGCGGTGTCCTTGTCCAGATTATTTGACGAAGCCTTCGGAATTCGCTGCGTTTCGAGCCGGTGCGTGAGCACTGGCATTTGTTCGGCGGTTGTTAGGCGAGCCGCCAACGTAAGTTGGCGGGTTTTGTTGGGTCCGAACGCCGTCGGGATTGTTGCATTTTTTGCGACACGTTCCCCCGTGTTTCGGCGCCAGTATAATTAGATACTGTGCCTCACACGGGGCTTGTATATTGGTTATCTGTTCACAGACGGGGTTGTGTAGGACGGCAAAAGGACGACAATGGCTGCGTGTTGAT
>JBOFGF010000128.1:0-6589 GCA_051649005.1 Thermoguttaceae bacterium | reverse complement strand
GCTTCTCCGTGTCCTCCGTGCCTCTGTGCGAAAAATAAACCGTCAATGCGGTGCTTCGCACCTCCTTTCCGGCTGTTATTGAACGGCTGGAATTTTTTTCTCGCACGGAGACGCAGTGCGAAAAATAAACCGTCAATGCGGTGCTTCGCACCTCCTTTCCGGCTTTTATTTTGCCAATTGCATCAAAAGCGAAAACTTGTTATCGGACTGAAATATCTGCAAAATAGCAATGATGTCGTATTGCATCATTTAGTCGGTGTGCTAAAATATGTCAGCTGAACAAAGTGTCAATTAAAAATAATCGGGGACAAAACGTCGCTTTGTGTCGAACCCTGGTTGTAAAAATTTGCTTGTTTTTGCGAAACAATCGCTTTCAACGAAATGGGCTAAATGTCCCGTTTTATTGCCCACTATTTCTCAAAAAACGCATTGATATGGAACGTATTGTCATCACCGGAGTAGATTTGACTGCCCCGAATGGGAATAATTTGGCGGAATATCGCGCCGCGCTGTTGACTGGTCGAAGTGGCGTTTCTGAATACGACATTCGCTATTTCGGCAAAACATTTGCCGGAGTTTGTGATTATGATGAAACAAAATATCAGAAAAAAAAGGATCGGCGACGTGGAACTCGGGCGGGCAGCATCTCCATTTATTGCGCAAACGAAGCACTCATTGATGCTGGAATCGACTGGAAAGGGTTTGATGCAGTACGGAAATCACAAGTTGGTGTTTTTGTTGGTGTGACAGAGCATGGAAATGTTGAAACGGAAAATGAAATTTACAACATATCACAGTTCGATTATGATTGCAAAATGTGGTCGCATTTTCATAATCCGCGCACAGTGGCAAACAATCCAGCAGGCGAAGTGACACTAAATCTTGGCATCACCGGCCCGCATTACTGTCTCGGAGCAGCCTGCGCGGCGGGAAATGCCGGCGTGATTCAGGGTGTTCAGATGCTGCGACTTGGCGAAGTTGATCTTGCACTCGCAGGAGGCGTTTCTGAAAGTATTCACACATTCGGAATTTTTGCAGCGTTCGCCGCCGAAAATGCACTTGCCGTTCATCAATTGCCGGAGAAAGCATCGAGACCATTTGACATTAAACGAAATGGAATCGTCATTTCCGAAGGAGGATGTATTTTTACACTCGAACGACTTTCCGATGCCATAAAACGCGGTGCAAAAATTTATGGTGAAATTCTTGGATATGCGATGAATAGTGATGCGACCGATTTTGTATTGCCAAATGCGGAGCGACAGATGGAATGTATGCGAAAAGCACTTAATCGAGCTGGGCTTTCACCAGATCAGATCGACATTGTGAGTACACATGCGACGGCGACTCCGTCCGGCGACGTGCAAGAAATTGTTGCACTTCGGCAAATTTTTGGACAGTCGAAAAAAACGTATATTAACAATACGAAAAGTTTTATTGGACATGCGATGGGAGCGGCGGGCGTTCTCGAACTTGCCGGAAATTTGCCATCTTTCGACGACGGAATAGTTCATCCGACAATCAACTGCGACGATCTCGATCCAGAATGTGCTTTGGACAATCTTGTATTAGGAACACCCAAACAAGTCGGAAGTATCCGAACCATTCTGAACAACTCATTTGGAATGGTCGGAATAAATTCGGTTGTGATAGTCGGGAAATATGTGCAATAAACTAAACCACCGCTTCTACGAAAGCGAGCTGAACTATCCAAATCTAATTGCGAGATAGCTTTCATATCTGCGTAGATCAAGTCGCCCTTCGGAGACCGCATTTTGCACGGCGCACTCATCTTCGTGTCGATGCGTGCAATTTGAAAAAGAGCAGTTGTTCTGATAAGGACGTAAATCACGGAAAAATCCAAACACCTCTTCTGGAATGACATCCCAAAGAATAAATTGTCGCAGACCAGGAGTATCTACGACATGACCGCCGCATGAAAGATGAATCAATTCAGCCGTTGTTGTGGTGTGCCTTCCTTTTTGTGAGACACCGATTTCTGCGACTCGCAAACTCAGAGACGGATCAATCACATTTAGAATTGATGACTTTCCGACACCACTTTGACCAGCGAACACACTTGCTTTTCCACTCAAAATTTTCCGAAGTGCGTCCATTCCGATTCCAGTTTTCGCACTTACTTGCAAAACGGGATATCCCATTTGTGCATACACACCGATAATTGGCTGCAATATAGTTCGGTCTATCAAATCTATTTTGTTAATCACAATGACGGGATGCACGCCGGCTGATTCTGCGGAAATGAGCATCCGGTCTATTAAATTAGGTTTGAAAGATGGCTGCTCCGCACTTGAAATAATAAGAACTTGGTCGATATTGGCGACAATAATATGTTTTCGATTTCGACTTTGACGAGCAATCGTTCCATATCGCGGCTCGATGCGTTCAATCATGCCTTCGCCGACTTCGGTGATGCTCTTGTCATTTTCAGTTGATGACCTTTTGCGTTCCACTCGAAAAAGAACACGGTCGCCAGCAACGACCGGCTGTCGTTGATCGGTCGCCAGTGTTTTAATAATACGACGAGTCACACATTGAAATAATTGACCATTTTCTGCTTGAACCAAACTACTTTGGCCGTGCACACGCAAAACACGACCAGGGCGAACTGTTTCAAAATCAACTTCGGGAATGATATTGAATCCATAGTTGTCAGCTGTATTTCCGATAATTTTTTGGCCAATTACCGTTCGCCGCCGCGATGTTTCACCTTTTCCACTGACCCTTTCTGTTGAAACGTCGTTTTCCTCCTCGAATCCATGTTCTTCGAACTGGCGAGTCAAGTCTGCGTCTCGTGTGCGCTGAGTCCGATTTTTTCGGAAATCAACACGAATTTTCTGAGATTTTGCCATTTGATTTATGCTTTCGCCGATAAATTTTACTATTACTGGATCACGAGTTGGGTTGTTGATAATTCAGGAAAAAATTGACTCAGATCGAGTTTGTCGCCGGTTTCCTTTTGAAGTATTTGTAGTTCGGCAAAAAGTGTTTTGATGAGCAACTTTTTATTTACATCGCTTGAAAGATCGTTCAGTTCGTTTGGATCGCTTTGCAGGTCGAACAAATAGTATTTTTTTGCATCTGGTAAAAGAATTAACTTCCAATTATCCTTTCGAATCATTCGTTGGTGACCGATATATGCTCCATAAATCGCGTTGTAATGTTTCGTAGTTTCATCACGAATTAGCGGCATCAAACTTTTGAACTGCACTGAATCAGGTACATCGGCCCCCGCCAGTTCCAAAGAAGTCGGCATAATATCCTGAAAATAAACAGGTGTGTCAATTACTTTGTTTTTAGGAATATTCGGTCCTGAAATAATGAGTGGGACTTTCACACTGTGTTCATAAAGACTTTGTTTACCAAATAATCCATGCGAACCGATTGCCAGTCCATTGTCTGCGGTGAAAATAATGATGGTATTTTTTTGCTGTCCGGTCGCTTCAATGGCATCCAAAATACGTCCGACCTGCATATCCATGTGTGAAATGATGGCATAATACTCACGTCTATGAACTTGCACGGCAAGTGATGTTCGTGGATATGGTGCCAATTGTTCGTCTCGCAGTGTCGCAGGACATCCCATCGCCTCCATTTCGGGATGCTGTGGGAGAAAGTTTGGCGGAACATCCATCTTGTCAGTGGGATACATATCAACAAATTCTTTCGGCGACTGTCGTGGATCGTGCGGTGAATTGAAGGCAAAATATCCAAAAAAGGGTTTTCCGTCTTTTGTTTTTTCCTGAAACATTTCGATGGCATCATTTGCGAGGACTTCTGCCCAGTGCGTTCCACCACTCCAATGCCCGACAAAACGGTGATCAAATGGATTCCAAACATCATCAGAATAAATGTCGGCATCTGAATTGATGAGGTTCGTGTCAGTTTGTTGTGGGCGATTGTATGACGAAGGAACTGTCGGAGGCATTCCACCTCTGATATTTTTGGTCGATTGAAAAACATCAGAAACGGGAAATTCAACATGCCATTTTCCGCAGATACCTGTTTGATAGCCTTTTTCTTGGAGGCGTTTTGACCAAAATTCGTTGTTTATAGTTTCGTTTGGTTCAGAATTTTTCTTATCAGCATTTTTTTTGAGGAGTTGTTGTGCGTTCCAGATGAATCGTCCTGTATTTAGCATGGAACGACTGGCGACACAAATTGCTCCGTGCCATCCACCTTGATTATAGGCATTCGAAAAGGTGACTCCCTGTTTTGCGAGTCTGTCGAGATTTGGTGTTTTTACGATGTCATTTCCAGCAGCGGCAATCGCATTGAAAGCGAGGTCGTCGGCAAACAGAATGATGATGTTTGGTGATGTCGAATTTTGATTTGGTCCAGAATCTTTTGCAGTAAGAAATCCTGATAAGACCACGATCAAAAAAAGAGAAAATGACGGAATAAATGATTGTCGCATTCGTGTTTTCAAAAAAGGGGACAAAAATCTAAATTGCGAATCGAAACGGCGATGAATTGATATGGCAAAAAGCGTACATCAATTGGCAATCTATTTGAACGCAGAACACATTGTATCACAGAATTTTTTCCAGTGCCAGTGCGGTATTTGTCGTGTGGTCTTTTCACTCAGTCCTGCCAAAAAGTTTGACGATTTTGATGAAATTGACAAAATAAAAGCCGGAAAGGAGGTGCGAAGCACCACATTGACGGTTTGTTTTTCACACAGAGGCACGGAGGACACGGAGAAGCGGCAACAAATCCTCCGTGAACCCAGTGCCTCCGTGAGAGAAAAAAATTCCAGCCGTTCAATAACAGCCGGAAAGGAGGTGCGAAGCACCGCATTGACGGTTTGTTTTTCGCGCAGAGGCACGGAGGACACAGAGAAGCGGGAACAAATCCTCCGTGAGAGAAAAAAATTCCAGCCGTTCAATAGAAGCCGGAAAGGAGGTGCGAAGCACTGCATTGACGGTTTATTTTTCGCACAGAGGCACGGAGGACACGGAGAAGCGGGAACAAATCCTCCGTGAACCCTGCGTCTCCGTGAGAGAAAAAAATTCCAACCGTTCAGTAAAAGCCGGAAAGGAGGTGCGAAGCACCGCATTGACGGTTTATTTTTCGCACAGATGCACGGAGGACACAGAGAAGCGGAAACAAATCCTCCGTGAACCCTGCGCCTCCGTGAGAGAAAAAAATTCCAGCCGTTCAATAGAAACCTGAAATGACATTTTCCGAATCCCGTCGGGATTCAATATCGGTAGAAACACGAACATCAAAAACATCAGAATCCCATTCGGGGTTCAATATCGGTGACCATTATTCAACTCCGACGGAGTTGTGTGTGTTTGTGGGCCATTCGTTTCTACCATTATTGAACGCCGACGGCGTTCGAGAACATGGAACGCCGAGGTGTTCGGGAACATGGAACAACGCCTCGGTATTCAGGAACGAATCCAGATTGGGACGAGGTTTATGAGACACGATTTTTTACCGTTTTGGGACTCCTTTGGAGTCGGGAATTGGCAACATTTTTGCCATTTACAATGCAAATTTCAAAATGAATACAATGTCCAGAAGACGACGCACTATAAAATCGGCACAAAACTTTCAAAATAGATAGAATAGGGAATGTTTTTCTTTCGTAAAAGTTAAAATACTCTGATTATTCTGGTTTTTCGTTCTATTTTGATTGTATCGATTCGATAAAATAAAATGGAACTTGTACGTTTTTGGGCGAGTTGTTGTCTCCCTATTTCAATATAGTATAAACGGAAACAAAAGTCGCTTTTTTCGTGCCAAGTTTGTTATTATTTGCTTTTGTTTCAACGAAGCAGCCGCTTTCTTCGCTGTGTTTGCAGAAAGTGGTGTATAAATATCTCATTTTGTCGCAGTTTACAGAATAAAACCATGTTAAAAAAGCTCCATTTTTCAACTTTGTGTGCCCAAAAAGGACTGACAGTGTTTTATCTCTCTCTCTTTTTAGTGAGTAGCTTTTTAGAGATTAAAGCAAATGACTCGTTTGAAATGAGTGTCGTTTCATTCCGAGTGAGCGCAGATATGGAGAGTACATCTGTTGTTTCTGATGCAGATATGATAGATGCGAAATCTTCGGTTTCTTATTCAGATGTAGAAACCATGTCCCCCACTGGTCTCAATTCGCAAAAAGTCGTTTGGGGAAAAGTCGCTCAAATTCCGAACAAAGAAGATTCCGAAGTGAAAAATACGGAAACACATATTCAAATGGCATCGCATACTGTCGAATCCGATTCAGCCGGATATGTCCCCAAAATTTACAATGCTGATGGTGCTCAGATTTCACCAAAAAAATTGGTTCCTCGTCCGAAAACACAAGTTGTTCAGCAAGTTGCCAGTCCAGAGAAGACTCCTTCTGGAAATATACTCACAGCAAAGGCACTCCCAGCAGGTTCACTTTCAGAAGGTTCACTCCCAGCAGATACTCTCTCAGAAAAGCCTGTTTTAACAGAACCACCACAAATGAAAATCACAGAAGTAGACCGCGAAATTGAAACATCTACTTTTCCGGCTCCACTGCGTGCATTTAATGATGGAAAAACGGCGGTTCGAAAAACATTGCCGCCGCCCAAAAAAGTTG
>JBOFGF010000127.1:0-6615 GCA_051649005.1 Thermoguttaceae bacterium | reverse complement strand
GAAATCACGAATCCGCACGACTTTCAGCCAAAAGAATTTTGAACCTGAACACGCTTTAATTTTTACTGCTTTCTAAGTATTTTTTTTCTCATTTCACTATTGCCTTCTCATTTGAGATGTAATATAATTTCGCCTTGTTTCACAAACGCATTGTTTCGAAAACGCTTTGTTTTGCAAACGCTAAAAACAACACGTTTTGTCAAAACGCAGCGAAACAGCTATGAAACGTGGCAAAACACGACTCCCCCCTTTTTTCACACTTTTTGCACAAAGGAACTTGAAAATGAAAACGAATTTTATCGCAAAACTCCTCCAAAATGTTAAGACGGGGGGGGGGGTAATTCAGAAAAAATCGGTCGTCGCCGTTTCTTTTCGGCTTTTACTCTTGTTGAGCTTCTGGTCGTCATTGCCATCATCGGCGTTTTGATCGCCCTTTTACTCCCCGCCGTGCAAGCAGCCCGAGAAGCTGCACGAAGAATGCAGTGTACCAACCAACTGAAGCAACTGGGAATTTCCCTCCACAATCACCACGATACACATGGGTATTTTCCAAATAGTATGGTTCAGCAATCAATGGGACTAAAACCGGATGAGGCGACAAATGAGCGGATGTGGCTCAGTTATCTCATTCCTCTCTTGCCATTTATCGAGCAAGGAGCGACATATAGCACGATCACGGAAAAATTGTTTACGGCTTCGCCGATCTCACCAATCGCCAATGACACAAATCCACCGACGAATCCTTTTTGCCGACAAATGAACACGCTGCTTTGTCCTTCCGATCCGAATCGAGCCAAAGTCGGCAACGAACCGGCAAGACAGAGTTATCGTGGTTGTATTGGAGATTTTAGCTCTGAAAACCAAGCAGGAACGGCCAATTCCAACGTGGGCGACCACCCGAGAGGGATGTTTCGGTCGGGACGAGTGACCACGCTCAGTTTTGCCGGGATTCCTGATGGAAGCAGCAATACTATCGCCATCGGAGAGAGCGGCATCGGCGCGAATATCATATTTGGTTCAACTTCGGCTCCGGGATTGTTGCGTGAAAGTGTCGCCGTTCTCTCTGTAAGTTCAGCGGGGACGACGAAACCGAGTACATGCGCGGTTTTTAAGACGAGTGGAAATATGGTTTCATCGGCTGCACAAGTTTCCGCCGCCGGGCAAGAATTCCGCTGGCCGGGCCGAGCCATCGGGTTTGGACGACAAATCGTCGTCTATTTTCATACGATTTTACCACCAAATTCACCGACTTGCGGCCCAAATGGAATGCCAGATACCACGCCATCAATTGTTTCGGCTGGTAGTTATCATTCCGGTGGTGCAAATGTTTGTATGGGAGATGGATCGGTTCGATTTATCTCAGAGACGATTGATGCGGGCGACCCGACAGTTGACCCGAATACAGCGACGGGAAGTACAGGCGATCCAACGAAAAAATATACAGGTCCATCGATCTGGGGTGTTTGGGGGGCACTCGGCACTGTCGGCGGCGGAGAATCAAAAGGACTTTGAAATAACCAAATTTTTTATCTATTTCAACTACAATTTTAACCATTTCAATTACAATGAATAGATCAACTTTCGTTCTCGTCACTTTTGTATATCTTCTTTTGTCTTTTGCATTGTTTGCTCAAAATTCCTCGCCGAAAGGAGAGCCAACAAATGCCTCCGAAGCAACTGCACAGAACAAAGCACCCGCAGGAGTCGAGCAAAAAGATTACGATGCATATCGTGTTTTAGTCGATGCACTTTCTCCTGAAGAGCAGGAGTGGGAGCGCGCTCTCGAAAAATACTTGGGCGGTTTTTATTTCCCACTTCATCTCAAAGACAAGTTGGCGAAACGGAGCAACGCATGGGATTTTGTCAAAGATGAACCGGGATTGCCCCGTGTTTTTCTGATCGGGGATTCGATTTCACGTTCTTATACACAGCCGGTGCGAAACATTCTCAAAGGAAAAGCGAATGTGCATCGTGCTCCGGCCAATTGCGGCCCGACGACGACTGGTTTGAAAGAGATTGATGGCTGGCTCAGTGAAGGACATGGCAAAGAAGCCTGGGATTTGATTGTGTTCAACTTTGGGATTCACGACAGAAATCGTAATTCAGAAGAGTATGAGGCGAATCTCGAAAAAGTCGTCGAACAGTTACAAAAAACGGGCGCAAAACTGCTGTGGGTTCGGACAACACCATTCAACGACAAAACCGATCCGGTTGATATGCCATTCAAAAGCCCCAAATTGAACGACGTTGCTGACAAGGTGATGACGAGACACAACATTCCGATGTGCGATTTGTATACGCCGATTGTAGATCGTGCCAAAGAAATAATGAATGCGGAAGATCGAACCCATTTCACCGGCCCTGGAACGACAATTCTTGCCGAAGAAGTGTCAAAGTCGATACTGCCGCTCATTCAAAAACAGTAAAATGCGGAGACAAACCACAAACGGTGACAAATCGTCTGCTTTTAATTTTGGTAATTTTGTAAAACAACCGCTTTCTGCGCAGTACTTAATTGTTTCGCAAAGCGAAACGGTAAACAGAAAGCGGACTAACATCCAATTTTGTCCCCGTTTTGAGTAGAAATAGGTGAAATTTTATGGCACATACGAAACATTTGGATCAATTGATTCGCAGTATCTCGCCATCAAATCGGCGGCGGAGTCAATATCTTTGAGTGAAATCATCTCGACTGGCGTGTGCATGTATCTGTTTGGAATACTAATCAGTGCCGTCGCCACTCCACTCCGATTCACCTGAATGGAACCGGCATCAGTTCCAGTGATTTTTCCTTCGGCAACAATTTGAACGGGAATTTCATAGTTTTTTGCGACCGAAACGAGTGCATTTACCAATTTCGTAGACATGTTCGGACCACGAGTAATGACGGGGCCGCCTCCCAATTTGACATCTCCATTTTGCTTCTTTTCGATAGTCGGACAATCTGTCGCAAAAGTAACATCAGTTGCGATGCCGATGTGTGGATCAATTCCGAAAGAACTCGTGCGAGAACCGCGCAGACCGACCTCTTCCTGAACAGTGGAAACTGCATAAACGGCGACTTTCAATTTGGCGGAATCAATGCGACGAAGTGCTTCCATGACGACCCAAAGTCCGGCTTTGTCATCTGTCGCAGGCGCGGCAATTAGATCATTTCGCAATTCACGATATTCAAGTTCGACAGTGACCGGATCGCCGACAGATACACATGACTCCGCATCTGCTTTGTCTTTTGCGCCAATGTCGATCCAAATGTCCTTTATTTTGGGGACTTTTTTCCGGTCGTCTTCATCCATCAAATGTATCGGCTTCTTTCCGATTACACCGTCAATCGGTCCACTTGCAGTCCAAATTTTGACACGAACTCCAATCAAATTTTGTATGTCCCATCCCCCCACTGTCAAAACATACAAAAAACCTTGTTCGTCGATGTAATTGACAATCAGGCCGATTTGATCACAGTGTCCGGCGAGCATAACACGAAGCGGAGCGTCTGCATTTTTTACAGCAATGACATTGCCATGCACGTCAGTTTTGACGGAATCCGCATGTGGAGAGATATACTCCCGAACAATTTTTTGCACCGGTTCCTCGAAACCAGTCGTGCTGGGAGTCGTCAAAATTCGTTTAAGAAAAAGATGCGATGATGTTTCCATAATTCCAAGTTTAACAGAGCTTTTCTAAATTGTCAACAAAATATATTTGGGCACATTTATTTATTGACTGGAATGTAGTTGCCTCGCCAAAAAACCCGCCGATTAACATCGGCGGCTCGCCTGAATGTGCCTTTTTTTCCAATGCGGGCGGGACATCCGGGTTCCCAGCGAAATTTTAGATGTTCCTTCATGAACCACCGATTCGTACAAACCGTTTTCCGGTAAATTTTTGGAATCGATCAGGAGAGCTTTGATATTCGTCAAACGCTTCTTTTGACAATTTTTGTCCCCAAATTGTTGGATATTCTCCGGTAATACACGCCTGACACAACTTGCAATCAGGGAGTCCAATCGCGCGAGAAACCGCAGGTTTTGCCAAGTAACGAAGGGTGTTCGCGCCCAAATCACTGGCCATTCTTTGCTCGATTTCACGATTTACATCCCATTCTTCGAGCGGAGCACCGTCCATGTACTGCGGCACAAAAAGTTCACTGAAAGTTGACATATCAACTCCATAAAAACATGGAGCAATAATTGGCGGACACGCCGCTCTGACATGAATCTCTTTGGCTTTTCCGAGTTCTCGAATTCGCTGCAATAGCACTCGCATGGTCGTCGAACGAACTATTGAATCTTCGACAAGAAAAACCCGTTTTCCTTCAAGAACTTCGCGGAGGGGCGTGTATTTTGTTTCGGCCTTTTTCCATCGGTATTCACCACCTTCGATGAAAGTTCGCCCACTATATCGATTTCTGATGAGTCCTTCGAGACTTGGAATTCCGAGTTTATAAGCCATCGCATCAGCGGCCGCTTTACTTGTGTCTGGGACAGGAACGACAATAGTGTCTTCGTCAATTGGAACATCTCCTAATTCGAGTTCTTGTTTGGCTAGTTCCTCTCCGAGGTTTTTTCGGGCCAAATAAACGCTCTTTTCATCAAGAGTGCTGGCCACATTCGCAAAATAGACCCACTCGAAAAAGCAGTGCGCGGTTCGTTTATTTTCGGCGAATCGTTCAAATCGAATACCATTTTCGTTGATGATAATTGCCTGTCCTGGCTCAACATTTTTTATACTTTCGGCCGAAAATCCGAGATTGAAGAGTGCGACACTTTCACTTGCGGCAGCAAACAGAGAGCCTTCAATCGCATAACAGAGTGGTTTGAATCCGAGCGGATCACGAGCAACAAACATTTCACCGAGCGCATTCAGAAACACGAGACTATAAGCACCATCAAAAAGGCTGCCAATAGTTTTACAGACGGAAAGGAGATCGGGTTCTTCCTGCGGTGACAGCGCGGCACAAATATAGTGCATCAGAACTTCAGTATCAGTTTCTCTGGCCAGATAAGTATTTCCATCATTCAAAAGCGTTTCACGCAGATTGCTGTAATTGGCTAATTGTCCATTAAAAGCAAAACTGAACCACTTATATTTTTTGATGTGATGTCGCTCAAATGGCTGTGCATAACTGCGATCATCTCGTCCACAAGTGGCGTATCTGACATGACCAATTGCTGCGCGTCCTGCATATTCCGACATCAGCGCGAAAAATTGGTTTCTCTGGGTGAAATGAAATACTTCGGAGACCGACCCGACATTTTTGTGTGTGTCGATCAGCTGTTTGCGCGAAGGTGAATATGTCGTCATTCCGGCGGCGAGTTGGCCACGATTTTGCAAATCGAGGAGCATTCGTGGTATCAACGACGAGACTTCTTCGCGTCCCTGCGACGGAGCAAGTTGCGAAACGGGGCCATCTGGGAGATGATAGATGGCAACAACGCCACATTCTTCATTCAGTTCACTCATAAAATGGTAGTTGGAAAGGATGTTCAGCGAGATTTTTTATAAATCCGACGCAATTTCGACTGCTGTCCGCACTAAATTATATGTTTTCGTGCTAAAAAAGCAACATTTTGTGAAGGATTCCGATGGATGCCATCGAATGACGACCGACTGTATAAAATGGTCGCATAATTTCTGTGAAAGTCAAGCGGGAATACAAAATATCATAAAATTGGATGGTAAAAAAATTTTTTCTTTGTTTTTCGTTGTTTACTCTCGAATCAAAATTCCCTCTTATTTCAAAGGAGTGGTGCCCGGCGGCGGGGTGGTTCGACATACCAACCGAGTCTGAAATTATCAATTTGTATTTGGCCAATTATAACCGAAAGAGCCGCATCAGTGCATCCAGTAACTTATGAGGCACACCATCTTTCGATTCATCGCGCAGTCTTTCGAGAGGAGGATGCAACAATTTCCCCAAAACACGATCAAACGAGCGGCGAATTTCTTCTTGCTTCGATGGCTCCAAATCAGAAAGTTTGTTGAATAGACGATTTAGTTCAGCTTCGCAGATGTGTCCCCATCTTTCTCGCAATTGTTGAATCATCTCCCCACCTTTTCGATGATTCATGTCGCGCACAAAACGCTCCGCAGACTTCGTGATAATCAGCTGGGCTTTTGGAATTTCTCGGTTTCGTAGCTTTCTATTCTTCTCACATGCTTCCTGCAAGTCGTCAATTGAATATAAATAGACATTCGAACATTCGCCGATCTGCGGATCAATGTCACGAGGCAAAGCCAAATCGAGAATAAAAAGAGGGCATCCTTTTCGTTTCGTTTCAATGTCTCGGTAATTCTGAAGAGTGAGCACTGGTTCACTTGCCCCAGTCATTGAAATCAGGATGTCTGCATCAATAAGCGATTCAAAACGTGATGACCACTCACACACATCGGCACCGAAATCAAGAGCCAGCTTTTCTGCTCGGTCTTTACTTCGATTGACGATGGTCGTTTGATGAACACCTTGATCTCGTAAAAATCGAAGTGTTTCTTCCCCCATTTCACCAGCACCGAACAAAACAATCCGTTTGTCGTGTAATTGTTCAAAAATTTGCATGGCAAAATCAATAATGGCGACACTCGGAATACTCACTCGATGACGATGCAAATCTGTCG
>JBOFGF010000126.1:0-10448 GCA_051649005.1 Thermoguttaceae bacterium | reverse complement strand
GTCGAAGTCGTTTGCACGACCGATGATCCATCTGACACGCTGGAACATCACAAAACAATCGCCGCCGACTCCAATTTTGCCATTCAAGTTTTGCCGACTTTCCGCCCAGACAAAGCAATTCAATTCGCGTCTTTGCTTCCAGATGGTGGACATATCACGCCGGAAAGCCTGCTGAATTATAATAAATACTTGGACAAACTCGAAGGAATTTCGGGAGAAAAAATTGTCTCTCTTGATGACCTGTTTTCAGCACTCAAAAAACGGCACGATTTCTTTCACGAAATGGGATGTCGCCTTTCCGATCACGGATTCGACATTTTCGACTTTCTCGACGACGAAAAAAAGGCTGAGTCGGCATTTGTTCGGATGCGAAGTGGAAATGTCATTGACGATTCATCTGCACTGGCGATTCAGTCAGCGGTGTTGCTGCAAGTTGCACGATGGAATACTCAGCGAAAATGGACAATGCAACTCCATATTGGTGCTTTGCGCAACAACAACACTCGAATGTTTCGTCGTCTCGGTGTCGATGCAGGATTCGACTCAATTGCGGACGGAAATTTTGCCCGGCCACTTTCAAGATTCTGGGATAAACTCGACAAAGATGAGCAATTGCCAAAATCAATTGTCTATAATTTGAATGGCACGGCAAATGAAATGCTCGGAACAATGATCGGAAATTTTCAAGATGGCTCGATTCCTGGCAAAATGCAATTCGGAAGTGGATGGTGGTTTCTGGACCAAAAAGATGGCATGGAAGCACAGATTCGGACACTCTCAAACTTGGGGCTTCTCAGCGCGTTTGTTGGCATGTTGACCGACAGTCGCTCTTTTCTGTCTTATATCAGGCACGAGTATTTCCGCCGCATTTTGTGCAATTTGCTCGGAAACGAAATGACATCAGGAGAAATTCCGAACGATTATAATCTCATCGGAAACATGATCAATGATATTTGCTACAATAATGCAAAACGCTATTTTGCATTTTAGGACGGCGGCAAATTATTGTATCTATTCTCGGAAAATGTGTGTTTTTTCGATAAATACTGCTAAAATTTGATTGGCTCTTTATTCCACTGTACTATTTCACAATATATGGCACAATAAATCTGTAAATATTTCGTCATGTTTTTTATCTGTTGTGCCGTGTTGTTCGCAAAACAAACGTCTCTTTTTTGCACATATTGTGAAATAGTATAATCATGTCCCAGCTCCTTTCACTTTCTATCGTCGAAGAAAAAATTCGTGTCATTCGAAACCAAGAAGTCATTTTAGATTCCGATTTGGCAGTGTTATACGGTGTCAAAACTATGCGAATAAATGAAGCGGTCAAAAACAATCCTGGAAAATTTCCGGCGGGATATGTTTTTGAGTTGACTCCTGATGAAAAACGAGAGGTTATCGAAATTTTCGATAACCAAAACCTCGCCACACAAGCAAAATTTTCGCCCGTTTTGCCGAAAGCGTTCACTGAAAAAGGTGCGTATATGCTGGCAACGATTTTGAAAGGTGAGACGGCGACGGCAACGACTATTGCAATAGTCGAGGCATTTGCTGATTTGCGACGGCTTTCCAAAACAGTCGCCGAACTCTCCAAAACGCAGGACAAGGCAAAACAAAAATCGCTCATGCAAAAAGGGGGAGATATTTTCATTGATCTCGTCGGCGAAAATTTTCTCGAAAGCGAAAGCGAGACGACATTCGAAATCAATTTGGCTGTGATGGCACTTAAACACACGGTGAAAAGGACAAAAAAGAAATGACTTTCTTTTTGTTGTATTGCTTGATTTGTAAAAATTAATTTGCTTTTGTAAAACAACAGCTTTCTACGAAAGCTGGCTAAACATCCAATTTGGTGCCGTTTGCAGAATAAACGGCGATTTCGTCAACACATTATTTTGCTTGGAGTTTTATTAGTTCATGCTTTCACTTGTACAACATCATCCACGTCAGTTTCGTGACTTTTCTTTTGTTTATCCGGTCATAAGTCGCCGATCTGGCGGGCTTTCTATCGGAATAAACCTTTCTCCCACTGCGCGGTGCAATTTCGCCTGCGTTTATTGTCAGATTCTGGCCGAACTAAATGTCACAGCACCAGAATCTGGTCGTTTCATTCCAGATGTGCGTTTGCCAAAATTGTCCGCAGATGTCAATTTGGAACAGATTGAACGAGAACTGCGTCTGATTTTGGAAATGGTGAAAACGGAAACCCTTTTTCATGATGAGTGGTTTTCACAAACTCCTCCTGAAAAGCGAGTGTTACAAGACATTGCTTTCAGTGGCGATGGGGAGCCGACACTTTCGCCTCAATTTTCTGCCGCAGTCGAAATGGTGACTCGAGTTCGCACCGAACTCGGATTTGAATCGGCAAAAATTGTACTCATCACAAACGGAACAACACTTCATTCGGAGAAAATCCAACAAATCCTGCGTGTATTGGTCGTCCAAAATGGCGAAATTTGGGCAAAATTTGATGCAGGAACACCTGAACATTTTCATCAAGTGGCCAGATCGACGATTTCATTTGAAACGATTGTGCGAAATTTATCGGAAGCAGCGCGGCAATTTCCTCTCGTCATTCAAACATGCCTCTTTCGACTGCACGAAACACCGCCGAGTGAAAGGGAACTGCAATTCTATCTGGACCACATCAATTCCATTCACAAATCAGGCGGCCACCTGAAATGCCTCCAAATTTACACAGTGGCACGCCAAACGCCGGAAAAATGTATTTCACCACTTTCTAATGAAGAAATGGATCACATTGTCTCTTTTTTATGCAAACGAACATCAATTCCCGTCGCTGCATTTTATGCAAAATAAAATTTTATGGCAAAAAGAGAAAATTTTTTAACAAAAATTGACTTTTTTTGAAAAACTTTAAAGTTTTGGGACATTTGGGGTGTTCAAACCTCATTTTTTCTGTTAGAATCAGACGATTCCATGCTGCTGATTCGTTTTCGCGCTGGTAAATCTTCTTCATTGTTTGTTAGTCATTGGAATGAAGATGTCGATCATTTTACAATTTTTTTTGTATGACACCATCAAAACGTGATTCCCATTTGGATAATGCCCCGCTCTGTGATCGACGTGATGCTGACTGCTGGGGTCTGAATACACACCAGTGTTTCCTGCTGGCAATATCTTTTCTCCTCGGACTTGTTTCCGTGTTCGTCATTGATCGAGTGATTCTTTCGGACCACTCCGCAGGAGCGGTTCAGGCCGCCGTCGTGACATCTGCGAATCACGATTCGCCCCAACATTGATCCCATTTTTGACGTGGAAAGTTAATAATGTGATGGTAAATTTTGCGAAATCGTGATTGTTTGAGTTGAACCGCGTGAACTGAACTGCACTCGGTCATTCGACGAAAAACGCAAATGAATCCATCCATTCTCGACTTGCCATTAACAAGTTTATCAACATTTTTCATGGAGGAATGATGTGCAATGTCCACTCGTATTCCCTTAAATAAATCGTATCTCAAACAAAAAGAACTCGAAAAAAGTCTCGAATTGAGTACGGCTGAAATCGGACTTTCAGTTCGAACAACCAATTGTCTCGATGAACAGGGCGTTTGTACTGTTGGTGATTTGTTGGCATGTCGGCGCGAAGACCTTTTAGGAATTTCCAATTTTGGCGAGAAGACGCTCGAAGAAGTTTATTGCGCTCTTGAAAAACTTGGGTTTTACCGCGAAGATCGAAAGCATTACAATGCCGCCGGATGAATCAGAATATAACTGAAAGTTCAAAGCCGAAAATTAAAAACGAGAAATTCAAAACTGAAAGTCAAAGTCGAAAATTCGAAGCCAAAAATTGAAAAATCAAACGCAGACATAAAATAAAGTGGAGAGCAAAACATTGTCCGGCCACGCCGTTGTTTGCTGCCAGAAAAATGACGAGATTTTTTGGATATTCTTTCTGTTTTGTCTTTTGTCTTTTCTTTTTTTTCGCTTTTGTTTTTTCGTTTTTGCCATTCGTTTGAACGTCCGACCGATTGCTATTTCTTTTTTGTGTAGTACAATGCAATCTGCGATTTTTCATTATTTTCACTCTCTTTCACTTTATTTGTACCAATAAAGGAGAACATTGCATGAGATTTCCTGGAGTTTTTCTGTTCGCACTTGTTATTGGTGTCATGGCAGCAGTACTTTGTATTATTGACAGCCATTTGGCCTCTCAGGTCGGACCAGCTGGAAATAAAGGATTTACTTGGATTTCCTTTATTGCGTGGGCAGTCTATTTTCTTGCCGGAGGCAACATTATCGGTGGAATCAAGGCGACCATCGGATATGTCCTCGGAATCGTGGCCTCGATTGGTATCATTCTACTTGCCGGTGTTCTTCCGGCATATTTGCCCGCATCAATGGGACCTTATATCGTCCCACTTGCCGTTTTCATTGTGGCACCGGTTCTGATTTGCACCGAAAATATTCCATTGATGAACTTCATTCCCGCCATGTTCATCGCTTCTGGAACCTATTTTGGAATAATGACTTATGTTCCAAATGCTGATTTTTACAGCGCATTTCAAGTCGAAATGGTTTATGCACTTCTGGGATTTGCCTTTGGATGGCTTTCTCTCATCTTTCGTGCTCCCATCCAAAAGGCCTTTTCCGCCGCATGTCCACCCGAAACGCCTCCTGTTAAAATGTGAGCAATAGTTTCCGTTCACGACGAAGTGGTTTGTATTTTAGCTCCATTTGGGCATTGTATTCGCCCCCATTCGAGGGCAAAATGCCAAACACAGTAAACGCATACAAAATTTGAATGACACTACTGCGTCTTCTAAAGGAAATTTCAACTCCATTCCTGCGATATTTTCGGAAGGAAATGCCGGTTTATCTCTTTATTTTGGTCGCCGGTCTCCTGTTTTTTTTGGTGCAATTGGTAACTTGGGCGATTCCGCAGCTCATTTTGTTTCAGGAATTTACACAGATTCGTGGACGTGTGCTCGATACAAGAATCGTGGAAAAGCAGACCGATTTCGGTCTCTTTTATCACCCAGAAGTCCTGATTGAATATGTGGTCGATGAATCCGTCTGGAATGTATGGACTTTCGATTTGCAGTCTCTGAAATCTCCCGATAAACTCGTCGCTTCAAAAATTGAAGCACAATCGCTGCTCCAGTCTTTTCGTATCGGAAACGAGATTGGCTGCTGGGTGCGACTCGATCAACCAGACCAAGTCGTGCTGCAAAAGGCGGTCTCAATTTGGGGATGGTTTTTCCTCTTATTATCGTTTTCTCTTATAATTATTGGCGCAGTCGGATTATCGCAGACATTTCATTTGACAGTCTCGTCGCCAGAATTGACGCTCTCCAAAAATAAAAAGTCGATGATTCTCCCCTTCATGGAAAATGAAAAAGGGGGAATTTCATGTATTCCTGATAGTCGCCTGATCAATGAAAGTCCAGGAACGCATCTTGCTTTTCGTTTACCACTTGGGAATCAGCCGATTTTTCCATTGACCGGAATAATTCTTTTTACAATTGCGTGGAATTGTGTCGCATGGAGTATCTTTTTACACGGTTTTTGGAATTTTAGTTTCGACGAACCTCCATTTGACCATCTAATTGGACTCTTGTTGCGACTCCTTTTTTGTGGAATTGGCATAATTTTGGTCGGACATGTGATCGTTCAACTTCATGAAACATTTAGACTTGGGCCAACATTACTGGAAATTTCGGATCACCCCATTTTGCCCGGGCGTCGATATCGACTGCTGCTTCATCAAACCGGAGCACAATCATTTCGGTCTCTGATTGTTAATGTCGTTTGCGAAGAAATTACAAGATTTCGACAAGGAACGGACACGGTCACAAGCCGAAAAGATGTGTTTCGGCAGACACTTTTTACGCGAATTGATTTTGTAACAACTTTTGATTTACCTTTGCATGAGGAGTTTTTCCTGCATCTTCCATGGGAGGCAATTCACTCTTTTCGACAAGAACACAATGAAATAGTGTGGAAAATCGAGATGTGCATTCAGCCCGCCGGAAAATCTGTTCTTATTCGAGAATGTCCAATTATCGTACATCCAACTTTGTTGAACCGTTTGACAATGGAGGAGGGAACATGATGAAAAAGACGCAATTGGAGAACTCACATCATTCCCTTTTTTCGACAGCAACTGCGTCGATTCGATCTGCGTCGGTTCTTGTTCCAAGAATTGTCATTCAACTAGATGGTCGTGGAAGTCGGCTCTATTTTCCCGGAGAAACACTTGCAGGAAGTTATTCATTTGATTCAGTGGGAGGCGACGACATCGCGGCAGTAGAATGTTCTGTGCTGTGGCAAACAGAAGGCAAAGGGAGCGACGACCTCGGTGTACATGCTTTTTGGCGATATTCAATTGCCGCAGGAGACTGGATTGACCCACGAAAACCTCGGCGTTTTAATACAATTTTGCCAAAAGCACCACTTACATATATGGGAATTTTAATCAAAATCAACTGGTTCGTTCGCGTTCGTCTTTTTCTCGATGATGAACGAGAATCAGTCGAAAATCTCTCTTTTCGACTTGGCAATATCCCTGATATTCGGTCGCTTAAACCAATCGAAAATTAAAAAAATTGAATCGAATTTCAGTAAAATACAAATATGAAACAGGAATAATTAGAAAAAATAGGACAAGACGAAAATCGTATTTGTTCACAAACCGAAACCGATTGAAAAACACCCACGAGCGCAAACAATTTTTCTGCTTTTTATCGGGTTTTTGATTATACAGCACACTGGCATAAAACGATACTTTTGTTAGTGTCATTTTTTTAGAAATTTGCTTTGTTTTGCGAAACTACAGTTTTCTACGAAAACCGGTTAAACAGCTACGAAAGCGGGTTAAACATCTAATTGATGAGGATTCACAGTATATCTTGTATCATTCTTCAATGTTATCATGCACCTTCTACTTCTAAATCCACGCGGTTTTTGTGCCGGTGTCAAAATGGCGATTCACGCATTGGATGTCGCACTGAACCAGTTTGGCCCTCCCATTTATGTTTTTCACGAGATCGTCCACAATACATGGATCGTGAATGATTTTAGCAAACGTGGTGTGATTTTCGTCGATGATATGAGTGATGTTCCAAGTGGAAATAGGCTCCTTTTTTCCGCACATGGGGTCGATCCGGTCATTCGACATCAAGCAATGGAACGAAACATCCAAACAATTGATGCCACATGTCCACTTGTCGCAAAAATCCACCGAGAGGCGAGAAATTACGCCGAAAAAGCATATCAAATCGTTCTCATTGGACACAAAGGGCACGATGAAATCGTGGGAATTTTCGGAGAATCACCCCAGCAAATTCATGTCGTGGAAAGTGAAAACCAAATTGATCAACTCAATTTGAGGCAAGATGAAAAAATCGCTTATTTGACGCAGACGACATTATCGGTCGATGAAACAGCATTGCTAGTTGGACATTTGCGGAATCGTTTTCCGCATTTGGAGGGGCCAAAATCCTCATGTATTTGTTATGCGACACAAAATCGACAAAATGCGATAAATAATTTGGCCGAACATGTGCAAGGGGCTTTGGTCATTGGAAGTCGTTCAAGCTCAAATAGTCGCCGTTTGGCAGAACGAGCTGAATCGTGCGGTGTGTGTTCGTATCTAGTCGATGGCGCGGATGACATCACGACGGGATGGTTTCGAGGCGACGAAAATGTTTTAATCACAGCAGGTGCGAGCGCGCCGGAACATATTGTACAAGAATGTGTTCACGTTTTGAAGCAGCGTTTCAATGCAACTTGCGAGGAAGTTTCTGTACGAAAAGAAGCTGTTGCTTTCCAGCTCCCACCAGAACTGTCAAAAATCACCACGACGAACTCGGAATAAAGAGTGATGCCGCCGAAGTCGGAATTGCTGACTGAGTGCCCGGCAATATCGTTTGAACCGGAACGACTTCTGGGGACGGAATTTGATTCAGACGGAAAGATGTCGTCGAACGTGGAATCGCCATAACTTGCGACGACGTTCCCGGCGGCTGTGCCGGTTCAAATGTCGGAATTTCAAATGCCGGTTTTGGGAGTGAAAGCGGCTCTGGCATCGATTCTTGTAACTGTGGCCGATTCGATATCGACATCGGAGAAACATCACTCGAATGCGTCGCCATTAAATAATGAGATGTCGCTTCTGTATTGTTCGCAAATGGAGGCATCCACTGTGATGAACTTTCTGGCAAAATTGATGGTGTGCCCATTTGCACAACATTTTCAGGCATCGGAGTCGGAGATCGAACCGGTGATGACACTCCGGCGGAAACATCTTTTGGTTCCGCCTCATTATCGCCGCCCCTCAAAAATGCGAAAAGCTGGGTCATCGGTGAATCGGAACTCTCGCCATTTGAATTGGCTGAATTGACTCCGTCGGAACCAGCATTGTTCAAACCGGCACTGTTCAAATTGACATTATTCAAATTGGCACTGTTCCCATTTGCACTTTTCAAACCGGCATTGTTCAAATTGAGATTGTTCAAATTGGCACTGTTCAAATTGGCATCGCTGACGACTTTGGTGAATGACGAAAAAAGATTTTGAATCGTTTCCTGATTCGGAATCAATTTATCGGACTGCATCCAATTTGGCGAAAGTTTATCGTCTGCGGGGGATTGTTTGAGCTGCTCCTGAAATTTGGCGATTTGCTGTTTCAAAATTTCATGGCTCGTTTTGGAGAGCAATGCTCCCGTGCGATCAATCGCATTTATCAACAATTTTCCCGAAAATGATTTAGCAACGAGAGAACGTGTTGTTCCAGAAAGCATCACACAAAAAAAAGTGATAATCGCACACAAGATTACCGCTTTTACAAAACCGACGACTCCGCCCAAAATGTGGTCAATGCTGTGCAAACAAAGAATTTTGAGAAAAGTTTCAAATATGTTGCGAACGAACCAAAATGCGACCAATGTCCCAACAAAAAGTAGCAGCATGGCAATTCCCATATTCCAGGGAGGTTGGACTGGAATCATCGGAGCCAACAATGCCGATCCCTGTGCTGCCACGATCCAGCCAAACAAATAAGAGGCGAGCGACAAAATTTGTTTGACCATTCCCGAATAGATTCCACGAATCACGAGAAAAATCACAATCGCACCAATGACAATATCAAATATATTCATGACATTCGGAAAAATAATGTTTAGTCCTCATTCACAGAAATGAGAGTCGGCATTCACCAACAAGAATACTAATTTTTGCCCATCTCACCAATAGCAAAAAATAAATGCGCCATCATTTTCGGCACATATTGCATATTTTAGAAACAACGTCCAATCCAATCCAATCCAATCCAATTCCGTCCAAGAAAAAACCCCGATCAAGAATTGGTCATTGACATTCCTGATCGAGGTTCGTATTACAATCGACTTTTAATTATTCGATTAGTATCGTCGTTCACGACTTCCGCCGCCTCCGCCGCCGCCTCCTCCTCCGCCGAATCGACGACCACCACTGGGTCGTTCTTCGCGTGGACGTGCTTCATTCACGGTCAACGTTCGGTCACCAAGTTCCATTCCATTCAGTGAGTTGATCGCATTGTTTGCTTCATCGCTGCTCGTCATTTCGACAAAAGCGAATCCTTTGGAACGTCCGGTCGCACGATCTGTAATAATTTCGACCTGACCGACACTGCCGTGTTCACCGAATACCCGGCGGAGTTCATCCTCCGTGGTTCGGTACGAGAGATTACCAACATAGAGTTTCATAACATTAACTTTCAGCCGACGGGAAAAAAAATCACGGAATCCTCTCTATGCGGCCAGAAGAAGAAGCTCCAGATACCAAGGAAAGGAGGTATCATCCTATTTTTGATCGAAAGCAAATCTATAAGCGACCTGCCATTTCGAACCTATCAATGCTAGATTAGACACAATTGTTTATTTTTGTCAAGTGGGGGACATGACAGCTACGAAGAATTTTGTAAAAATTTTTGTGCCATGAATTTTTCGACATTTTTTTCGACATTTTTGTGTAGAAAGGACATTGAAGTTGTTGTGATATACTATGTGTATAAAAAGCGTGTTACAATTGACAATAAAATTATTCGTGATAGACTTTTCAGTTATGAGTTTGTGGGGAAAATTCGCTTGACTTCACTTTTTTAACATTTCAAGTTTCATGCTGCGAACGGACGAGATTTTATCGACAATTCGGATGCTGCACGACGAACATTTGGACGTTCGTGCGGTGACACTTGCTCTTAATTTGAATGACTGTGCGGCTCCGAATGTTGATCAGCTTTGCCGCAAAGTGGAACAAAAGATAACGACACTTGCCCGAGATTTGGTCGCTGTTTGCGATGAGATTGGTGAGAAGTATGGAATTCCGATCACTAACAAGCGAATTGCGATTTCTCCTGCGGCAATACTTTTGGCAGGTCATGGTCGAAATGCGGCACTTCAATTGGCGCACTCATTGGATCGTGCTGCTAAAACGTGCCGA
>JBOFGF010000125.1:0-3556 GCA_051649005.1 Thermoguttaceae bacterium | reverse complement strand
TCCCAGCCAATACGGCTTTCCTCTTTGAATTCACGCAGTTCTGCGGAAAACTTTCGGTTCTCCTCGGCTATTTTTCGGTGCTCCTCGGCGAGGAGCGCAAGTGATTCGTCAAATGTTCTCATTGATAACCTCTTATTTTTGGGATAAACTTCAATCAACTCCACGAATTATATTGAAAATTATTGGAAATATCAAGAAAAATATCAAAAAGCATTTTTTGTTAGTTTTTCGTGTCGCACGGACATCAAAAATTTAACAAGATCATCGAGTTCTTCATCTGTTCCACACCAAGGAGGCATCGATAAAACAGGTTCGTTCAGTGGATTCAGTCGATTTTTGATCCGTTCTGGTGTTTCACCGAAAAGAAGTGGTCCGACGGCGGAAATACCGCTTTCGAGTGCGTGACAATTATTGCAGTGATACATGAAAATCATAGCTCCTCGCTCTTCTGAAAATTGCGGAACACGCCCCCAAAAAGAGGGGCGCAAATATCCATCTTTTTGGCGTATTTCAACTTCATCGGCGAGAATTTGATTTCCGAGCACGACCTGATCGACTATCCAAGGTTTTCGCACTGCTTCTCGGGCAAATTCGGTGCCAGCAAGAAGAGTGATTCCGAAAATAAATAGTGAGGCAGCAAAACCGACATTTATTGATTTGGAATCTCGGATCGGTCCAATGCACATAAGTAAAACCAAAATTCCACAAAGTCCAAAACAAATAGTAAACAGAATGTTCAGGAGAACGGACCGCTCGATAATCATATAAACACGCGGTGTCAAAATGCTGAGTCCGTAAATCAGACCGATTGCCATCGTGATAGCCCCGAACAAAATGGGGCGTTTCATTCGTGAAACTACTTTTGCGAGAAGCTCAGACTGTTCAGGTTTTTGCAGTGTCGTGGCTGCATGCAGCAATACATACAAAGCGGCGAGCAAAATTGATCCACCTGTTCGAACAATTGTTTGCGGCAAAAATTGAAGATTGAAAAAAGCATCCCAAAAAATTTTGGTGTCGCACCACTGTCCGAACAAGCCGCGACTATCGAGCATAAATGCCGTGATTCCAGTAATTAGAACAAGACTGATCCACGCGGCAATCGCATAAATCCATGCAATAATAATGTGCGTTTTTGCAGGAAGACGAGACCAGAAATAATACATAATGAATGCGGCGACGATTTCGATTATGAAAAAGACCCACTCGATTGCCCAGCCGAAAAGGAAAATCCGAATCAGCGATTCAGTGGCAAGTGGCGACGCGAGTCCAATTGTCCACCAGATTCCGACACCGGTGATTGCCCCAAATGCGACAGTGAGCAGAACGAAAAACTGGGCATGTTTTTTCCAGTAATTTCTATAAACAGAATCGCCAGTTTTCAGAGCGAACTGATTTTCAATGGCGATGAGAATTCCGCCGCCGACTGCATAATGCGAAACAATGACATGGACGACGGCCACAAATGCAATGAGCATCGGAGCTGTCAAACCGGGAATATACCACCATGGATAATGCACGAAAATTTTCTCCTTTTATCAAGAAACAACCAATTTCTACGAAAAATGGCCCCGAAATTTAATTTTACACCAAATGGCCGCGAAAAAACACTCCCCAGCAATTATGTGACAATCTGATAATATGACATTATACTTGCACACTATTTGACACCTGCAATTGCTTCGGCGACATTTTGTGCGTGTTCGCGGACACGTCTGAATGCGTTGATTTGGGTATTGAAAGCAATTACGACTTGTGGATCAAATTGTTCATCTGACATTCGTTTGATAAAAGCATCTCGAACTGCTTTTACATGTCTGGTAAAATTGCGTCCTTCAGTGTTTATTTCTGTCATTAAATCGCTAAAAGATGTTTTTCGGGACAAGTAGAATAGAAGAATTTTCGACACATACTCCTTTACTTCAGAAAGTAAGTCTGCGAATTCTGCCTTCTGCGGTTCAGGAATTGAGAGGCTATCTTTTTGTAATTTCAGATTCGATTTGAGAATCACTATCAAATAATCGCTGATCGATTCTAATTCGTCGGCCATTCGCAGTTGTTGATGTGCTGCTTCACTAATGTCCTGCGAAATGTTTCCAGAAAGAATTCCCGCTGTGAAAGCGATGATCTGATCTTGCAGCGAATCCAAAAGTTCTTCGTCACTGAATGCCGAGTCGATTTCGTCTCGTTTGGCATTTTCATTCAGATTGATTGCCGCAATTTTATCTGCCAGTTCGATACTCACTTTTCCCATACGAATCACCTCAGTACGAGATCGTTCAATTGCCATTGCTGGTGTTTCGAGACTTCTGATTCCGAGTGTCGTCAATCTCGATCTGGCTCTCACATCGGCATCACTGTCACTTTCTTTGACATATCGCACCAACAGAGCGGCGGCAACTCCAGTGAAAGGAAGAAATAAGATGACATTGACAATGTTGAAGAGGGAATGCGTCAGAGCGATGCCTGCCTTCGGATTGGCAATGAGGCCCGTTTGTGGGTCTGTTCCGACCCAGCTGATGACGAGAGGCAAAAATAACCAACGAAAGAAGAATGTGACCCAAAATACTCCAATAAGATTAAATGCGACGTGAAAATAAGCGGCTCTTTTGGCATTGATCGAAGCTCCAATAGAAGCGAGAATCGCAGTAATTGTCGTTCCTACATTTTCACCGAGAACGAGAGCCGCCGCCGTGTCAAAACGAATCACGCCAATTGCTGCAAGTGAAATAGTGATTCCGAGAGTGGCCGACGACGACTGAACAATAAAAGTGAGGATACATCCGACACTCGCACACAAAAGTACACCACGATATGAATCAGCCGAAAATGTCTCCATCCACGCAATAAATTCGGGCATATCACGAAGTGGAGAAAAGCCTTTTTGCATTAGTTCAAGTCCGAAAAAGACAAATCCCAGTCCGAGAACTGCCATTGCTATCAAGCGAGTTCGCTCCACTTTCGAGAACATGTAAAAGAGAGCCGAAGCCCCCACAATCGGGAGTCCATATTTTCCAACATTGATCGTCAAAATCCATCCGGTCACTGTCGTCCCGACATTTGCTCCCATTATCACACCAATTCCCTGTGAAAGTGTCATAATTTGGCTATTTATGAAACCGACGACCATCACTGTGGTGACACTGCTCGATTGAATGAAAAAAGTGACGACAAATCCGACGATTACTGCCGAAAATCGGTTGTCGGTCACTTTGGCAATAAGTACTCGCAGACTTGGACCTGCGACCATTTGCAGTCCTTCCGACATATATCTCATTCCGATGAGAAAGAGTCCGAGTCCACCGAGAACAGAGAGAAACATCGACCAGTAATCGGGAGTCCATGCTTCTAGTTGAATGCGGTCGAAAAAGACACGGCCTGTCTCCGTATTTTCAATGCGGAGCGTGATTTGACTCGAACCGACATTATTCCATTGCAGTCGCAAAGTATCGTCATTCAATTCTGGAACGACGATTCCTTTTTTGCCAGTATCTTCGAGCCGCAAAATCGGCGGTTTTCCTCGAAAGTCATCAAGGTGTTGATAAGCATCTCGCAGATC
>JBOFGF010000124.1:0-8825 GCA_051649005.1 Thermoguttaceae bacterium | reverse complement strand
ACACATTTTGAACGGAATTGCTCAGAAACAAGTCGGACAATTATTCGAGATTCGAGTCCACTGATTCGAGTTTCGTCTTCTGCAAAAACGAAGCGAGGTCGTCGTGAGACACCGGAGTTTCGTGTTACTAATAATGTGGAAGATACGATGATTTTTACAGAATCGCCTCATTTGGTCGCCGAAATAGAAGCGATTTTTGGAAAAAACAGTGAAGAATCGCGGAAGAATGTTGTTGGTACGATTCCAATTCCGTCTGATTTGTTTGAGACGGACCCTGAAATTTGTCGTGCCACTTTTGGAAATATGATGTCTCAGCAGCGAAAGGCAACTCCGGAGCCTGCTTTTGGAAAACAAGGACGCTCTCTTGCTGCGACACTGGCAACTCATCGGACCGATAGTGGGCACGATATTCAGCGTCCAGTTCGTGTCTTGGTGCCACACGGTTCAACGCCACAAAATTTTTCTCAAAAAAATTCTTGCAAAAGGAGTGATGACAATGGGAAAAAAGCGGAGACGCATCATTCTAAAATGGCTATTTCAAATTGCTCACAGTCCAATCTCGGCTTTCATGCAGAATTTGATGGTCAAAACCGGTCTTTATTGCCGATCAATCAAGTTAAAATAACGTCATCGGAAACTGATCAAAAAGCGACAATTCTCAATTTTTCGAGAGCCGCATCAAATTCGGACGATTCTGCATCTGCGCAACTTGAATTAAAAAAATCGAAAACCGCATCTGATTCACATTCGCTGCATTCAGACCCACTTGAATCACGTTTGGTTGCCGCACTTGGAAAAGCAGACACCGATTTGCAAACATTAGTCGCATCATGGCCAAATCTTTCTTCTCGAATCAGAGAAACGATTTCTGCGCTGGTGGCTGTTTCTGAACATGATATGTCTGATTCCCAGTAAGACATTCGCCGACAAGAAAAGTACCATGCACCCAAAATGGTACAAAACATTCGAGCAGAATTGATGACGATTTGCAGTATATTTCAGTGCCAGCAGTCTGCCAAGTCAGAATCGACAACAAGTGGAACATGGAGCGGTTGATCTAAAAGCATTGTATCTACGACAATTTGTTTGAGCAATTCAGCATCTTCTTGTGTCACTTCAAAAACGAGTTCATCATGAATTTGTAACAAAAGATTTGCACGCAAATTTGGAGGAATCGTCTTTCGCAGTCGAATCATTGCCTGTTTCATCAGGTCTGCCGCGCTCCCCTGAATCACAGTGTTAATTGCCATTCGTTCTGACTGATTCAGATTTCCTTTCCGAGTATCTCGAATCGTTCCTTCTGCGAAAAAACGGCGATGCCCAAATAATGTCGATACATATCCAGTTCGGCGGCACTCTTCGAGAATCGAGTCGAGGTAATTTTGAATGGACGAGTATTTCTGAAAGTATTCTTCGATAAATTGTCTGGCTTCTTCCTGCGAAATTCCGAGTTGTTTGGCGAGTCCGAACGAAGATTGTCCATAAATTACGCCGAAATTGACAGCTTTTGCAACTCGCCGCATCTCTGATGTGACATCTTCGGCAATGACTCCAAAAACTTCACTGGCAACACGAGTGTGAATATCCTCATTATTTTGAAACGATTCACAAAGCCGATGATCACATGAAAAGTGTGCCAAAACACGAAGCTCGATTTGGGAATAATCGCACGATAATAACAAATCGAAACCTTTTCCTGGTTTGAATGCACTCCGAATCGCTTGTCCATGCTCACTGCGAACTGGAATGTTTTGCAAATTCGGATTGCTCGAACTGAGACGTCCAGTGGCCGTCGCAACTTGATTGAACGACGAATGAATTCGCCCAGTTTTTGGATGAATCAACTCAGGAAGTGCATCGATATATGTTCCTTTTAGTTTGGATAATTGGCGATATTCAATGACTTTTTTTGGCAGTGGGTGCAATTCCGAAAGTTCTTCCAAAACTTCAATATCAGTGCTTTGACCAGTGGACGTTTTTTTTCCTTTTTTGAGTCCAAGTTCATCAAAAAGAACGACCGACAGTTGTTTCGGAGATGCAATATTGAACGAATGACCAGCCAATTCATGTATTTCTGATTCCAATTTCATCAGCGCATCGCCAAATTGTTTGCTAAGTCGATGCAGAATTTCCACATCGACACTCATTCCAGTCACTTCCATTTCACGCAGCAGATCAACGAGTGGCATTTCGATTTTGCAAAACAAATCGTTTAATACTGCATCGGATTCGATTTTTCTTTTCAAAATTGAATATAAACGCCAAACAACGAGCGCATCTTCGCCGGCATATTTTGCAACATCTTCTGTTTGTACGTCACTCATTCGTTTTTGCTTTTTGCCACTTCCAATTAGATCGGAAATTTTGATTGTTTCATGATT
Source organism: Thermoguttaceae bacterium (assembly GCA_051649005.1). Lineage (GTDB taxonomy): Bacteria > Planctomycetota > Planctomycetia > Pirellulales > Thermoguttaceae > WRKP01. The sequence continues at coordinate 6,444 of JBOFGF010000124.1, read as the reverse complement.
CAAGTATCGCAAAGCCAACTCATCGAGATTGTGCCAAGATTCCGGTTGGAGAATATAGTCAGCGATCATCGTGTCAAACAGAGAGCCACGCATCGTAATTCCCTCATTTTCAAGTACGATGGCATCAAATTTGATGTTTTGTCCTATTTTTCTGATACTATCGTTTTCAAAAATTGGTTTCAGTTTTTCGAGTGTCTGCTGCTTCGGAATTGTTTCTGCTCCGAGCGGTCCCAAAAAGGGGAGATACCACGCTTCTTGGTCGTTCCATGCAAACGAGAATCCAACTGGCACGACATATCGCGGCGCAGTCGCTTCAAATTGCGGTGCAATTGCAGATGTTTCCGTGTCAAAAGCAAAAAGAGAAACGCCTCGCAACTTGGCAAAAAAGTCATCGAATTTTTCGAGTGAATCGACAAGATGATATGTTACTTCGTTTTTTTGTACACAATTATGCTCGCCTTGTTTTATAGAATCAGGAATCGGAGTGGTTTCGTTGTCAAATAATCCTTTTGATGTCGATTTGTGCGGAAACGACAATGTATTTGAGGTGTTTCGTGAAATGTCTGTTGCTATTTTCGTTTCAGAATCACTTACAAAAAGGTTTGTTGAGTCGCTTGATGAATTTGTTAAATTGCTTCTTGAATTCCACGCAAAATCATCTGGCGATGAAATTTTTTGCATGAGTGAACGGAAACCGAATCGCACAAAAAGTTTTCGTAACTTTTCGATATTGAATCCTTTGTACATTGACGTTTCCCAGTCAATCGAGATTGGAACATCATTTTTTAACTCGGCGAGTTGCTTGCTCAAAAAAGCGGATTCACGTCCCGCTTCGAGACTTTCACGTTTTTTTCCTTTTGCTGCTTCGTCTAAGTTTTCATATATTCCTGTGAGTGTTTGAAATCGAGACAATAATTCGGTCGCTGTTTTGGGGCCGATTTGTGAAACTCCCGGAATGTTGTCCGACGTATCTCCGACAAGTGCCTGAAAATCTACAACTTGGTCCGGCAGTATTCCCCAGTCGGATTTGAGTTCGGCGGCTCTATAAAAACTCTGTTTTCGTAACTGATATATTGAAACTGCCGGAGAAATAAGTTGGCGACAATCTTTGTCAGAAGTTACGAGAACACATTCGCCGCCCAATTGAGTCGTTTGGCATGAAATTGTGGCCAAAATATCATCCGCTTCAAAACCGGCGAAACTGATTGAAATTCCTCCCATCGCTTCCAGAAGTTCCGATGCCAGAGCAATCTGCGGTTTCAAGTCTTCTGGCATTTCAGAGCGATTTACTTTGTACTGCGGATATAATTTTGTACGGAAAGTCGGTTCATGTCGATCAAACGCACAAAAAAGGTAATCAGGTTTTTTTGTTTCAAGAAGTGTAAATAGATCGCGGGCAAGTCCGAACAGTGCCCCAACTGGTTCCCCAGATGGACTTTTCATATCTCCGAGTGCATGAAATAATTGATATAAAAGTCCGTGCCCATCCAAAACATAAATCGTTTTATTATTAAGAAGCATTATTATCAAGAAGCATTATTTGTGAAATCGGCCGAAAGAACTCGTCCTGCTTAGAAACAGTAAAATAATAAGTTTGGCAAAACCACCCCGCTTTGTCGGGCACACATCATTAAAAAGGATGGGAGTTGTTGGTGTGGTTCTCTCCTTTTCATGGCGGGGCATGAATGTTTTTACGGAGTTTAATTTTTTACTGTTTCGAAATCGGTGGTCATCGAATCCCGATGCAGCGAGCTATCTGCGATATTGTACACCAAATCCGACTGAATCATATCCTGTAATAGGAAAAATTGTCAATCCTTTTGGCAATTTTTGTCCACCAGATTCTGTTTCAGAAATGGCACGAGCAGAAAGATAAGCAAGATACCAGCCGAGTACAACTTGCGACAAATAGTGTGCATCGTCATTGATGCGGCTCCATCCAGGAAGTGTCGAAAGTGTGTAAAAAATGCTTTTGATCCAAATTTTGTCGGTCATTTGTGCGGCTGTGATGAATGGCATCGCTCCAATAAAAGCATGTCCACTGATTCCATGATCCTGTTGAAATGGTTTCCAGTATGAACCATGATCGGAGCCACTTGTTGGACGATCTCCTCCCAAAATAAATTGTCCAAGAAGCAATGTTGGCGCACCGACGACATATCCACGCGCAGTTCTGGACATAAATTCTCCGACTTGGTTCTTTTCGTATAAATTGGATCGATATGAAGAATACGAAGGATACTTTCGTTCTTGCCAATATCTATAAAAAAGAGCGGAGGTGATAGTAATTGGCAACATATACGAGCCTTCTCCAAAAATTTTGCAGGCTTTTGCAAAATCATTGGTTCCACTCGATCTCACATCTTTTTGATACCAATTCCGAAAATTTTGATCCATTGAAGTGTTCGCCAAAATAGCCCCACCAGAAAGTGCGACACCAAAATTGAGAGCATTATCGAGATTGTACAAATTTTTATAATCAGAAAAAACACGTTCTCTTCCACTTTTTCCCATCATTTTTAGCGAATCGAAACAAGTTGGAGATGCCAGTGGACTCATTTGGAGCGGACTTGCGGGAAGTTGACTCGGCGGAGAAGCCAAAATGGGACTTGAATCAGGGAGATATGGACTAATCTGCTGCGATGAATAAGGAGGAAATGAAGAATTTTCCGCTGAAAACGCTGGATTTGGATATGTAGAACTCGCGCTGAACTGCGAGTATGGATTCATGTATTGGACTGGAAGAATGACACTGTTTTCTTGGCTGTCTTTCTGCATTACAGTTGCACGCCAATTAGCTTCATTATAAATGGTTTGCATGGACACTCGCGCAGGCAACATTTGCGCAGCAATTTCCGTCGTCATCACTCCACAACAAATTATTCCTGCAATAACTTTGATGAAGATTGTTCGAGCAAAAAAAATTCGAGTAAAAAGTGTCATCATGTACCTGTCAATTTTAGTACTGTACAAAAACTATTTCGTGCAAATTTGCGTTTTATGTCTTTTCCCAAACAAAGCAAATATCTCATTTTAGCAGAAAGCAGTTGATTTATATGTGAACTCGCTGGAAGTTTGGAGGATTTGAAAATTAAAATTGACATGTATTGACATGTCAGTCATAATGTCCGAGCAAAAAAATTGCGAGTAAAACATGTCATCATGTCCGAGATCGTGTAAGAGTAGTAATTTTGATATTTTTCGTCAATACGATTCCATATTGGTTTTTTAGGTTTGTTTATTGAAAAAATTGCTCTGGATTCTTTCGTGGAAAAACGTCATACTTCCCATGTTGTCTCCATTGTCAGTGTTTTTTGGCACTTCTAATAATTCATTTTTCAAAAACACAGACTCCGTGATTTACTGGGTTTTTGCGTTCCTTTTTTGGCAATTGGTGAATAAATAGAGGTGTCATTTTGTCTCGATGTGTCCATTTGTGGCAAATATGTTTTGCTTATAATTCACCACAAAAGGTTTCGTTTTGTTGCGATTATTTTACTTTTTGACCAATTTTATCATCGTATTTGCGCTCAATTGTCTCCTTTTGACAATTGGAATCGGGGAGTCCGTGCGCGCCGCGGGGCAATTAGACAACGATTTGACCGTTCGATTTGCCGGAGACCGTGATATTTTTACTGTGCAAAGTTTGGTTCATCTCGAAATACTCCCTTTTTGTGCAAGTCATTCACGTTTGAGCGACGGATTATCGCTCCATGTGAGTGTTTATGCTGGGATAACTTCGCCTCTGAAATCGCTGGAACCATCTCGATTATCACTTTGGAGATCAGAAACAATTTCAAAATCTCTTGTCAGCGAATTAGAAATTTTGGTTCCGCCCGGAGAAATATCGAAATGGATTCCCGTCTCACTGCTGGCTCCGTCTGAGGAGGGAATTTATGAGATGAGAGTGGAATTATTGCCGCGAATCGATAAAACATCGCCGTCTCTCTGGACGCTCCCACAAAATCGACTTGTGAAGCGAGGAAATAAACCACTTGCTGAATCGACGCTCCAAATTCTCGTGGTCGATCCACAAAAACGGGAAAGAAAAATTTCTGATTGGTCAAAAATTATCAAACGAGAAATAGTCGAAAATAAAGATTCGCCCCCATCTTTTTGGCAAAAAGGCATTTCGTCTCTCCCCGCTCTTCCTTCACTTCCCAAAATGGGAAGTCTGCCAATTCCCCTTTTGCCAGCGACGAAAGTAGGAGAGAAACAGTCGAAATATGGATTTCGAGAACAAAACACCGGAATTGATATTGCAGAAGCAGAGGAAAAAAACGATGCTTTGGCTGAAAAGGATTCATTGTCACAAGATTTGGAACACCTGTCGGGCAAAAACCAGATTGATCTGAATGTGATTTTGGAATCATTCAGTCGTTCCCAAAATTATGAAAGCAAAACATGGACGGCATTTCCTCTCACTGTTCATGAAGAAGGAAAACCACATCTTTTGGAGTGGGACTACTCCATTTCGACACGACAAAAAATTGGATTTGGAATTGTCGAGATGCTCTCCAAAAATGGAATCGAATCGCCGCATCTGACAGCCAATTCAGGCATTTTTGTTTCAGAATCAATTGATTCTCTCAAACATGACGATCAAATGAGGACTCACCGCATCTTGTTTTGGCCGAAAACAAAAGAGCCACTTCTTTTGGTTGTTGGAAACGAATCAAAAGACATTTCAGAATCATTTCGACTTTTTCAATTGGAATCCGAAGCTATTTCAAATCTGGTATTTCAGGCGGATTCTGAATCGACATCGCAGGCGACACCAAACACCGCTTCTATTCTAAGTCACAAAAAAGGACTTCCGAAACCTTTTGGAAATGCACCAAAAAGACTTTTTGCCTGTTATATTGAACAATCTGACATTTTAGAAACACTTTCTTCTTCTGCCGAATGGAATGTTTCAGATTCGTCCCGTCCACTCTCCGACTGGCAAACATTGTATGAAGGCGGCACTCGACTCATTGATTTCCTGCAAGTTTCAGGATTCGATGGAATCCTCATCAAAAGCGTTTCCAATGAAGCCGCTCTTTTTTCTTCTGAAAAATGGGCGACACAGAATCTGACCACGCAGAATCTGTCCACGCAGAATTTGACTCCATTGATTTCAGATGTACATTCTTCGTATTCTGCACAATCTTTTTGTTCAGCACCGAAAAAAGATGCACTGGAAATGCTGTCATTATTATTTGACCGCGAAAATTTGAGACTGATTCCCGGGATCAAATGGAACATGACACTGAATGCAGTGGAACAATTCCGGCAACAACATCCAGATCAGAGCGGCGACGTTTTGCAGCGAACGCATTTAGGAACTTTGCAATATAATCCACTGCATCCGGTCGTTCAGCAGGCGATGCTCGAAGTGGTGCGAGAGATGGTTCAAAAATATGGCACGCACTCGTCGTTCGGAGGAATCGCCATTTTGTTGACACCAGACGGATTTGGGCATCTCTCACACTCATTTCAATTGATCGATGACTGGACATTTCGACAATTTGCGAATGATTATTTGAAACAAAAAATCAGCACACCTGAAAAACAGCAGGAAGTCTCGCAAATTTTAGATTTATTGGACTCGCGCGGCGAAATAAATTCGGATCAACTGGAAAAGCAGAGGGTCGAAATGATCTCCGCACATCCACAACTACGAGAACAGTGGATGCGATGGAGATGTGAAAAATTGCGGCTTTTTTACACTGAAATGGCAAATACTGTTACTGAAATTCGTCCAGACACGGCTTTGATTCTCTCCGCTGCGACGCTGCTTCGAGACCCAGTAAGTGAACAGATGTGTGTGCAAACACTTCCTCGCCGAATTACACCCGCACACTTGCTTCTTTGGAGCGGTTTTGACATGACAGCAATTGCACAAATTCCATCAATTCAATTTTTGCGTCCCAGTTGGATTACTTCTGAAGATTGTTCCGATACTTGGGCATCTTACTGCGATTTTGATTCCAAAAATTTCTCGTCTTTCTTCGAAAATTCGTTCGCTGGAATTAGTACAATTTTTTATCATGAATCTTTTCATGGATTTATGTTACTGCCGAGTGCCGAACAAAGCAGGCGACGTTTTACACATCAGTTGGCACAATCTGACATCCGAACTTTTTTCGATGGCGGAGAAAGACTTGGAAATGGAAACGAATCAGCTATTCTCGATTTGCTCGCAACTTTCCGAGAACTTCCAGGCATCCCATTTCAAACGCACATTGATGAAAACGCACCCGAATCACATCAACCACTCACAGTCAGAATTGCAAATACTGAAACGGAAACATACATGTACATTGTCAATGATTCCCCATTTTCGATCAGTGCGGAAATCTCATTGAATCTGCCACATGGAACAATTTATACGGAATTGAGTGGAGCCAGAAAAGTCTCGGAAATAGTTTACAATCAGCAACTTTGTTCTTTGAATGTCTC
>JBOFGF010000123.1:0-7246 GCA_051649005.1 Thermoguttaceae bacterium | reverse complement strand
TTTTCATTTTTTTCATTTTTTTCATTTTTTTCATTTTTTTCATTTTTTTCATTTTTTTCATTTTTTTCATTTTTTTCATTTTTTTCATTTTTTTCATTTTTTTCATTTTTTTCATTTTCGCCCTGTTTTTGTGGTTCATTTTTTTGAACACATTTTTAATTGGAATCATTAATAGTGACAACAGTACAAAACAAATGGGATGAAACTCCGATGATGCGGGCAGTCCGCTCTTTGCCGACTGACCGCGTTCCCGTTTGGATGATGCGACAAGCTGGCCGATATATGGCCGAATATCGGGATGTTCGCAGTAAAATGAGCTTTTTGCAACTTTGCAAAAATCCTGAACTTGCTGCGGAAGTAATGACGACCGCCGTCAAACGACTTGGTGTCGATGCTGCAATAATTTTTTCTGATATTTTGCTCCCACTGGAACCAATGGGATTAAAGCTCGACTTTCTGCCAGAAGGAGGTCCTGTATTTGCAAATCCAATTACCAAACCGGACGATGTCTTTCGTGTCAGAAAACTCGAATCAATCGAGCCACTTGAATATATTATAGATGTCGTCAAAACCACACGAACAATGCTCGATGAAACACCGAGTTGTTCTGTGCTGCCTTTGATCGGTTTTGCTGGTGCGCCATTTACTCTCGCTTCTTATGCAATTGAAGGAAAAGGGAGCCGCGATTTCCGACTCGTGAAATCGTTCATGCACCAATTTCCGGTTGAATGGGATGTATTGATGCGTGCATTGGCCGATTCGGTCGCACTTCTTTTGAACGCACAAATAGACGCAGGTGTTCAAATCGTTCAACTTTTTGATAGCTGGGCAGGATGTCTCGCAGTCGAAGATTACAGGCAATTCGTCCTTCCTTACTCGAAAATCGTTTTGGATTCGATTAGACCTGAAACGCCGATCATCCATTTTGCGCCGGGAAACCCTGCATTGCTCCCGAGCGTCCGAGAAGCGGGGGGAGATGTGATCGGTGTCGATTGGCGAATTCCACTCGATTCCGCGTGGCAGCAGATCGGTTATGATCGTGCTGTTCAAGGAAACATGGACCCGACACTTCTTCTTACGACTCCTGAAATTATCCGAAAAAAGGTCGGAGAACTAATTTATTCGGTCTCTGGTCGCCCCGGCTTTATTTGCAATCTTGGACATGGTATTTTGCAGCAAACGCCAGTCGAAAACGCAATTGCTTTCGTCGATGCCGTCCATGATTTGACCAAAAGTATTTGAAATTATTTTGTGGTATACTGGTTTCTATTCCGTTAATACACCAGTAATTTTGTTTGTACCGGCAACTTCTTCCATCGCCAATTGATAATGACGGCGGCGAAAATCTGATTCTTCGTGATAAACTTTACTGATTTATCCAAAAAATCGCTCTCATCTGCAAAATTATACAAAATTTATTTATAATTGTTGCATTATTTTTGCCAACATCTATTGCAATGTGCAACAATGTATTATAATGCACCATAGACGGAATGTTTGTGTATCAAAATGAAACATTAGTGTTTTGCCAGTTAGATGGTGGGTATACTGTACACCGCCTTTCGAGTTCAGTTTTTCGACGCGTCGGAAACCGACGGGATTCGTTCCTGAAACACGAGGCGTTCCATGTTCCCGAAACCCGAGGCGTTTCATGTTCCCGAACGCCGTCGGCGTTCAATTATGGTAGAAACGAATTGCCCCCAAAAACACACAACTCCGTCGGAGTTGAATTATGGTTGTGAGGCAGCGCATTGACCATAATTCAATGCCGACGGCATTGGTAGTAGTTTTTGTTGCGATATCTACCATAATTGAAACCCGACGGGTTTCAGGACTTTGAAAACGTGACTTTATTCGCGGTGTACTGAATAGTTGCAGATATACAATTTTTAAGAATATGGCCATGGAACCAATAGACAGTACTATTCAAATTCTTTCGAGCTATGGTGATATTGTACCACCAGAAAACATAACAAGCGAACAGAAAGAAGCGTGTTTTTTGGCTCTCAATCAAGTGGTTGATTGTGCGCAGCAAATGGAGACATTTCGTCTGGACATGCTTTCTGCCGCCCCAGAACAGACACTTAGACGGCTCACCATCGTTTCTCAGTTGTTAAATAATTGTTTTGCAAAAAAACTGTTGGCCGACTGCATCGAATTACTCAAACACATTCAAACTTACGGAATATCAAAAAGTATTCTTCGAATAGAGCTTTTTATCACAGACCTCTTCTCGTTTTCCATTGTAATACAGACAGTGGAGTTTCAAGCGACAAGTGAAATGTCATCCGCCTCCGCTGAACGCAGCGACGAATCACGGCGGCAAAGTTTGGTCATGCAACTTCACAAATCACTCACAGAATTCGATGACGAAAATGGACTGAGGATAATAGCTCAAATAGAAAAACTAAATCCAAAAGATCAAATTGTTGTAAATCTCAGACCACTGATTTCCACATTCAAATTCGATAAAGCACTGAGCGTGCTGACCGAATTATGCGGCGAATCTTCGTACGGAAATCGAAAACCTGTCGTTTTGGCGGTCGATGACATTCCGCAAAATCTTGTTGCCCTCAAAACCATTCTCGGACAACAATACAAATTTGTCGGTGTCACGTCGGGCCAGGCGGCTTTGCAATATATCGAAACCAATATACCAGATGTTTACATCCTCGATATTGAAATGCCCGAAATGAACGGATTTGAATTGGTCGAACAAATTCGACGCAAACGAAAATTCGCTCCCATTGTTTTTTTGACTGCAAGTGCGACTCGTGAACATGTTATGAGAGCATTCGAGCTTGGCATCACCGACTTCCTCGTAAAACCATGCAACAAAATTGCTGTGAAGAAAAAGTTAGACCTGTTTCTGTTACTCAAATAAGCGATAAAAGTCGATAGTTTTGTTTTGTTTATTTTTTTATATTTAACAACCAATCCAACAACCAATCCACGACCCCGAATCGGGGCGAAATACGAAACATTATAGTATCAATAATAAAGGTGGTACAAAACTTGTCGCCCAATTCCTAATTCCATAAATCCTAATTCCTCACCTATGTATTAAATTATGCCTGATAACAATATCAATAGTAACAACAATAATAATAACTACAACAATAACAATGATGCGATCAGCGGGCAAAATAGTGTTTCCTGTAATCAGGAAACGCCAAATGTCAAATCAACTGCCGATGTTCTCGTGGTCGATGACAACCTAATCTGTCTAAAAATTCTTTCAGGTATATTCGGTTCACTTGGTGTCAACATCGAGACTGCCGCTTCTGGAGAAGAGGCAATTGAAAAAGTCAAAAATAAAGATTATGATGTTGTTTTCATGGATTATGTGATGCCCGGAATTAATGGTATTGAGGCGATGCAATTGATTCGTGAACTCGGAAAAGATGAAAAAATACTGCCGGTCATTGCTGTTACAGAAAACACTGACCTTGGTGATCGAGAGATGTTCATGTCTTATGGCGCAAACGATTTTATCGCCAAACCGATGAGGAAACCGGAACTAAACGCGATCTTGATTCGCTGGTTGCCCCGAGAAAAATACACTTTGGAGAAGCAAGAAGTGAAATGGGAAGACTTGATAAAATCCAATGTCCCTGAAATAAATCTGCAAGTGGGATTGCTCCGAACGGGTGAAAATCACGATGTATTTCTGAAAACACTCGGAATGTTTTATAGAATTTTGCCGGAAAAAAGTAAAAAAATACTTGAATACCTAAATGAAAACAAAATCAAGGAATTTATTATAGAAGTACATGGAACGAAGGGCGGACTGGCCGGAATGGGATGTGATGGACTCGCACAAAAAGCCGCCGAATTAGAACATGCTGCAAAAGACGGTGATCTGGAATACTGCACCAAAAATACAGCGGCATTTATCAATGTATTGGAAAACTTCCACAAAAAGCTCGAAAGTATCGTCGCTGTTTTGGAGGAAAATGTGAGCAATGAAACCAAAAAAATCGCAAATCCAGACATGTTTCGAGAACAGCTTTCGATAATTGGTGGTGCCCTCGAAAAATTTGATTCAGATGCGGCAACAAAGGCTCTGGAAAAACTTTGCACATTCACGTTCCCGAATGAAATCAACGATCTGATCAAAAAAATAAAGCAGCATGTTGACGATTTCGATTACAAAAACGCAAAAACAACATTGGAAAAATTGTCAGAAATGAAATTTGTGTAAATATACTGCGAATTGTCATCAATTAGATGTTTAACCCGCTTTCGCAGAAAGCGGTTGTTTTGCAAAACAAAGCAAGTTTCTAAAAAAATGACACTAACAAAAGTATCGTTTTATGCCGGTGTGCAGTATTTGCTGTAAATATGCTGTAAAACGCCAAAAAGATGATGTTTAACCTGCTTTCGCAGAAAGCGGTTGTTCGTCAAAACAAGCGGATTTGCACAATTTTGGCACGAGCAAAAGCGACACAAATCGAAAATTTAGGAAAAGTTCAAGTATCCTCGTATATCCTAATAAAGGAAACTCGCGATGCAAAAAATAAAACTGGTAATCGCATGTGGTGTGTCCCTAACTTTTATCGTGCTGATGCTGATAATGGATATTCGAGAGCGTTCCATCATCGTATCTGTCATTGAAGAAGGTGAAAGCCGCAATATGTCCAATTATATTGCGGAGGAGTTCAAATTGACATCGCGTGATTTGACAGACAGAGCCAGAGCATATTGTGCATCTGAAAATGAATGGTTTCTCAAAGAATATGAGAACATTTTCAACTGGAGTCACGGATTGGTCCCGCGTCCTAATAATCTAAATAAGCATATAAAAAAATGGCTTGGTACACAAACGACGATCAGTCAAAATGAAATGATAGATCGGATATTGTTGCCCGACTCCGAAAAAGAATGTTTTATTCTGGCATGGCAACAAAGCGACAAACTTGCCGCGATTGAAAAACAAGCAATGTATGCTCTCAAAAACGGTAAAATCGACACCACTGGCCCACTCGCTCCTCTGGAAAATGAGACGGTAAACCAGTTTATTCAGCGTGCTCTTTATGGAGATGTTTATCAGACGTATATCGATAATATTGAAGAAAATATCAACAAATTCGCATCTCTGCACGAACATCAATCCGATGGAATTTTGGCCGTTTATCGATATCTTTTCTCCAAAGACAGAGTTGTATATTACATATTGCAAATGGCCGCTTTGATCGCGCTCATCTATGCCCTGAAACAGATGAGGAAGATACACCGACAAGCGCGAATCGAGAAAGAACGACTTCTATTTGAATCGCAAACTAAGCAGGCGGCATCTGAAAAAGCAAAAGAAATGATTCAACTGATGCTCGATTCCATTCCCTTCGGAGTCAGTATTTGGAACTGTAATTTTGAGAACATCAATTGCAACTTGGCAATGCAAAAACTACTCGGAATTTCGTGCAGCGAGGAATATTCCGAAAAATTCGATGCCCTCTCCCCTGAATACCAACCAGATGGTCGTGAATCGAGTGTGGCTGTACTTGAACTGATAGTTGCAGCATTTGAAACTGGGAGCCAGCATTTTGAATGGATGCATAATCATGTCGATGGCACGCTTATTCCGGTCGATGTTCATCTCGTTCGTGTCGATTATCAAGACGAACCAGTGCTGGTCAGTTCGGTTCGTGATCTTCGAGAAGAAAAAGAGTTGCAACGAGAAATAAAGGAGACAAGCGAACGCGCACGATTTATGCTTGATGAAATTCCAATTGGATGTGGTTTGTTCAATGAAAAATTTGAAATGATTGACTGTAATCAAGTTGCAGTCCGATTGTTTCAGTGCCGAGACAAAGAAGATACATGCAAAAGAATTTTTCAGATGTTTCCGCCCACACAACCAGACGGACAGACATCATCAGTTCTGGCAATTAAAGAGTTGAGCAATGCGTTTAAGTTTGGGTATTATCAACTGGAATGGGTATATCAACTACCGAGCGGTGAACTGATGCCCGCCGAAGTAACGGCAGTACGAGGAAAAAATGGAGCCGAAAATGTACTAGCTGTTTATACTCGTGATTTGCGCGAAGTGAAAAAGCTGGAATCGTCCTTAAATAAAATCGAGTCAATAAGAAAAGCGACCAATCATGCCGCCGATGTCCTGATGTCTTTTCATCAAGGAAATTTTGAAAATCGACTCACAAGAGCTTTGCGACTGATAGCCAATGCGATCAAGGTTGACAAGATGTTCATCGCCAAAAACTTTATAAACGGCGACGGACAATTGTGTTTTAAGAAAGTTTGTTCTCACATGGAAAGTCCATTGAAGTGTAACAACAACCATGAATACAAGGATGGGGTCTGCTATAAAACTGCGCTTCCAACTTTTGTAACACGTCTTCAGAAAGGAGAACGTATTACATGTAATATCGATGAAATTGAAACACCAGACAAGCACTTCTTGTTATGCTGCAATTCCGTCTCGGTCATGCTCGTGCCAATTTTCATTAGTGGTGAGTTTTGGGGACATGCCAGACTCGTTGATTGTACGAAAAAGCGTGATTTTTTGGAGGGCGAAGTCGAGGTCATCAGAACCTGTGGGAATATTTTCGCGTCGGCGATCATGGAAAATGAAACGCAGGTGCGATTGAAAAAAAGGGAGATTCTGGCATCGGTCGTCAATAAAATTGCCGAATGTCTCATGTACTCACAGCACTGGAATTTCGACAAACATCTCACTGATTCGATGGAACTGCTCGGAAACGCTCTAAATATCGACAGAGTTTGCATCTCCAAAATTCATGATGATTACTTTTGCGACGATATAAGCGATTTTGCCATTGATAATATACCCACACAAGTTGTTTACGAATATACGACAGTGAAGCCATCGATACTCGGAATGCAATTTTCTTCTGATGATATTGATCCACTTGATTTTTCATTCTTGAAAAATGCTATTTTTGGCGGAAAAGTTGTCGAAATTCATCGGGATGAGTGCCATGAAAAAACACTAAAATACCTTGAAAAATGCCAAATTTTCTCCTATTATGGCCTGCCTATTGTGGTTGAAGGAAGATTTTGGGGAATGTTCCGGCTCGAAAATTGCCACAAAAAGCAAATTCTTTCGTCCAGCGAGCTTGAAATGATCGATACTTGTTCGCACTTGTTCGCATCGGCTTTCGTCGAGTATAATGCGAAAACCGAACTTGCCCAAAGCAATCTACGTCTTACTTATGAAAGTGAAAAGGCGGAGCGATTAGGACAAGTCAAAACGCAGTTTTTG
>JBOFGF010000122.1:0-1992 GCA_051649005.1 Thermoguttaceae bacterium | reverse complement strand
CCCAAGGCATGAACGATCTCTTATGCCGCGATTTTTTTCATTCTTCCTTCCTAGGAAGGAAGAATGAAAATCACATTTCCTTTATCCTAACAACCTTTTTTTCCCTGACAATCACACCCGCTTCAATCATACAAGGCTTCGTCAAATAATCTGGACAAATACACCGCGATGTAGTATTATACACTACACCGTGAATAAACTGAGCTTTTCTAATTGTAATAAAAGTAGTATAATCAATTTCTTACAATTGGCAAGGATGTCAACATGCTGCGAACCGATTATCAAACCAAGGATCGTGAAACTTTTGATAAATTACGATACAGTTATCCCGACGAACGAATCATGCAACGATTCGAAATCCTATGCTTACATGCGTGTGGAAAATTTGCAGTCCAAACTACACGCTTTTCTTCGACGATCTGCCTGTTGCAAAGGCAAAGTGAAACGGTCAAAAATCGGCACGTTGCCACTAAACCGTGTTTCGGATAGAATGAGGACAGAACTCAAGTCAGAACTCAAGTGTGATTTGATTCTGACTCCAACCCTCGTACTCTTGAAAAATAATGAAACGCAAACGGACATCCAAGTATTTCCTCGCGGTTTTCGCCGTTCTCTTTTTCGTCATCGCGCAAACGCACGCTCTTGCTGCCGACCCAAACGTCCAAACACCAAAAGGCGTATGCACGACATTTATCAGAAACCCTGAAATTATCAGTCACAATGGGCAGTTGCCTGTCACGAGTTTTGCCAATCTCGTACAACTAGAAGCCGAAGTCGTCGATGGCGACACGCTTATCGTGACGGGCAAACAAGGCAATCAATTCAAAGTTCGGTTTGTCGCAGCTTTTGCACCTGAATATAATGAGAAAGGAGGAGCGGCAGCGACCGATTTCGTCAAAAAGCAAATCGCCGCAGCCGGTGGAAAAGTCGTCTTGTTTCACGACGGAGATCGGACAATCGACAAATACGGTCGCCAGTTGCGACTTGTCTGCGTTGTCAATCATCAAAACGAGTTGGTTTGTTTGGACGAACTGCTGATTCGAAATGGACTTGCGAAAGCCACACGCGGCGATAAGTTATACTATTCCTCCCGCCCCTACTTCCAGCAGATCACGCCGAAGAAAGCGTCGGATGAGCCGGACTTCCCGAATTACGATTTGAAATATCTAGAAATGATTGAGAAGAAGACAAAGCCGTGACACAACGTCCGCAGGTGCGAACTGATTTACATTCGGCAAAGGCGAACTCGTCGTTATTCCACAAGGAATGAATTGCACTTGGCACGTCCAATAATTCGTGCGAAAAGTGTCAAAAAGGTGACTCTAAAACCAAGCGTCGGTTGCTCCTTTCCGGCTTTTATTTTTCGTAACTCGTGTGAATTATCGCAACAAAATAAAAAACTGTGAAAAAACACATTGTAAAAAATTCACGCCAAAATGAGCTTTTACTGGAAGTACACCAAAAATGGAAACAACTTATTCGAGTTCGCAAAACAGTTATCTTTTGTCACGATATTCCAGACAAATTCCTATAATTGGAATCGAAGGGCAAAAGCAATTGAGTCAGTCGCGGGTGCTCATCGTCGGATGCGGTGCTCTCGGTGGAATGGTGGCACAAATTCTTGTCCGCGCAGGTGTCGGTGATTCCGCCATTTTCGATGCGCAAAGTTTTTTTGAAACAAATAATAAATGCAAAACAAAGAACGCACAAGAAACCGATGCAGCAAATCAAAAAGATGAAACAATGTTCAATCACCGAGGCGTTGTTGCTCTGATTGATTCGGATGTCGTTCAGTTTACAAATTTGCACCGGCAAATTATTTTTAACGAAGATGATGCGAAATCAGGTCGTTTGAAAGTCGAAGCCGCTCTGAAAGTCCTAAAAGAGGCGTGTGCGACCACTTCTATTGAAATTTTTCCCACTCGACTTGATGATACGAATTTATCATTGTTCAAGAAATATGATATAATAATCGACGCGACAGATAATTTT
>JBOFGF010000121.1:0-4300 GCA_051649005.1 Thermoguttaceae bacterium | reverse complement strand
TCCTTTTGCCGTCCTACACAACCCCGTCTGTGAACAGATAACCAATATACAAGCCCCGTGTGAGGCACAGTATCTAATTATACTGGCGCCGAAACACGGGGGAACGTGTCGCAAAAAATACAACAATCCCGTCGGGATTGAATTATGGTAGTAACACGAACATCAAAAACGTGAGAACCCCATTCGGGGTTCAATAAACGGTGACCATTATTCAACTCCGACGGAGTTGTTTTTTGTTTTTGCGGGCAATTCGTTTCTACCATTATTGAACGCCGACGGCGTTCGGCCCCAACAAAACCCGCCAACTTACGTTGGCGGCTCGCCTGTTGCAACACGATTTGCCAGTTATCGTGCAGAAAACTCGTCGTTCCGCTTCACCAGCCGGTTCATGTAATCGTACAGATACTCGGTCGCCTTCTCATTGACGACGACTTTCACCAGCCGATTGCGATGGTCCCACTCGTATCGAGTCAGGACGTTTTCGACCGCTTTTCAATCCGATTCCCCTCACCGTCGTAAGTATAACGAAATTCACCGTCGCTTGTCAACTGGTTGTTCGCGCCGGTTACGAAATTTTTCCGATTTCCATTTGCGTCGTACTCGAACGCTTCCGGCGGCTCGCCGAATAAAACAACAGTTTTCTACGAAAACCGGCTAAACAGCTACGAAAACCGGCTAAACAGCTACGAAAGCGGGCTAAACAGAGGATTTTTCGTTTCTTCTACTACCATTCTGCAACATCTACGATGTTGATGATGAGTAAAAGCATATCCTACTCAGATGCCTCGTGTATAATTATTAAAATGCTCTTAAAATAAGAAAAGCCTCGAAAATGCTACCACTTTCAAGGCTTTACAAGTCGGGGCGACAGGATTTGAACCTGCGACCTTCTGACCCCCAGTCAGACGAAAGAAAGCCCGAAGTCATTGACGTGAAAGGACTTATGGCTTTTGTTCTTTTCGGTTCTTGCGCCGGTTCCGAAGTTTTCCCAAAACCGATGGACACGGGCACGGCGAGGCAAGCACGGGACTTGCGTCCCTCCTTTCCGGCTTTTGTTATGTTCCATTTATCGAAAAGAAAAACTTGAAGACGGTCATCGAAGCGGAGAAGCCTCTGGCAGTTGAAAAGCGGTACGAGACAAAGCTCATCGATCCCTTGATTGTCTGGATCGAGGTGTGTTCAATTATCGGCCCGGCTTTGGTTGCGCCCTGTGCGATCATGCCGGGATGTGCTTTCTGTAACTTCAACGAAAGGAGCAAAAATGACCGACTGCGTGTTTGCAGTGCCTGCTTTTTTGATGCTCTACATCGCTTGCTCTGCACTGGGCGTGAGTCCCGTAGCCGGGGCGATTGTGTTGGGCGTAACATTTGTATCACTGCGCCTTGCCGATTGATCCGAAAATTCGTACAATTTGTTCGACTCCCCCCATTCGCCCATAGGTTTCAACTTAGTGGTTTTGAGCGGTAAAATAGGAGCTTTTCGCGTGTTGATGGATGCCTTTTGCGCCGCCGTTGTGGCTTGATTTTCTCCAAGTGTTCGTCTATTCTCAAAAGCTCTTTCGCTATCGCTTGACCCTCAACACTCCAAATCGCTTCCAACAATCCAACCGAATGACCCTGAATAACGCGGAACATCTTCGTCGCACTCACGCCGCCTATTTGATAGAATGAGGAGTCCCAGATTGTCGCCGAGGAAATATCGTAACAAACAAAGCAGCGGTGGATTGCCGTAAGTTCCTGCTGGTGCAATCCTTTTTGCGTTTCTCGATGCAAGGTGTGCGATTTTCCCAAAAAAGGTATAATGGCTCATGCCCCGTCACTTTTTGACCGTGATGGGACTCTATATTCGGTGAAGAAAACACCGGCTAAATATCTCATAACTCCTACATCATGTCCGTACTCATCGAATCCCTGCAAAAAGCACAAAACGGCGATAAAAATGCGTTTTCCGACATCGTTCGCCAATATCAAGGTCTCGTTGCCGGCGTTGTTTTCGCCCAAATCGGCGACTTTCACCGCTCCGAAGAAATCACGCAGGAAGCCTTTCTGACCGCTTGGCAGGAACTTCCGAAACTTCAGCAGCAAGAACAGTTTCCTGCTTGGATTTGCACCATTGCACGGAATCTCGCCAAAAAATCGTTCCGACCCAAACAAGCAAAAATCGATGCCGCTGTTTCGCAATTCCAAAACGGCATCATTACCGAACGTGTAACCACAGCAACGCCGGAAACCGAAGCGATGCGGCACGAACAAAGCCGAATCGTGTGGAACGCCGTTTCACAGATGCCGGAAGCCCAAAGGGAAGCGATCATTCTTTTTTATCGCAGCGGAAATTCCGTCCACGAAATCGCGGAAATAACCGGTGTCAGTGAAGATGCGATCCGGCAACGTCTCGTTCGCGCTCGCAGCACGCTTCGAGAAAAACTTGAGTCGGTGCTCGACACCATTTTAACGACGACATCCCCCGGCGAAACATTTACAATGGCGGTAATTGCGGCACTTCCGGCAGCTGTGATTGCGACAACGACGGGGTGTGCCGTCGGAACAACCGCTGTTGCGACGAGTGGAAGTGGATTAACCGGCAAAGTATTCGGCTTCACCGGAATCAGTTTGTTGACTTGGCTCGTCGGTGTCACTTGGATCGGGTTTACTTCGATTTTGATACCGCTTGCGAGTTTGTTCGGCGGTTTTCATGTCATCCTTACACAAGTCCAAAATACTCCGACCATCCGAAGTCGGCGTTTTCTCATGCGGGATTGTTTGTTCCGAACCGGAACCGCAATGTTTCTGATGGGAGCGTATTTTTTCGTATCGTCGCTTCCAAATTCCGTTCTTTCTCTGTACGGAAAAATTGGAACGATTATGATTTTGGCTTTGCTTTTCTTCAGCAATATTGTTTTTGCAGCGATATTTACCAATCAACTTTGGCGGAAAATCATCGAAGAAGATACTGGTTTGCGTCCTGCTCCCGAATTGCCGCTCGAAAAATCGTGGTTGTCAGATCGAGCTTTGCGTTTGACGTTCGGCATTTCCTTTTCAATGTTATGCATCGGACTTGCCGGATTCATGTATTTTGTTGGGAATCTTTCGCTCGGTTTTCCGTCGGGTGTTTTTCAAAAAGCACTGTTTTACGGATTTTTGTTGCTGCAAATTCTTCCCATCGGACTGTTTATTAACACTTATCGGCAAACGATGAAAATGGTATCGCAGTCCGGTTTGGAAAAATATCCGCCGACGATTCCGAACATTCTTGATATTGTTCTCGGTAAAGCGGAAATGCCGAAAGACAAGAAAACACTGCGAGGACGAATGGGCGGAGACATGCTCGGAATGGGGATTCTGATTTTCGGAAGTTCGACACAACCGGTTATGATGGGACTCATGCAGTCTAATCCATTTCCCGGATATTTGGTGATTGCAGTATCACTGATCGGCTTTCTCCTTTTTGCGGTTTTTGTCGCTGGCAAACCAAAAATCAGACATCTGGGCTATATGCTTACGTCGTGGTTGTTTGCCGCCTTTTACGCATGGATTCTCTGGGGGGGCATTTTTCAAACACAGTTCAATGCAATACCGTCGTTTGAACTTGCGGTGTTGTTCATCTACGTCCTATTCTTTTTTAGCGGACTTGCGGGATTCTGCGGATACATCGGTTTATTCGAGAAGGAAATAAATCTCAAGCTCGGAACTCCTAGTTCAGATAGCACGCTCCTGTAGTCGAATTTCGACCCGAGAATCGCGGAGTTTTGCTCTAGTGATTATGACACCATTCAGGCAAATAAAGAGCAAATTGAGGATGCGGATTGGCAGCGTACTACCGAACTTGGATTTCAACTTTTGGCAGAGCAGAAAGTGAATCCTCGTGATGGCAATCCTTACAAATCCCATTGCCCGAAACCCGTTTTCAACCAAATTAACAAGTAATTCATGTTTTGATGCGTTATCGCATTTTAATAATTGTTATACATAAGGCATCTGTGTAGGATACAGTTTTTACACATCCTCAACGCCGTAGATGTTACGTTATTGTAGAAAGAATACGAAATTGTAACAAGAATCCCGCTGGCATGATTTGGCGACCCGACAACATTTCGAGCCGGTGCGTGAGCACCGGCATTTGTTCGGCGGGTTTGTTTGGCAACAATCGTAACGAAAACACAACAATGCCGTAGCGACTGTGTTAAAAGTCAAGTGCAAAAAGCATTTTTTCACAAATTTTAGTTAAATTTTTTCGGCGACAGCACACTGCTTCCGCCAACAAGTTTTCGTTTTCAAAAGTACATTTAATATCGTTAATAATT
>JBOFGF010000120.1:0-4992 GCA_051649005.1 Thermoguttaceae bacterium | reverse complement strand
TCGAATGCTGCTTGAACACAATGATATCGATGTCATTATTCAAGCGACTCCCGACCATTGGCACACGAAAATCAATATCGATGCCGCCCATGCTGGCAAGGATATTTACGGTGAAAAACCGTTGACATTGACGGTGAATGAAGGACAACAGCTCTGCAAAGTCTTGAAGGATACGAAGCGTGTTTTTCAAACAGGCACCCATCAGCGGAGTACAAAAGAGTTTCATACGGCGGTGGAATTGGTGCGCAACGGTCGTATCGGCAAGCTGAAACAAACCCTGGTCGTTCTCCCCTATTTCAATACGCTTGGCGGGCCTTTTGCAGAGGAACCTGTGCCAGCCGAACTTGATTGGGACCTTTTTCAAGGTCAAGCACCAACCCATCCGTATTGCCATCAACGAGCGCATCGCATTTTTCGCTGGTGGTACGAGTACGCCGGTGGAATCATCACGGATTGGGGCAATCATCATGTCGACATCGCTCATTGGGGGATGGATGTCGAAAATACGGGACCTCTCTCGGTCGAAGCCCGAGCCATTTTCCCGAATGACGGAAAAAAAGATTGTTACAATACCCCAGACCGGTTCTTTTCCACGATGAAATATCCCGGAGGATTGGAGCTGTACTTCTTCACGACGTTGGATGAGAAAATGCTGTACGGTGTCGATTCGCCACACTCGGATACGACCCAGAAACAGTACGATTGGATGTTCGGAAAGGACTGTCCTGACGAAGTTCGTGAAAGCAAGCGAAACGGTATCATGTTCATCGGCGATAAGGGGAAGATTTTCGTCAACCGCGGCGGATTATACGGCAAGGCTGTTGAAGAGCTGAAAGAAAATCCTCTTCCCGAAGACGCTTGGAAAGTCAAGCCAAGCTACGATCACATGCAAGACTTTTTCGACTGTGTTCGTAGTCGTGAAGTAACGGTTTCGCCCGCTGAAATTGAGCATCGCACTATCACGGCGTGTCACCTGACAAACATTTCGTTACGTCTTGGTGGACGAAAATTGCAGTGGGATGCTGAAAAAGAAGTGATCGTCGGCGACAGCGAGGCAAGTGCCATGCTTCGTCGTGATCAGCGGGAACCATATCAGATATAAACTGTGAATCGTCATCAATTAGATGTTTAACCCGCTTTCGTAGAAAGCTGATGTTTCGCAAAAACCCCCGCTGTTTGTGCCTGATCGGTTTTGTCTTGGCCTCAGACGCGGCGGGCAAGTTTGAGCGACATATATTTTTTTGCACTGTACTTTTTTCAAATCGAATTCGTTATCATGAATGGTTATAACAGATTGTTGTCCACGCTGAAAAAGAGTGAAGTTGATTCGTTGGCCTATGCGCCAATAACGATGATGCTGGCCGCTGATGTGATTGATGTTCCTTACGGAGAATATGCGGCGGACTACCGCGTTCTCGTCAAAGGGCAATTGGAAACAGCCCGCTTGTTCGGTTTCGATCACGTTTCCGCGATCAGCGACCCTGCCCGCGAGGCTGCCGATCACGGGGCGACCATCTGTTTTTCCGATGATGCACCACCGGCCATTGATGAATCGAATGCCTTGCTGTCGGATAAGGCGAAATTGAAAACACTTTCCTTACTTGATCCGCTCAAAGAAGGGGGGCGATGTTTCGACCGCATCATGGCCATCGGCGAATTCGCAAAAATGATCAAGGGTGAGTTGTTCATCGAAGGATGGATCGAAGGTCCTTGTGCCGAGGCGGCGGACCTCCGAGGAATCAACCATCTCATGCTTGATTTTCACGACGATCCTGATTTCGTACGTCAATTATTCGAATTCAACATTCGCTCAGCGATCCGATTTGCGGAAGAGCAAATAAAAGCCGGTGCGGACATCATTGGCATCGGAGATGCCGCCGCTTCTTTGGTCGGCCCGAAGATTTATCGTGAATTTGTTCTTCCGTATGAAAAACAATTGATCGATGCGATTCACGATCTTGGGAGTCGTGTGCGGTTGCATATTTGCGGCAACATCAGCCGTTCTTTAAACGACATCGGAACACTCGAATGTGATTTCATTGATATCGATTCGATGGTGTCGCTCGAATCGGCCCGAAAAGAAATGGGCGATGCTCAAGTCTTCGCGGGAAACATTGATCCCGTAAAAATGCTGAGAAATGGAACTCCAGATGCGATCTATCGAGCCGTTGCCGAGTGCCACAAACAAGCCGGAGTCAACTTCATCGTCGGTGCCGGATGCGAAATCCCTCGTGATACGCCTCACGAAAATATCAATGCCATGCTCCAGTATGCCCGTAATGTATGCCGCTAAGAGCCAATATATTTCACTTTAATTCAGGAAACAATAATGTCAATTTACAAAAAAATTATTTGCTTGTTTTTCATATCCGCTTTTTTCGTAACTAATTCTCCTGCGGACGGCGAGGAAACAGTTAAAAACAAGACCTTTCGAGACAAGTGCGGAATACAAACGTATTCGTTGCGCAGTCAGATCGCGCGGGATGGTGCCAAGGCACTTGACTTTCTAAAAGAGCAGGGATTCCATGAGGTTGAAATATGCCTTGATAATCATTATGGAATGTCGCAAGAGGACATGCAAAAAGCGTTGACGGAACGAGGTTTGGTTCCGGTCGCCGCACTGGCAGACTTCAATTTTTTGTTAAATCAAACGGAAAACGCAGTGAAAATAGCGAAAACATTCGGCGTGAAATATGCCGGGACCGCAGCCGCTCCGCATACGAGTCCTTGGGACGAGAGTCAAGTTTTGAAGACTGCTGAGCAATTCAACGAAGTCGGTAAAGCATTCAAAGATGCGGGAATTCAATTTGTCTATCACAATCACGGCTTTGAGTTTCTTCCGTACAAGGATGGTGAAACATTATTCGATTTACTGGCTCAAAAAACCGATCCCGAGCTTGTTAAGTTTGAAATGGACATTCTCTGGACCGTCTGTCCGGGGCAAGACCCCATTGCTCTCTTAAAAAAGTATCCCAGTCGTTGGGTGTTAATTCATCTGAAAGATGCACAAAAAGAAACCGCCCCCGATGGATCATTAACAAAATGTGATGATGTTATTTTGGGAACCGGCAATATCCATTTTACGGAAATCATGAAAACTGCGCAAGAGATCGGCGTAAAACATTTCTTTATCGAAGACGAAAGCGAGAATGTGCTCGAAAGAGTTCCCCAAAGTTTGAAGAATCTTTCAACGATTACTCTCCCGAAAAAACGGTGATGGGTTTGTTAGAAACAATCAACAAATAGAATCCCCAAATTGAGATTGTGTAAAGAATAGTAAAAAACTAACTATGACATTTTTACTACCGCTCCAAGATTCCTTCGGAGTCGAGGATGTCACGAAAATTAAGATCAACCACTTCATTTGATACAAAAAAAAATGCGTAACATGAATAACTGGATCAAGAGCCTAATTAACGTGCAGAAACGTCATGCCTTGCCGATTATGACGAGTCCCGGCATAACACTGATTGGAGAAAAGCCGATCAGAGTGTTTAAGTCTGGAAAATTGCAGGCGATGGCTATCCAAGCTCTCGCCGAGAAATTTCCGATGGCGGCAGCTCTGACGATGATGGACCTTTCCGTCGAGGCGGAGGCGTTCGGCGCGTCGATTCAATTCAGTGAGATGGAGAATCCCAATGTCGTTACATCAATTGTTCATGATGCCGATGAAGTGAAACGCCTTGTCGTACCGACCATTGGAACGGCACGAACGGCAGAATGTCTGACAGCTGCGAGATTATGTGCGGAAAACATTAAAGACCGTCCGACACTCGGCGGACTCATCGGCCCGTTTTCGCTTGCAGGAAGGTTGCTCGACATGAGTAAGATGATGCTCCAGACGGCGACGGAACCGACCGTTGTTCACGCATTGCTGGAAAAAACGACACGATTTCTGATTGATTACGCTCTGGCATTCAAGCAGTCGGGGTGCGGTGGTTTGATCATGGCAGAACCGGCGGCGGGGCTTGTTTCGCCGAAAATGTCAAAAGAATTTTCGTACAATTATGTCAAGCGAGTCGTCGATGCCGTGCAGGATGATTCTTTCACGTTTATTTTGCACAACTGCGGCAAGACGGAAAAGATGGTGTCGGAAATGCTTTCGACGGGGGCATCAGCGATTCACGTTGGCAATGCTGTAGACGTTACGAAAATACTCGAACAGGTTCCGTGTGACTATCCGGTGATGGGCAATCTTGATCCGTCGGGCATCTTTCTGATGGGCACGTCGGATGTTGTATTTCAGGCGACGGCGGGACTTCTTGCGAAGACGAAAGAGCATCCGAATTTCGTGATTTCTTCCGGCTGTGACATTCCGCCTGGCACGCCGATTGCCAACATCGAAGCCTTCTTCAAAGCTGTTGGCGAAAATGGAAATTGTTAAACGCGTTCTTCTTTCGACAAAAAGCACCAAGACATTTCTCATGTGTATCTGTGCTGAAATTTTTGGTCCTCTCGCAAGATTGCGGAAGTATTGTCTCGTCAAAAGTGGGTAAAAAGTTAAAATTGATGGAGTTTTTTTCCTAATTCCCTTCGTTCTCATTTTTTCAATAAGCAACGACCTTCTAGAGCCGGTGCTGACGCACCGGCATTTGTTCGGCGGTTGTTTGACGGTTGTTCGGCGAGCCGCCAACGTAAGTTGGCGGGTTTGTTGGTAACAATCGTCAAAAATCATTCCAACTCCGTCGGAGTTGAATAATGGTCACCGTTATTGAACGCCGAATGGGGTTCTGACGTTTTTGATGTCCGTGTTGCTACCGATATTCAATCCCGACGGGATTGTTGTATTTTTTTTGCGACACGTTCCCCCGTGTTTCGGCGCCAGTATAATTAGATACTGTGCCTCACACGGGGCTACCATTATTGAATGCCTTGTATGATTGAAGCGGGTGTGATTGTCAGGGAAAAAAAGGTTGTTAGGATAAAGGAAATGTGATTTTCATTCTTCCTTCCTAGGAAGGAAGAATGAAAAAATCGCGGCATAAGAGATCG
>JBOFGF010000119.1:0-9126 GCA_051649005.1 Thermoguttaceae bacterium | reverse complement strand
GCGGCTTTTACTCTTGTTGAGCTTTTGGTTGTCATTGCCATCATCGGTGTTTTGATTGCCCTGCTCCTTCCCGCCGTTCAAGCTGCCCGAGAAGCTGCCAGAAGAATGCAGTGTACAAATCACCTGAAACAAGTCGCTCTCGGATGCCATAATTATCATGACACCGTCGGTTCCTTTCCACCGGGCCGCATCGTTAATCCCGATGGTTCTGGAAACGATGATGTCACTTCCGCTAATGTTTTCGCCTCGTGGTGCTTTTCCATTCTCCCCTTTGTCGAACAAGGCGCGCTTTATAGCCAATTTCGTATCAATGAACATTGCTGGAGCACCTACAATTCGCCCTTTTTGAAAACCAGCGTCAAAACATATAATTGCCCCAGTGATGGGATGGCCGGACGAGTGTTCAAACCGAATAAAGCCGGAAATGACCTCTTTTTGGCGGCTGCCAGCAGTTATCGTGGAATGAGCGGCTATTTTGAAGACCCCAGTGTAAACGCATTGCATTTCGGGACCGGACAGAACGCCGCCAGATATGCGGCGACCATCAATCCAAATCACATCGGAATTTTACATGTGGTCGGCTCAAATCTCGGAGCGACCACTTATCGCCGCTCCTTTTTGACGGAGGCGTTTGACAGCATCCTAGATGGCACAAGCAACACGATTCTGGCGAGTGAATCGCATACTCCGGTCTCTTTGTCCGATGTGACCGCAAATGGCGGTTCTGTCGTGACTCCGACCAATGTCGGAACTTTTTGGGGATCGACCCGTGAATCGACGAACCAGCTCAGTGCGGCGAGTCCGAACAGTCTCGGAATGCAGACGCATCTGATCGAAGTGCCATCGGGAACGGCAGGAACGACGTTCGCTCCGGCGGGCGCGGTCCGAAATGGATGGGGGGCGTTTCACACCGGTGGAATGAACGCCGCACTCGCGGACGGTTCTTGCCGATTTGTCGGGAATACAATCAACCTGTCCATTTGGCGTGCATATTCGTCTATTTCAAGCGGCGAAAACACAGCATCGATTCCATAAACGGTCAAAAATACTCGAACAATCTGTTATTCAATGAAAAAATTTACGTTTTTGGCGGTTTGTGGCGGCTGGTTTCTCGTGATCGGAATCTGTTTGATCGGTTGTGACTCGCGGCCCCGACCAGTCCCGGTTTCAGGTTTGGTGACGATTGGCGGCAAACCGGCGTTCGATTGTCAAGTCCGTTTTGAAGTCATATCAGACGATGTATATCCACCTCCAAGTGCGGCGGCTATGACGGACTCCGAAGGCAAATTCACGCTCAAAACAGTGGAGCCGAACCGACGAACTGGTGCCATTCCGGGCAAGTATCGGGTTTATTGTGAGTGGCTGTGTCTGAATCCTCCAGAAGGAAAGGAGCCGGAGCAAGTACCGAAACCATACAAATTGCCAATCAAGTCCCTGGATGGATCGATAGAATTTATCGTTCCGCCAAAAGGAACTCACGAGGCCAATTTCGAGTTTTGACGAGCGGTTTTGTATTGTCCGTCGATTTTGAAATTCCATCTTGACAATTTCGTTGTATTGGAGTAAATTGGTGCGATCTTGGACGATTCACAGTATATTTCTATTCCCAAAAGACGGTTTTGGTCAATCCCAGTTTACCTATTTTCGGACCTATTTCCAGCGAGCAGCTTGCTCAATTTGCCTATTTTAATTTAAGTCGGCATCTACACATAAATTAATGATGTTTATTCCAAAAGGTTTTCGATTTGCAGGTGTTTATTGTGGTCTCAAATCAGACCCCAATTTACTCGATTTATCGCTGTTTGTTTCAGATTTTCCAGCCACTGCGGCGGGGGTTTTCACACCCAATTTGGTCTGCGGTGCTCCGGTTCAAGTTGACCGTTCCCGCGTTCCAGGAACAGGTTTTCGTTCGGTCGTCGTCAACTCTCGATGTGCAAATGCGTGTACTGGTGAACAAGGAATTAGTGATGCAAAAGAAATGGCGGGTCTTGCTGCAAAAATAGTCGGAGTCCCTCCCGACAAAGGACTCGTCATGTCGACTGGCGTGATTGGCACGCTGATGCCGATGGAGAAGGTGCGAAAAGGTATTAGTGATGCCGCTTCC
Source organism: Thermoguttaceae bacterium (assembly GCA_051649005.1). Taxonomy (GTDB): domain Bacteria; phylum Planctomycetota; class Planctomycetia; order Pirellulales; family Thermoguttaceae; genus WRKP01. The sequence goes on along the minus strand of JBOFGF010000119.1, from coordinate 7,022 downwards.
AAACTTTCAGCAACTGAATCGGCTTTTCATGATGCTGCCAGAGGAATGATGACGACTGACACAGTTGAAAAGTATGTTTCGCGTCAATTTCATTTAGAAGACGGAAAAACCATTTCCATTCTTGGCGTTTGCAAAGGAGCGGCAATGATTGCCCCCAAAATGGCAACAATGCTTGCTCTGGTTATGACAGATGCCGCCATTGAACCGGAAACGGCGCAGATTTTGCTCAAAGAAGCGGCAGAAATGTCGTTCAACTGCATAACAGTCGAAGGACACACCAGCACATCAGACACGCTTCTCCTTCTTGCAAATGGAGCGGCGGAGGCAACTCCACTGACGGGAGAAAATTTGCGCCGATTCCAAGAAGCGTTACAAGAATTGTGCATCGAACTGGCGATCAAAGTGCCGCAGGACGGAGAAGGGGTTTCCCATGTAATCACACTTGATGTTCTTGGATGTAAAACGCAGGATGATGCCAAAATTATTGCACGAAAAATTGCCGAAGACCCATTAGTTAAAACTGCGATTTGTGGGGCCGATCCGAATTGGGGCCGGATTGTTTCTGCCGCAGGAACTGCGGGTGTTTCGTTTCAGCCGCAAAATGTTTCACTCCGCTTGAATGGATTCGAGTTGTTTCGAGATGGCACGCCACTTCCATTCAATAAGAAGGATGTTTCCAATTCCATTGGTGACAATCGAGACACATCCATTGTAATTACATTCGGCGAAGGCAATGCGTCTACTCGATTTTGGACGACCGATTTGACAGCCGAATATGTCCGCCTGAATTCTGAATACACAACTTAGAAATGGTAAAAAATTTGTATGCGTTCACGGAAAGTATCCGTGAACGTAAATTGTGCATTTTTTTGACGATTGTTGCCAACTAACAACCGCCAACTAACAACCGCCGACTAACGCCGGCGGCTCGCCAAACGTGAACGAATACGATCATTTGAGTTTCGTTTTATTTTTTTCCTCAGATGGGCCATGTTCGATTTCTTGACGAATTTGATTCCTAGAATCGGTTCCGCGTCGTTCATTTTCTTCCATTTCTTTCATCGTGACTTTCGAGTCAAGAGAATGTCGCAGCACTTTCGCCTTAAGTTCAGCTGGGTCAGCTTCCTTAATTTTTTTGAACACAAAATCATCATAGTCAATGGAGCCAGCACCCATATATCCAAATAGCATGACTCTCGCAAATTTGGGTGAAAAACGAGTGTGTCGTGGTGTGAATTCCTCAGTATGCGAGACCCACTCATTTGCGGGAGACACAAAGAGGTTTTGCTGACTGCGATAAACTTCTCTGGTTTGCTGACCGATTTTATCAGTAAATCCCTCTTTTAGAGCTTCGGCAGTGGGACGGAAAATAGTGTCGATGGTGTCATAACATTTTATGAACACAATTGGTTTGACACCAGAAGATTTTTTATAACGATATTCGATTCGATAAGTTGCCATTTCTTCAATCGGGAATGGTTTGCTGTAATACATTAGTCCGAAACCATCTCCCATTCCTGCGTCAAATTCGGTGTGCAGATAATGATTTCCGGGTTTTTCAGGATCGGCAACTCGTTTCACCAGTCTCCCGATTGGCTCTCGGTGCTGGGCACATCGGGTTTCCCATCCGACAGGAATGTTGCCGCTGACTTTTTCGAAATCTCCTCCTTCCATCAGATTCGGATTTTTTGCCCAATTTTGTTCGACGGAAGCTTTTTCTGCCGCCGTGCGTCCCTGTGAGTTGTACAATTTTTCCATTCCAGCGCGGACATAAATTCCGGTCACTTCCGCCACTGCATCAGTTCGCACATTATTGACTTCGTAAATGATATTTGGTGGATCGACAGAAAAATCGACCACTTTCATCCAAAAATCATAAATTTCCATCACATCTTTGTCTACTCGTTCAATTTTTCCCCAAATGCCAATGTCGGAATTAAATGTTTTTGTTACATATTCCTTCATTTTGTCTAATGGCGTGTCATTATTCGGTTTAATATCGTAAGTTTCACAAATACTTCTCACGTCGATCATTGATTCAGGAATGATGAATCCTTTTTGGCGATTGATTTTGATCCAGAACATGTTTCCCATGATCTCTCCATATCGAGTCGCCGAATCTGTGTCCCAGAGTGATTCAAAATCAAACATGATGACCCGCTTTTGTCCAGCATATTTATCTTTTTCGTCTTTGACTTTGGTCTGAATGTCGCCGTGTGCTGAATCATCACTGGTGGCACTGCTCGACTCGGTCATCACCTGATTGTCAGGAATATCGACATCGGGATTTTTTTCCCTGAGAGGCTCTGATTTGGCAGAGGCACCTGCTCCAGAATTTGTTTCAGAAATTATTGGACGTGTCAGTGCAGACGAATCGGATTTTTTTGCCGGTTTCACGACACCAATACTTTCCGTTTCAGGAAGTTCACCCGCAATTTTTCCGAGATCGTCGCCATTTTTTTCTGCAAACAGCTGATCTGATTTGCACAATTTGTCGAATGGAATTGTTTTTCCTGTCCCATCTGGTGTTAAAATACAGACTTCGCCGTCCATCAATGAGACAAATTCACCTCGCCCCAAAATTTTTCCAGTCGCATCTTTCCAGTCTCGATCTGTCGAACTATCACCGAACAAAATTGATGAAAGACACAAAAAAATGACAACTGCTTTGAATACATTTTTTGTTTTATTCATGTTTTTTGGAAGATAAAATTTTAGAAATCGCATTATGTGAAATGATACATTTTTATGGAAACTTCTAAAAAATCTGAAAAATTGACCAAAAATGAGTTTTTGGTTTTCCTTTCAGGGAACTCATATAAGAATATCATATTTGTCATATTTTTAACAGACCCTTTGTCATTTGTTCAACCATAAGCACTCATTCCAAAAAAGAGATTTTTTTTCAGGAGTCGATAAACCCAGTAATCTTCAGGAATTTCATCTCCTGGCATAAAATGAGAAGGTTTTGGTTCTGCTTTTTCCAATTCTGTCAAGAAATCACGGCCACTCATGTCGGTGACATGTTCTGAACGAAAAAATGCCGCCAACTCCTGTGGAAAATCGAGGAGGACACATCCCTGTGATTTGTCGCCATAATAATGTAGACGGACAAAATCTTGAAAACGCCGCAAAAAATCACTTTCGTTAATCGTTTTGAAAATGTTTCCGTCATTATCGCTCAAAAAATTTCTTGCAACAGAAAGTGGTGGGCATGGTTCGATACTTCCTTTCGGGCCGATCTGAAATGCCATTCCTTTTGACGCAGGACAAACGGCGTGTCCATTTGCATCCCAATAAGTGTCAATGATAATGATCGGCATTTTTCGTCGCAGTTTAATCAAACGCCGCCTCAATTCCAGTAATTGTTTGGGAGAAACCGTCAATTCCGTCGCTGGATCGGCTCCGACAGGTCGATAAACATAAAACCAAAGATACATCGCACCGAGATCGATAAATTTTTTTGCGTATTCTTCAGTGACAACTTCCTCGAAATTTTTTCCTGTTACAACAGTGGCAACTCCATACAAAAGGTGCTGTTTTTGTAATTCTTTGCAGCCATCAATTGCTTTTGCAAAAGTTCCGATTCCACGTCGATAGTCATTTTCCGTTTCGAGGCCATCAATACTCACCAGTGGCGACACATTTCCAAGTTTTTTAAGTCGAGCGACATTTTCCGCAGAGAGAAACTGTCCATTTGTGATGACCTGAAAATATGATTCAGGATGCTGCTGCATGATTTCCCACATCGATGAAGCTAAAAAAGGTTCGCCTCCGAGAAGTGTGTAAAAATAGACCGATTGCTTTTGTGCAACAGAAATAGCATTCTGCATTGCTTCAAATGGCAAAATAGTGGCTTCATTCGGCGAAGCGACCCAGCACCCACGACATCTCAAATTGCACGCATTTGTGAGACCGAAAAAGAGAAACGGCGGAAACAATATATTATTGCGCAGTCGCTTTTTGTATGCTTTCAGAGCAAAAAAACCTTTTGCGCACCAGAGCACGCCCGCCTTCCACAAAAGACGCCATGAAACCTCTCGCACGGCACGATAACTCAGGCGAAATAACATGATGAGTTGGTTAAAAAGAGCCGATGACGACGCTGATACTTCGGCATAGTTGTCGGATGAACAATGCTAAATAGCTAATTCCCTTTCAGAGTGCGAATAATAACATCGAGATCATTTGGCACTGAAATTGGGTGATTTGCATATTCTGTCGTGGTGACACCGCGTTTTCCGAGAACGTCCTCGAAAAATTTATGATCGGTTCCGTGATATGCGACAGTTGCATTTGGGTCTTTCAGCTGATGACCCGTCAAAATACAGACAACGCGCTCTTTTTTGTCGATGATTCCTTCTGCGCGGAGCTTTCGTGCTCCGGCCACACTTGCCGCACTGGCGGGTTCGCAGCCGAATCCGCCGGCACCGACCTGTGCTTTTGCATCGAGAATTTCCTGCTCAGACACTTCCCGCACGACTCCGTGGCAAAAATCGAGAGCACGAAGGCATTTGGAGAGATTGACAGGACGATTTATTTCAATTGCACTTGCAATAGTTGATGCTTTTCGCCCTTCTTTGGTCATGTCGTCGAAGAAATGCTGTGTCAAAATTTTGTCATAATTCCCATTGTTCCAGCGAAGTCCCTCTTTTTCATAAAGTCTATAAAGCGTATTTGCACCGGCGGCATTGATAATTGCAAGTCGTGGCACTTTTTGAATTAGACCGAGTTTGTGCAATTCGATAAACGCTTTTCCGAAACTACTCGAATTTCCGAGATTTCCGCCGGGAACGACAATCCAGTCAGGAACATTCCATCGCAGTGATTCGAGGACACGAAACATGATCGTTTTTTGTCCTTCTAGTCTGAATGGATTGACGCTGTTGACCAAATAAATGCCGAGTTCTTTTGAAACTTGTTGCACTCGCATCATCGCATCGTCAAAGTCTCCCTGAATTTGAATCGTTTTTGCACCATAATCAAGAGCCTGCGACAGTTTTCCATAAGCAATTTTGCCGGAGCCAATGAAAATAACCGCCTGCATCAGATTTGTATAAGCAGAATAAATGGCGAGTGATGCACTCGTATTTCCAGTCGAAGCACATGCCGCACATTTTGCACCGACAAAAGCTCCGTGACTGAACGCCGCCGTCATTCCATTGTCTTTGAAACTTCCAGAAGGATTTAGACCTTCATATTGCAAGTGGAGACGATCCGAATCGACCCCCACAAAAGGAGCAACACGAAATGCTTGTTGCAAAAGTGTTTGGCCTTCTCCAATAGTCACGCATTTTTCGATGGGCAAAAATGGCAAAAGTTCGTGAAAACGCCAAACTCCACTGAGTCGATGCGGATTTGATCGTTCTCCCCAGTATTTTTCGAAATGTTTTAGATTTTTCGGAGTTTCGAGTTTATCCCACTCATATTCAACATCAAGAAGTTCACCACATGCTGGACATGAATGCAGAACCTCGGAAATGTCATAATTTTTGCCACAAGAGGGATTGATGCAGTGCTGAAACATAAGTTCTGATAGATTTTGGTTTATCGCGGCTTCTAAAAGCGTTTTATAATCGAAGAGTAGGAGAGAAACGATTCAAATTCCTGAAAATACTTGCGATCTCGATTGTTACTATTACGTTCTTCGCCAGTGAGAGCGAGTCGGACGGTTTTTGTGAGAAGTTGTCTACTGCATGGTTTTGGAAGCACAGAAAATGCGTATACATCCATTGCCGCCTGAATTATCAGATCGTCCAGTGCCCCAGAAATGAGAATACATGGAAGAGATGGATGAATTTCATGGACTCGCTTGATTGCTTCGAGACCATTCAAACGGGGCATGTGCATGTCAAAAAGAGCTATGTGAATTTGTTCAGATTTGACGATTTCATAAGCAGCCAGACCATCCTCGGCGAGGAAGGTTCGAAATCCCTCCGGCTCAAAGAGATCGCGGAGTGATTCCCGAAACGCATCATCGTCATCGGTGATGAGAAGAGTTGGAGAAATCAAATTCGTGTCCATTTTGACATACCCATTTTGGCAGAAAATGACCATTAAATGACCATTAGTGTAAACATTCAAATTAACAGCAAAAATCATACCAAAAAAAAGAAAGTTGAGCAAGAGAGAAAAGCGAAATATCCTGCGCATCGTCAGTCCGATAACAAGTTTTCTATTTTGTTGAAATTGACGAAATAGGAGCCGGAAAGGAGCGACCAAAGGGAGCGTATTGACGGTTTTTGTTATCTAACCGTTTTCGCAAAACTAAACTTGTTAGTGGACTGTGCGCATTGTCATCTGCCAGCACTTTCGTAGAAACGCGTTGTTTCGCCGACGGAGCCGGTTTTCCCAAATTACAAAGAGCAGACGACGGAGCAGAGCACAGTCGCCGGGTGAATTAAAAAGAATTGTCCGCGATCAAAAGTGACATTTTATCGCCGTTTTCATTACTTGGAAAGTTGTGCTAGAATTTACAGCAAAGCCATTGTTTCACAATATCCAAAAATGATATTAAAGTTTTGGACAGCCGCACCAGATGCGCCCTTCACAAGATTATCGAGAGCAGAAATTGTGATGACTCGATCACCAACAGCACGAGCAGTGATGTGGACAAAATTCGTTCCAGCAACGTGCTTTGTTGCAGGAAGATGATCGACGATTTTCACAAACGGCTCGTTTTGATAAAAAGATCGCAAATGATCGAGCCACGCTTCTGTTTCCATTTGCTTTGTCGGTTTCGAGTAGGTCGTCGTCAAAATGCCCCGATCCATCGGCGTTAAATGGGGAGTAAAAATAGGATTCACCGATTTACCACCCATTTTCGAAAGAATTTGTGCAATTTCTGGCGTGTGTCGATGAACTCCAACTCCATAAGCAGCCATGCTTTCATTGCATTCGCAATAAAGAGCACCCAATTTCGGAGCACGTCCTGCGCCCGAAACGCCACTTTTAGAGTCGATAATAATGTCATCTGCCTGAATGAGTTTTTTTTGCAAAAGAGGTGCCAGTGGCAAAATGGC
>JBOFGF010000118.1:0-4629 GCA_051649005.1 Thermoguttaceae bacterium | reverse complement strand
GGTGTCACCGGATAAACCGATTGATTGACGGATCGCATTTCTGTTCCAAGTGGAAGCAAATATGACGGAGCAGCGGTGTATGAGGCGACATACGGAGACCCGACTCCATAATTTCCAGCTTGATTCAGGCATCCTTTGTACATTCCCGTATTTTGATTGACAGGAAAATACTGAATAGATTCCGGTAAAACCACATGCGGAACCATTTCATAAAGAACAGTTGGTGCGGATTGGTTCTGGCATCCTTTGGACGAGCAATCTGCTCCGAAAGCAGCATTTCCCAATGTCAATGCACCAAATGCCGAAGTGCCGAGTCCCAAAGCAAGAAGTCCCACAACTCCTGCGGCCCATTTTTTTTGCGTCGATTTCTGTTGCAGTGCCTGCTTTTTCATCGACTTCTTTTTGCTGATATTTTTTGTATTTTTTGTCATTGAAAATGCCCCCAAAATAATTACACTCGAATAACGAGCGGTCGGCTAAAAGTTTTTCAGAACGGGGAAGACACAATGTCTCCCGAAAACGATTTGCCGTTCTCTTACTTTTGATTTTCGTCATAACTGTTTTGCCGGAATTGCCAAATGAACAGATTTTGACGATACTTCTTATAGAGACGTTCCCGTCGTGACGATAAATCGGGTCGTTCACTTTATTCCGTCGGAGCCGATTGGGTAAAATTTAACGATAAAAAGCAGTAAAAATAATAGTATGCGTTCACGGTTTTAGATTTTTTGGAATGAAATTTCTCGTCCATATTTGGCGAGCCGCCGACGTAAGTCGGCGGGTTTTGTGGTGCGAGGCGTTCCATGTTCCCGAACACCAGAGGTGTTCAATTATGGTAGAAACGAATTGCCCACAAAAACCAACAACTCCATGAGAAGTTGAATTATGGTCCCAGATATTGAACCCCGAATGGGTTTCTGACGTTTTTGATGTTGTGTTTCTACCATTATTGAATCCCGACGGGATTCGGAAATTCAATTTCATGGCAATTGAATTTTATTGTAAAAAGTTGGTTGATTTAATCCGGTGCTCACGCACCGGCTCGATAAACAAAACCCGTGAACGCATACAAAAAAATTGATGGTCTATTTTTTTGTGGGACTTGAAATACACAGATGCACTGTGATACAATGTCGTACATCTTGTTTTATGGAAACGAATGTGTTCCATCCATTTCTTTTCCTTTCATCCTTATTTTGGAGAATTACGATGCAGTTGCAACAATCTGCCACATTTTCAAGACGTCGTTTCATGCAGAGTGCTGCAGTTGCGGCGACACTTCCTTTTTACATTCCTGGTAAAATACTCGGCAAAGATGGTGCTATTCCTCCAAGTGAAAAAATTGTTCTTGGCGCACTGGGAATTGGTCCGCGCGGTGGACACGATCTAAATGTGTTCATAAGACAGCCGGATGTTCAATTCGTCTCCATCTGTGATGTTCGCAAAAGTCGGCGCGAAGCAATCAAACACATGGCTGATGAATTTTACAAGAACAAAGATTGTACAATGTTCGGTGAAATGAACGAATTTTATACGGAAAATCCGAAGATGGATGCTGTACTTATTGCGACAGGAGATCGCTGGCACACGATGGCCTCAATTGTCGCGGCCAAAGCCGGAAAAGATATCTACTGTGAAAAGCCGCTTTCACTGACTATTCAGGAAAGCCGCGCAGTTGCCACTGCTGTAAACAGATATGGACGTATCTTTCAGGCGGGCACACAGCGACGAAATATCGGCAACTTTCAACTTGCCGCCAAAATGGCACACGAAGGAAAATTGGGGAAATTGACCGAAGTTCATGCAAACACACTGGGACCCGGCACAACACATGACTGGCTTCCATCACAGCCCGAACCACAAATGGACGAAGTCGATTGGGATGCGTGGCTCGGTCCGTGTCCATGGCGACCTTATAATGCGTCGTATGTCAGCGGCGGATGGAGAGGTCATTATGATTTTCATGGCGGCGGCATTTTGGAGTGGGGAACTCACACCGTCGATCTCTGTCAGTGGGCGAATCAGTCCGATGACACGGTTCCAGTGGAATACTGGCCGACTTATGATTCAAATGGGAACAAAACAGCCCGAGTTGAAGGAATTTATGCAAATGGTGTCAAAATTGTGATGCGAAACGACCAGTGGCTCGGACTCGGGACGTGTTCGGCTCGATATGTGGGCGAAGAAGGCTGGGTCGAAACAGGCGATTCAGGCCGCATGGAAGTTTCTTCCGACGCACTTCGCAAAGAATTGAAGTATTTTGGGATGCCTGGCACGGCCCCCGACAATCATATCCGAGAATTCCTTAATTGTGTCAAATCACGGAAAAATCCGGCCTCGAATGCAAATGTTGCAGCAATGGCTCATATTGCATCTCACTGTGCAAAAATTGCGTGGGACACGAACAGTCGCCTCAAATTCGATCCGGTCAAAGAAGAATTTCTCGGCACTGGCCCCGAAGTTGATGTGGCAAATCGTCTGCGCAGCCGAGCAATGCGGTCTCCTTGGAGATGCTAATTCAGCAAAAAGAGCCGGAGACACCAGTCTCCGTGTGTGCGTTCGCGCCCCACAACTCCCCTCCTTTTCAAGTGGGGGAACCTGAAATGGTGGGGTGGTCGGACTTACCAAAATGATAAAACAGCACGAGCCATTATTGCCACTCCTTAAAAAAGGAGGGGAGCCAAACAAATCCGGCTCCGTCGCAGGCTCATTATTACTATATTTCAGATCATTATATTTCAGATCATTATATTTCAGATCATTTTACCAATTCACCCCCATGAAACGATATTCTATTTCTTTTATTGCGTTTTTTGCTCTTCTACTTTCACCTCTTTTTGCACAGGACCCATCGTGGCACAAAATACCCAAAGACGATTTGATGGGAAATCGCGGAGAAATTGCTCGAAAACTTCAGTCCGATGCGACGGAGCAAGAATGTCTCGATATTATGAAGCGGACCGAGACAGATGAACCTGTTCTGTATTTGAAAATGCTCGCCTGTAAACGACTTGCGACGCACGGAACTGAGGCGGCTGTTCCTATTCTTGTTTCGCAAATGGACGAAGACATTCCAGGTTTTTATGCAAGATATGCACTTGAAACGATTCCAAGCGAAAAAGTCGATGTCGCTTTGTGTGAAATTTTGCCGACACTAAAAAATCCAAAAGCAATTGCCGGTGTTTTGACGACACTCGGAGTTCGGGCCAATCCGAAAACGGCGGAAAAATCTGCTGAAATTGCGCAAAAATTTCTGTCCCACGAAAACCGTGATGTTTCTGTGGCGGCGGGATACTCACTTGCTGCGTGCTGTGATGCTGGCAACAAAAAAGCAATTGAATTTTTCTCGCAGAAAAATCTGGATCGCAAATTTGCAGATTCAGCTTCTCTTCTTGCTGAAACATTATTTAAGTCGGGAAACCAAGAATCAGCACTCGCTGTTTACAAAGCACTTTCCGCATCTGATGTATTTCCGTATCAAAAAGAAGCGGCGGTTTATCGAGAAATTTTGGCTCGTGGCAATGACGGAATTTCCCTTTTGGTTGAAAAATTGCGGTCAGATTCGCCACAAGATTTCGCCGTCGCTCTCAAAGCGAGCCGCGAACTTCCCGCCGGAGCAAGTGTCACAAAAGCCATGATCGACGAGTTACAAAAATTGTCGATTCCCAAACAAGCTTTGTTGATTTTGGCAATTGGTGATCGAGTTGATAATGAATCACGAAAATTATCGCTCCCTGTTCTTTCGATGATGGCACAATATGGAACAACGATTATTATATCAAAACCAGGTCAATTTGAAGGACGGGACACGATTCGAGTTGCCGCCATTCAGGCACTCCGAAATGTCGGTGATGCGTCGATTCTCCCTGTTCTTATTGCAGCAGCGAATGAGACAGATTCAGCGGATGTTTCGAGTTCGGCGAAAAAAACGCTGGAAGAACTGGCTGGCTCCGAAGTCGATGCGGCGATTGTGAATTTGGCCAAAACGAGTGACTCTGCACAAGTGAAATCTCTCGCCATTGATTTGATCAAGGAACGCCGAATTGTTGCCGCTTTTCAATTTTTGAAAGAGGCATTGAACGATTCAGATTCGGCGGTGCAAAAATCGGCTCTCGATGCAGTTGCCCAAATTGCAACAATTGACGATCTTCCGATGTTATTGAAACTGCGTGAATCGGCCAAGTCGCCGGAAGAAATCGCCGGCCTCGAACACGTTCTCAAATCAGCTTGTACTCGCATGTCACAAAATGCCGCCGCCGAAGAAGTCGCCAAGTTTTTTGGTTCGGATTCGATTCAGATGAAATGTTTTCTCCTCGAATTACTCAAAGAAATCGGCGGAGAGGCCGCGCTCAATCAAGTCGATAAACACATTTGGGGAAACGACGCAGAATTAGCTGACAAAGCGACCGAAGTTCTCGGACAGTGGAGATCGCCGAAAGATGTCGATATTCTCATTCCGATCTGTTTCAAAGTGGCCAAAGACTCCCCATTCAAAATTCGTGGACTTCGTGCGGCTGTTCGTCTTGCACGCCAATTTGAAATGCCAGAAGACAACAAAATTGCTATTTGCAATAAGGTTTTCGAAATGGCGGATCGAAATGAAGACAAAATTCTCGTTTTCGATGTTTA
>JBOFGF010000117.1:0-3998 GCA_051649005.1 Thermoguttaceae bacterium | reverse complement strand
ATCATCGGTGTGGTGTCGATGTCTAGTTCGATTTTTGGGCGGCGACGCTGAAACATGCTGTCAAACGTGTTGGTTGTCATCTCTACTCCTTCAGTATTTCTAAGAGAGTACACATTTGTATAAATGAAAATAGTCAGAGAGTGAAACAACCGCTTTCTGCGAAAGCGGGCTAAACAGAAGCTAAACCTTCAATTTTGTGCCGTTTTCAGTATATTTGACGCGATTTTTACATCGACCATTCAATTCGAACATGTCCCACACGAAATGACTTGTCGCGCAGGTCGATGAGTTCTGATGATTCGATCCAGTTGCGGCACAAGATGTCGCTCTGGACTCGATGTAATGCACCATATCTGTCCTGTATTTTAAGTGGTTGTTTTTGACACATCTGTTTACAGTCCATGTCATCTTGAATCAAATGCCGTCGCCACAAACAATGTTCCATCATGAACATCGGAATACGACCGAGAACGATTTGTTCAACTTTTTCTGCTGGGAAAAATTGGAGAATCGACTCGATTTCTGTTTCACTTGCGTCCCAACTCAGTGCGATCCGCTGCGCGCCCCAATCGAGAAGTGTTTGAAACGATAATTCATTCACGACATTGAACGAGCAGTCGGCAATGACAGGGATGTCGCGTTCACGAAAAAAGAGGAAAGTTTCGAGATTCCGTGCCAAAACAGCATCCGGTTTCAGTTTGGCGATTTTATTGAGGAGCCAGCCATCTTTTGGTTTAACGATTCGGGGCAAAACGGCGACAAATTCATCGTTTCGATTTCGGAGAATTTCGGCGGCCTTTTTGTAATCGCTCATATCTGCGCACTCGACATAATAAGAACGGCAGTTTAGCTGCGGCGTTTCATGCTGCTGCTTTTCCTGCTGCGAGGAATCAGATTCCAATTGAGTCAGCAGACGAATGTCTCTAATATGTTTGTGCCAAATAACATCAGCCGAAACATTAGATGCGTTTGATGTCGCTTGTTCGTTTGATATTATATTTGTTGCGATAACTCGATTTCGGACAGATTCGGTTGTTTCATTTATCACGACTCGTTTGGGAGTGAGATCGCATGAATCTAGTGCCTCCAACATGCGATGTCTAATTGATCCGAGCAGACTCAGTGGAATCATTGGACCACCGGAAATACCTTCAGAAATGCAGGATTCGAGTCCTTTTACATCAAAATTATTGAGTTCATAAATTGTTCCTCCTAGTCGATTCATCTGTTCTCGTACCAATTCCACCGACGCAGGATGTTTGCGTGCGGTTTCCAATTTTCCACATTCTTCGATTTCGCAGTGAGCACCATTTGCAGCGGTCGCTTTCAGTCGAAGTGGTGTCCCCACTTTTGCCCAGAGCACGATGTCCAGAGGAACTGGGCGAGCAATAGTGTCCAAGTTGAGCGATTTTTGGATTTCTCTCTCCAAACGTGGATCACTCGTTTTGCGAACCGACTGACCTGGAAAGACTAGATTCGAATCGATTGATTCATTTGCGAAAGTGAGGAGGACTTTCCGTCCAGCTTCTGCTTCAATGAGAGATTCTTGGCGTGCTTTGATTTCGAAAATGCGGCCACCTTGTGAGTCTTCCGACCTTGTTTCGTTCAAAAACATCACTCCGTCTCCTCGTCTGACAGAATCGGAAAGCCGCACGACGACCGCATCTCGCCGTGCTTCAACGACAGTACCAATTGGAGAGCCACGATGAGACTGCACATTGCCAGGAACCAAATTTTGCGAGTCAATTCCTTCGAGCCAACCAGTCGAAAAACCACGCGAAAAAAGAATTTCGAGTCGATACAAATCTTGTTCAGGTGACGAATTTCCAGCAGATATTGATGATGGTGTTTTCGTGATTCGGTGAGTCTGAACCACTCCGCCGTTTTTTGCACCACTACTTTGAAATGCGGGAAGTTGCTGGTTTAGTTCACCTTCATTGCAATTAAGATGGGGAATGTTTGTTTCCGAATTATTTTCGGCAATTTGATCGAGTCGTTTTCGATAAACTCGTGTAACTTCGGCGACGTATTCCGGCGGTTTCAGTCGGCCTTCGATTTTGATGGCATTCACACCTGCGGCGACGATCTGCGGCAAAATGAGGAGAGTGGCCAAATCAGATGGACTCAGAAGCTGTTTTGGTTCTTCGAAAGTTCGAGTGAGTGGCGAAAAAATCGGTTTGCTTGTGTTTCCATCGAGAAGTGTGTATGCAAGTCGACATGGCTGCGCACATCGACCGCGATTTGCACTGCGTCCACCAAGTGCGAAACTGGCAAAACACTGCCCTGAAAAGCTCATACAAAGAGCACCGTGTACAAAACATTCCAGCTCCATTTGCGTCGAATTTTTGATGAGTCGAATGTCATCCAGTGACAATTCACGCGGAAGAACAACACGAGAAATACCGAGAGATCGAACGTGTTCGATTCCGCGCACAGCGGTGAGTGACATTTGCGTGGAAGCATGGAGAGGCAAGTCGGGACATATTTCACGAGCAAGTCGTGCCACTCCCAAATCTTGCACAAGAATTGCATCAACACCGGCGATATTGATTTCACGCAGAATCGTTTCAACTTTCGACAATTCATTTGAAAAAACGAGTGTATTGAGAGTGACATATCCTTTCACACATCGTTTTCTGAGCCAGTCCATTGTTTCTCGAAGTTTCTCGAGTGGAATATTTTTTGCTCTGGCTCTGGCATTGAACGTATTTTCGAGAGCATCTTTCTCGGAATTACCGATTCCAAAATAAACGGCATCAGCTCCATTTGCGACAGCAGCGCGGAGTGAATCGAGACACCCGGCAGGTGCAAGAAGTTCGGGCATCACCATGTTAGAAAATATGTATGTATTTTGACGGTTATAAACGGGAATTACAGAAATAGTTAAAATTCAAGAACAAACGAAAATAGGCCAATCAATGTTGGGCGAAAGCATTATAGACCCAGAACATCATTCATGTTGTACAATCCGGGTTTTTTTCCTTGCAGAAAAATTGCGGCGGCAAATGCCCCTTTTGCATAACAATCGCGATTCGACGCTTTGACAGAAATTTCGAGCGTTTCACCGATTAGACCAAATAAAATGGTGTGCTCGCCTGGATTGTCGCCGATTCTGACAGCGTGATAACCAATTTCCTGATGTGGACGAACGCCAATTTGGCCTTCTCGTCCATGCTTCGATTCGGTCAAAGCCATCTGTTCAGAAATAATGCTGCCAAATTTCAGAGCCGTTCCACTCGGTGAGTCAGTTTTGAAACGATGATGCTTTTCGATAATTTCTACATCTGCGTCATAATCTCGCAGAACCATGCCCGCTTTTTGGCACAAATTCATGGCGAGATTGACAGTCATGCTCATACTTGGCGAGACGAGAATTGGGATCGTTTCAGAAGCAGTCTGAATCAAGGCGTGTTGTGGTGGTGTCAGACCGGTCGTCGCCAATACAAGAGGAATACTATATTCTAGACATTGCAGCAATGTCGATTCGACCGCTTCTGGCGATGAGAAATCAATGACAGCATCTACTTTTTGCGTCAATTTTGGAGCGATAGAAACGCCGATTGCACCGACACCGGCGAGCAACCCAGCATCTTCGCCACATTTTGTATGCGTCTGGTTTTCAACAGCTGCAATAATTTTAAGGTTTGGATCAAGTGTTCCGAGAGCGACAAGTCGTTGTCCCATCCGACCTGCGGCCCCAATTATTCCTAGTGAAATCATGGTGTAAGTGGTGAGTTGTGTATTGTAAAGACAAAACAGCAATTGCGATTTTTCAATGACGTTTCAATCGTGCAGGCTCGGCGATTTTTTGCAAACACGTTTACTTCATCTTCTTAATTTTCTTCATTTTTCATTTTATTTCAAAGCCGCCTCGAATTCTTTGAGCGATTCACATTTTACTGCGGAAACTGTCAGCTCCGTCAGTCGGTCGTGGCAACTGATTTTATAGAGGTTTTTTACAACTCGCTGTGGCAATTCGCCGAATCTCGCCTTCAAAA
>JBOFGF010000116.1:0-5963 GCA_051649005.1 Thermoguttaceae bacterium | reverse complement strand
AACAAGTTTTCTATTTTGCTGAAATTGACAAAATAGGAGCCGGAAAGGAGCGACCACAGGGAGCGTATTGACGGTTTTTGTTATCTAACCGTTTTCGCAAAACTAAACTTGTTAGTGGACTGTCCGAACACCGAGGCGTTCTGGAAATTTAACATCTGCGTTTCCACCGATATTGAATCCCACACGGGATTCGGAACTGCAATTTCATGGCAATCAAAAACATTCGGGGACTCACGTCCCCGGCTCACTGAAACACATGTCGGCGGTTTTTAATCACAGGTCGTTTTCAACTGCATCCCATACTTTTTCCACAGTTGTAACAGAGAAAGCAATTTCCATTTCGTACACTTATTGCACCACACGCATCGCAAAGAGGCGCGTCCGACTGAAATGCGGCATATTGCTCCTCCGCCGAAGTAATCGCAAAATGACTCGAAATTCGATTTTGCATCGCAGGCGGTTCTGCCACTGCCACTGTGCTGCCAATCACGGAGATGTTGACGGCTCGTTCTTTCATCGTCGTGCCACCAGAACCGATTCCAGAATCGGGACCGTTTTCACCCGTCAATGGATAAGATGCCGATGATGTTGTCTCTGGTCTCGATGTCTCATGTGTCGATGACACGGAGAGTGGCTGTGTATCTGACTTTTTCGCCGCCGTTCCACATCGCCGCTCCTTTTCTCCTGATAAACCGTCTTCATTTGGCAAGTTGGAAACAGAAAAATCTGATGTGGTCAGAACATCATGAAAATCAGGATGTGTTTTGCCCTTCATTTCTTCGGGAAAGAACATTTGACCGAGCCATCGGAAGATATAATCGACCAAACTTTTTGCAATTGGAATGTCGGGATTTTTCGTGTGCCCGAGCGGTTCAAATCGTGTGTGTGAAAATTTTTCGATGTAAACTTGGAGCGGAACTCCATATTGTAAACTCATGGAAATCGCAGTTCCGAAACAGTCCATAAGTCCACCGATTGTGCTCCCCTCTTTTGCCATTGTAATAAACAACTCGCCAACTCGATAATCTGGATATAATCCGACAGTGATGTATCCTTCGTGTCCAGAGACATTGAATTTATGAGTTATTGATTGGCGAGTATCAGGAAGTCGCTCTCGTCGTGGACCAGTCGAATGACGGCGGCGTTTTGCCGGAATTGCATCATTATTGGCCTCAGAACAGCTGGAATCGTTCCCTTTTTCTGAGTCCCCTTTTGCCGAAGTCGAGAGAGGCTGGGCCCCTTTTGATCCATCTCGATAAACGGCGATTGCTTTTAGACCGAGTTCCCATCCGAGCATGTATGCGTCGGCGATGTCCTGCTGAGTCGCACTGTTTGGCATATTCACCGTTTTTGAAATCGCACCGGAAATGAACGGCTGTGCCGCCGCCATCATTTTGACATGAGCATCCCAAGAAATACATCTATTGCTCCCCGGTGTTGGAAAAGCACAATCGAAAACAGGCAAATGGGCATCGACCAAGTGCGGTGCATCGTGAATAGTGCCGTTTTCTTGGATGAAATCAACAATTTCCTGTATTTCGGAGTCGGTGTATCCAATAGTTTTGAGTGCGAGTGGAACCGTGTTATTTACAATTCGGAGTGTTCCTCCGCCTGCAAGTTGTTTGAATTTGACCAGAGCGATGTCCGGCTCAATTCCGGTCGTGTCACAGTCCATCATAAAACTGATTGTGCCGGTTGGAGCCAAAACAGTCGCCTGTGCATTTCGGAAACCATGTCGGCGTCCCATATTCGACACTTGGTCCCACAGTTCCTGCGCCGCTTTTTTCAAGTATTTCGGACAGTTTCCGATGCGATTGACTGCCTCCCAGTGCATGTCAATCACTTTCAGCATTGCCGCGCGATTATCATAAAACGCTTCAAAAGGCCCTGCAATATCAGCAATTTCTGCACTGGCTCGATAAGCAGCTCCGTGCATCAATGCCGTCAGAACACTGCACAAACCGCGTGCTTCGTCGGAGTCATAAGGCAGACCGAGACTCATGACGAGACTTCCGAGATTTGAATAACCGAGTCCGATGGCGCGGAATTTGTGGCTATTTTCTGCGATTTTTTTGATCGGATAGCTCGCTCGATCAACCAGAATTTCTTGTGCAATAAAGAAAATACGACATGCGTTCACAAATCGCTCTGCATCAAACAGGCCATCTTCTTTTCGGAATTGCATCAAATTGATACTGGCCAAATTACACGCCGTGTCATCGAGACTCATATATTCGCTGCATGGATTCGATGCGTTAATGCGACCGGAGTTTGGACATGTGTGCCACTTATTGATTGTTGTGTCATATTGGACACCAGGATCGCCGCACTCCCACGCAGTCATGGCAATTTTGTCAAAAACTTCTTGTGCCGGATATTCAGGCCCTTTTTTATTCGGGTCAGTGACCCAGCGAGTCGTCCAAGTTCCTTTTTCTTTCACGGTCTGCATGAACTCATCTGTCAGACGCACGGATAAATTTGCATTTTGGAAAAGAATTGACGAATATGCACTCTCATAATCGAGACCATTTTTCATCAAAATTTTTGCCTTTTTTTCTTCTTTGTGTTTGCAGTCGATGAAACTCATGATGTCAGGATGTGTGACTTTCAGAGACTGCATTTTCGCGGCTCGTCTTGTTTTTCCCCCACTTTTGACGACCGCCGCAATTTGGTCGTAAACTCGCATGAATGAAAGAGGTCCAGAAGGTTTTCCCCCGCCATTTAATTTTTCGATACTCGATCTGATTGTCGAAAGATCGGTTCCTGTTCCACTCCCGAATTTGAAGAGCATCGCTTCACTTCGGGCCAAATCCATGATGGCTTCCATGTTGTCATCAACACTTTGAATAAAACATGCAGATGCCTGTGGATGCTCGTATGAGTTTTCCGGCTGTGTTGCTTCGCCCGCTTTTTCATTCCAGTGCCATGTACATTTGCCACCACGAACATTGTACTGATGAAACAAACCGACATTGAACCAGACGGGAGAATTGAATGAGCCATATTGATGAAGAAGGAGCCACGTCAATTCTCGATAAAAAGTTTCGCCATCTCGTCGGTTTTTGAAGTATCCATCTTCCACTCCCCAGTCTGAAATGGTGCGACTAACACGATGAATGAGTTGTCGCATACTTTTTTCACGTTCTGGAGTTCCCGGTTCTCCATAAAAATACTTGCTTGTGACGACATTGACTGCGAGCTGACTCCAAGAATTCGGGAATTCGCAGTCATTTTGCTCGAAAAAGACGGAGCCGCCGTCTCCTTTGATCGTGGCTGATCTCAGAGTCCATTCAACTGTGTCAAATGGATCGGCAACATCATCTGGACAGAAAAAGGGGCGAATTGGGAGAGCTGAATCACGGTTCGACGAGTGGGAATTTCCCAAATCTCGAATTGATGCCGCACTCTTGTCCGATTGGAGACGAGTGGCATTGGAAGTATTAGATGTGTCGTGAACTGAACTGACTGATGTCGAATCGACTGATGCGGCAGTCGGTGATTTTTGCGAGGAAAAACTTGCCGATGAAACGGCAGAACTGGAAGAGGCGGCATTAGATTGGGGTGCATCCAAACTCATCAGAAAATCCATAAGAAAGGGGGTTCATTGAAACAGGAAAAGGCCACTGAAAATGAAAATGGGAAACATAAAATGATGGTACAAACAGCGACCAAGACGAGAACGATTGCTCTCAAAAAAAGTGAAATAGGACTACATGTAGTATCAACTCTGTGTTTTCAATACTACATATCCATCTTTCAAGAACAAGGAACTATATTAACCGATATTTTGAAAGTGTCAATATTCCGAGCTAAAAATTTATAAAATCCACAAAATCATAGCAATCGAAAAATTGACTTTTTTAGGAAAATATATCACGAATTATTCTCGAAAGTCGTTTACATTCGCATAAAAACGTCGTTTATGCAACTTATACGAAAGAGTAAAAAAATAGTTTTAAGAATAGACAAAAAACCAAAAATTTTTTGATTTTTTTAACCTAATGAGCAGAATAGTACAAATGCGCAGAATAGTCAAAATTTATGGCGAGTGTTATTGCATGAATTATCGAATTTTCGCCCCCGGGTGAGTCGAATACAAACGGGCACCTCTAATATACTGCGAATCGACATCAATTAGATGTTTAACCCGCTTTCGTAGAAAGCGGTAGTTTCGCAAAACAAAGCAAATTTCTAAAAAAATGACAATAACAAAAGTATCGTTTTATGACGGTGCTGAGTATAATGCACTTTTCAAAAACGCTGACTCTATAATTACGGAGTTTTTGGTTCAAAATTTTCCAATCTGTGAATAAATAGATGCACACAAACACACGATGAATAGGAAAACAACAGAAAACAATGATACAAAACGCCAGTGAACGGATACAAATAAAAATATCCACACACACGAAAAAAAGCAATTTTTGATACCAACACAGACAAATCAAATTACATCGTCAAAAAATTAGATAGTTCGAAGTGCCCTGATGTCCACATCTATTCAATTGACTTATCAATTTCGAGTCGGAGTAAGTTCAGTCCTCGTTTGACGAAAAGATCGTCAATGATACTTGGATGTCCAACATACGCATAATTTTCGATCTTCACAATTGCTTTTTCCAAATCGTTTTGGTCCAAATCAGTTTTATGGGCATCAACCAAAGCAATAAATGTCGTTTCATTACGAGTTCGGTCTGGCATTCCGGGTGGATATGCTCCAATCAGCAGAAAAAAATCTGCATCGAAAAGTCTTCGCCCTCTTCTAATCATTTCGGAGGGAGTAATGGCTTCTTTTGGAGGCAGGACAATGCCTCCAACAAATTTTCCAGTTGTTTTCGTGGACTCCATTGTTTTTGCGGATTCTGTTGTTTTCGTGGATTCTGCAACAACTTCGCTGTTAGGTGTTTCACTGGAAAACGCATCGCAGAGGAGGCCGCGAGTTCCCGCCTCGATGACAGCAAGTTTTTTGCCGGTGTTTTTGAGTTTTCGGCACACGACATCTTGTAATTGGTCGTCTCCCTCACCAAAAATGAGATTTCCGAGCGTTTCATAAATGATTTTTGCTGTCGGCTCCATTTGTTCAAAGCAATCATTTTCCGTTTTGCCTTCGGCGGCAATACGAAGTGTGATGGTTCCACCATTTGCCGTGATTCCGACTCGTGGCATTCGGTCTCGAAGAATGAGTCCTGGCAACATTGCTTCAATTTGGCTTTCTCCAAGTCCAAACGAGTGAATAGATCGAAATCTAATGACATGTTCTCTCTCACCAGTTTGATCGAGCATCGTTTGAATCCGGGGCAAAACTTCGGAGTGCCACATTTCTTTCATTTCGGCAGGAACACCCGGCATCGCCATGATTCGATAAAAAGCGAGCCGATTACTTTGAAATGGAGCGATTCGATTCACAGTCAAGTCGATTCCAGGTGCTGTGCCATGTTTGTTCGGAATTGGAATTGCACCAGTCGGCTGAAAAGCCTGCAATTTATTAGCTTCGGGCATTTCACGTCCACGTCTTTTGAACATTTCTTCAATTTGGCGGAGCGATTCGTCATTTTGAACGAGTGGCACACCGATCATGTCTGCGATTGCTTGTCTGGTCAAATCATCTGCCGTCGGACCGAGTCCGCCCGTCCACAAAATCAGATCGGCTCTTTGTGATGCAATTCGGAGAACATCGACCATCGGCCCGAGTTCATCTGCGACAGTCGTGTGATAAACCGTTTGTACTCCTAAATCAATTAGCTCTCGACTGATCCACTGGGCATTTGTGTCGAGAATTTTTCCACTTATCAATTCGTCGCCATTTGAAATAATTTCCGCTTTCATAATATACCATCGCCCGTCATAAGTTGCATGTTTTGAGTGATTGAAATTTCGGTGTCATTAAGGTCGATAATCCAATCTTGTACTCGCTTTCTATCCTACTGATCGACGAGTCGATGCCCTCCTTGAATAAATCAAAT
>JBOFGF010000115.1:0-7695 GCA_051649005.1 Thermoguttaceae bacterium | reverse complement strand
CCCCTATTTTGACATTTCGGAGGAATTTTACAATAAAATTCGTCTTCATTTTCAGGTTCCTTTGTGGAAAAATGGTTTTCGAAACAACCGCTTTCTGCGAAAGCGGGCTAAACATCGAAAGCGAGATAAACTGGCGGCTCGAAGCGCACCGGCTCGAAACGCCGAGGAAATGCGAAACAAAACAATTATCGCATTGTAAACGAATTATTGAAAATAGCAAGAGAAAAAAATTTTTTACAAAAAAATAGATAAACTTGCTAGAAAATCATTTTTCGATCAGTTCATTCAAAAGAGTGGGGGTGATTTCATCCAGCGAATAGACAATGTGATCGGCTTCTTTCAAGTCGCTGATGTCGTGGCCAGTGCTCAAAATGCCAATACATTTCATTCCGCCTGCGTGTGCTGCCGCGATTCCGACAATTGCATCTTCCACGACAACACAGCGATTAGGCGGGAGTCCAATTCGTTTTGCGGCGGTGAGAAAAATTTCAGGGTCCGGCTTTCCTCTTTCGACATCGCATCCTGTCACAATTGCTTCGAGAAATGGAACGATTTCGAGGAGTTCGCACGCCAATTCAACATTCGGTTTGGGGCCCGACGAAGCAACGGCAAGTTTGTAATTCGCTTTGTGGAGCGATTCGACGAGCTGTTTGGCTCCTGGCATGGGCGGAAAGTTTTTGCGATATAATTCTCGCACCATTGACTCCTTGCCGTCCGAAATGGTGGTTATCTGATCGTTCGACACTGTTTCTGGCCAAAAAATATCGATTATTTCACGATTTACCATTCCAAAAACACGATAGACATTTTCGCGTTTGAGTTCGAGTCCCATTTTATTCGCATATTCGAGCCAGCACTGAATATGTATTTCATGGCTGTCAATGAGAGTGCCATCCATGTCGAAAAGTACGCCTATGTTCATCGTCGTTATTTTTTGTTGAGGGATAAACGCGAAACAACTGCTTTCAGCGCAGTGCTTAATTGTTTCGCAAAGAGAAAGCGAGCAAAAGACGAAATAACCGCTTTCAGCGCAGTGCTTAATCGTTTCGCAAAGCGAAAGCGGACTAAACACAACTACGTCAGTAGCGGCGTTTGGTTATTAGAAAATCTGTCACGTCCTTGTTTTGATGGACGCAAAATAAATGGAGCGAAGGGGAGTCGAACCCCCGACCTCAGCATTGCGAACGCTGCGCTCTCCCAATTGAGCTATCGCCCCGGAAATTAGTGGTTAGTGGTTAGATATCCGCCGACTTACGCCGGCGGAATAAATGCCGGTGTTTACGCACCGGCTCGAAACAAAAGCTATTCGCCATGCGATTTGAACAAAGGACCAGTTGAGTCACCGCCGATTCCGCCCCGCAACTGTTCCTGCGGGACCGCACCTGGAACCGTTGACGCAGAAGCCTCTGATTCGGTGGCCGCCGCTTCTTCTTCTTCGGTCCACTCGGCACGTTTGCGAGAAAGTCCAATTTTACGTTCGTCGGAATCAACTCGCAGTATTTTGACCTCAATTTCTTCACCGACTTTGACAACTTCCTCTGGATTTTCCACTTTGTGATTTGCCAATTCTGAAATGTGCAAAAGTCCTTCCAAATCGTCTTCCAAACTGATGAAAACTCCAAAATTGGTGATTTTCGTAACAGTTCCCTTCACAAGCTGATTTGCTTGATATTTTTCGGGAATTCGTGTTTCCCACGGATCCTCGGAAAGCTGTTTCAATCCGAGAGCAATTCTTCGACTTTTTTTATCGACCGACAAAACTTGGCAAGTGATAGTCTGTCCCTTTGTGACCACTTCGTTTGGATGTGTGATTTTTCGCACCCAAGACATGTCACTAACATGCAAGAGGCCATCAATTCCTTCCTCGATTTCAATGAAGGCACCATAGTTTGTCAAATTGCGAACGACACCAGTGATTTGATGTCCAATTGGATATCGGTCTTCGACTCTTTCCCAAGGATTATCTTGTGTTTGCTTGATTCCGAGGGAAATTTCTTGGCGATCTTTATTTATTAGGAGGACCATAACATCAACTTCATCGCCGACATTCACCATTTCATTTGGATGACTGATTCGTTTTGTCCATGACATTTCGCTGATGTGAACAAGTCCTTCAACACCTTCTTCGAGTTTGATAAAGGCACCATAAGACATGACATTGACAACAGTTCCTCTCGCTTTTGTCCCGACAGGATATCTTTCTTCGACATTTGCCCAAGGACTCACGGTTTTTTGCTTCAAACCGAGTGAAATTTTTTCCTTTTCGCGGTCAATACTAAGGATGACGACTTCGAGTTCTTGATCAATTTTGACCATTTCGTTTGGATTAGTGACACGTCCCCAGCTCATATCAGTGATATGGAGCAGGCCATCAATGCCTCCCAAGTCGATGAATGCGCCAAAATCGGCGATATTTTTGATAGTTCCTTTTCGGATTTCACCTTCATTGAGTTGGTCGAGGAGAGCAGTTTTCTTTTCAGCCCTTTCATTTTCAATCATGGCGCGTCGACTCACGACGATATTTCGGCGAGCTTCGTCAATTTTAAGAACGACGCACTGAATTTCTTTTCCGATGTATTCCCCGATGTCATTTGGTCGTCGGACATCGACTTGGGAAGCAGGCAAAAACACAGAAACGCCAATATCGACGAGCAATCCGCCTTTGATTTTTCGGAGCACGAGACCAGTAACAGTGTCTCCTTCTTTGACCGACTTCATCATGTTATCCCACGCTTCAATCTTGGCAGCTTTTTTCTTGCTGAGATTGAGCATTCCGCGTATTTCTTCGCCGGTCACTTCATCTTCCATTTCTTCGATGAGGACTTTGACGGTTTCTCCTGGGACGGGTTCTTCTCCCTCTTCCCAATCGGATCGGGGGACGATGCCTTCACTTTTGTGACCGATGTCTACAATAACGAAGTCGTTTTCAATTCGGACAATTTTCCCTTCCGTGATTTGATTTGATGAGAGGTCTTGTCCCCCCCAATCACTTTCTTCAATGAGGGCACCATTCAGGGCGGAAACTACCTGATTTTCCCAATTATCTTCATTAGCATCTAGTTCACGGATAAGATTTAACTTGACCACAACAACAATTCCTACAAAACGATATTTGAAAAGAGAAACCCGCGACACAACAGAGGGCCGCAAATAGGGTTAATTGCTACAACATCGAGCAACGAACATATCAAAACCAATATAAGCCATCTAATTGTATCGTATTTATTCCGTGTGTCAAGAGTACAAACGCGCATTTTCTGACAAAAAATCGCACTTTGTCCCAGTTGGCTTTGTGAGCACTCGCCGTCCGCAGCTCTTTGAAACATGGATTTTTGGTGGCCAGTCAGCTAATAAGTACGATGATTTTGCAAAATAACAGCGATAAAACAACACGTTTCTGCACTATATTTCCAGAAAACGTGGCAAATTTGTTAGCGGACTGCGCGTGGAAAAACAAATGTTTTTTGTATTTTTTGTGTGCCAAAAGTGAGTGAGTAATCATCCTTTTCAAATTGATAATTGCTGACAATGTCTTTCGGCGACAGAAAGAACGATTTCAAATCGCTCATTTCCAGAGAATCTTTTGCTTCTTCATTACAATGAGCATGTGACGATACTAAGATGATGGAATAATTCCCTTCACTCGGCAGTTCGAGAGAAAAAGTTCCATCGGCACCTGTGCGAGTAAATGCTCCGCCAAGTTCTTGTATCTGTTGAATACTATCCGACATGTGATGACTGTTTGCGGCATTTGGAGAGAATCCGGCTGTCGAAAGTGGAAGTGTCGGAGTACGATTTTTGGGTAATATCAGGACGCACGCATCTGCATCGGGATTTTTATTTCCAAATTCATCACGAAAAAAGAGTATGCCTTCGACCAAAACGCACTTGGCATCAGGAATGTGCGGCAATTGCTGTAATTCGGCATCACTTACACGACAGTTTCCCAAATAATACCCACTTGCAAATCCCCCCAAAAGCATCGAGATGGCGGCTCCAATGAGAATCGGAATCATACGTCGTCTTTTATATGCAGAAATATTTTCATCTTGCAGAAAAAGTGTTTCTGGATTCCGAAAATTCTGCGATTCCTTTTTGTGAGCTTCTGAAATCGCCTCATCATGCACCATTTTGAAGGCGGGGGCCATTGATGCAATCCAAAGATCGATTTCATCCAATTCGAGTTGACCGAATGATGCGGCCAGTTGTTGTGAACTGTGATCATTATTTTTTGATTGACTATTTGTTGCACCAAGATTGCCAAGATTATCAAGGTTGTCAAGATTGTTTTTCGGACCAATGATGCCATCAGGAAACGAGTGTGCCGACTTGTTTCGCTTTTGCTTCATTATCTGAAAGAGCGATTCGGCTGTTTGGTCTGACTGAAGTGGAACGTCCAATCGAGTGCGGCACTGTGGACACACGACCGATTTTCCTCGCATTGCACCGCCAATTTTTAGCATTAAATTGCATCGGTGACAAAAAAAACGGATCGGAAGTGAGGACAATTGTGTCATTTAGTAAGACATATTTGTTCACGAAGTTTTGCTCTTCGACCATCGAATAGAAGCCGGAAGTACGACGTAAAAATCAAGTGTTCGAAAACATTTTTCGTAAAATTATGAAAAGAAAACGGTAAATTAGGGGAGTTTGTCGTCGTGAAGTCATATCGAAATGTTATCAGGATATGTCTCGTGCGTCAATCCACCGCAGGAACCCACCGCAGGAACGCAGTCAGATAACAAGTTTTCTATTTTGCTGAAATTGACAAAATAGGAGCCGGAAAGGAGCGACCAAAGGGAGCGTATTGACGGTTTTTGTTATCGAACCGTTTTCGCAAAACTAAACTTGTTAGCAGACCGGGGGCGTTTTGTTGAAAGGAGAAAAATAATAAAAATTTTTATTTTTTTCTTGGGGGATTTGTTTTTTTTGTGACAGTGTGTATAATCACCAAATCGTTTGCTTGGTTTGCTCGATAATCTTTTCATGTACATTGCCTGCAAAGTGGTTTACAGGAGACGGATTATCCCACTTTTTATCGGAGAATTTAGAGATATGACACAACAGCACATCGACATCAAGAAGGTGGCAGATATTACCATCGCAACTTGTCGTGATAACAAACTTAATGACGACTTGGTCATCCAAGAATGGGGGGATCAGCTTCTTGGCCTCTTAGATGATCGGGCATGTCGCAAATTGCTCCTCAATTTTGAGCGAGTTTTGTTTATGTCAAGTTCTGCTCTTCGTGCATTAATCACACTGAATCGCAAGTCGAAAGAAGTCAGTGCTTCAATGATTTTGTGTGGAATTGATGATAATATCATGGAGGCGTTTCGCATTACTCGACTCGACAGCGTTTTTCAAATCAAGAAAAATGAAGACGAGGGAGTCAGGTCATTCACGGTCGTTTCAGATAAGTAGACAATATATCTATATTATTAACGGAACTGTTTGTTTGATCACATCATTAGTAAACAACAAAAGATTTGAATTTTATAGAAATGGTCTTGCTCTGTAATTATTCAAGTTGCGATTATTGTTTTTGCATGTGATGTCGATAATACTTCATCATTTTTGAGCATAACTCGGAAAAGCCACTCTAAAAATCACCGAATGACACGTTGCTTTTGATAATTTTACTGTCGCCGTTCAACAAAAAGTTGCTTTTTTATCGTGAAAGCATATTTTTGCGAGCGACAGTAGATATGTCGTTTGCAATGTAAAATTGATTCGCAATTGGCATAACAAATGGAGAATGCGGTAAATGGCCTCAATCAATTTGAATTGGACAAAAAGTTATGTTATTGCCAGCTCGATAGACTTGGCTCATTCGTTGATTGATGAAATAATGAAGCAGCTTGGCGAGACATTATGGAGTCAAAAGGAGCTTTTTGCAATCAATCTTGCACTCGAAGAAGCTCTTGTGAATGCAGTACAACATGGTAATAAGTCTGATCCTACGAAAAAAGTTCGCGTCGATTGTCGTCTTTCGAATGACAATGTATTTTTCAGAGTCGAAGATGAAGGACCGGGCTTCGATCCCGACCAAGTGCCTGATCCGACAGATGCAGAACATATAATGATCGCTTCTGGACGTGGTGTACTCCTAATTCGTGGTTTTGTCTCCCGCGCCGAATGGATCGGGTGCGGAAACATTCTGGAGTTTGAAAAAAATCGAGACCTTTCTCAAAACTGAATATATCGAAACCGAAGGATTATTTTGTGGACGTTCTCGGAATTGGCACAGACATCATCGAATGTGAGCGAATTGCTAAGATGCTCGAAAAACATCCAGAACATTTTGTGATGCGTGTTTTTACGGAGGCGGAGCGAATTTATTGCCAATCTCACAAAATTTATACCCAGCATTTTGCTGGTCGCTGGGCTGCCAAAGAAGCTGTCCTGAAAGCAATTGGGACCGGTTGGATTGCTGGAATTGCGTGGACCGATGTCGAAATTGCAAATGAGTCGAGTGGACATCCTGTTGTTCGATTGCACGGCGGAGCGGCAGAAGTCGCGGCAAATCGTGGTATTTCGGAAATCCAAATCAGCATTTCACACTGTCAATCTCATGCGGTCGCAGTGGCCATCGCACATGGTATTACCATTAAACCCTGTCAGTGACGAATAATCTCATTTTCGCACCATTTTTTATTTTCTTGCCATTTTTTAGAGAAACGGGAGCACTATCAGAATGCACCGATTTATTTTCAGCTTGTTTTTCTCGGGATTTTTTCTGTTTGTCGTATATTGTTCGGATTTTCATGTTTCCTGTTTTGCAGATGCGGCGGAGAATAAACGGCCAAATGTAATTGTGGTTATCACCGATGATCAGGGATATGGCGATGTTGCTGCACACGGCAATTCAGTCATCAAAACTCCGAATATAGATCGTTTGCACTCACAAAGCGTGCGTTTTACTCAGTTTCACGTCGATCCGACCTGCGCACCGACTCGGGCATCATTGTTGACTGGTCGATATGCAACTCGACTCGGAATTTGGCACACGATTCTTGGACGCTCCATTTTGCCACGCGATGAAATTCTGATGCCGCAACTTTTTTCTGAATCCGGTTATCAAACGGGAATGTTTGGCAAATGGCATCTCGGAGACAATTATCCATTTCGTCCACATGATCGTGGATTTCAGGAGGCCTTTTATCATTTGGGAGGCGGCGTTTCACAGTCTCCCGATTACTGGGGAAATGACTATTTTGATGACACATATCAACGAAATGGAACCCCAGAAAAAACAGAAGGATATTGCACCGATGTCTGGTTCTCAAATGCCATTGATTTCATTAAACGGCACAAGTCGGAGCCTTTTTTCCTCTATTTGGCGACCAATGCTCCTCATGAACCTCTAAATGTCGCCGAAAAAGACTGGAAACCATATTCCGACAAAGGACTTCCAGAACCACTTGCGCGGTTTTATGGAATGATTACCAACATTGACGAGAATATCGGACATCTCGAATCTACTCTTTTGGAACTCGGTTTGAAAGACAACACGATCCTGATTTTCATGACCGATAATGGAACCGCCGGAAACGGATTTAATGCGAACATGAGAGGAAAAAAGGGGACTCCGTATGAAGGAGGACATCGTGTGCCATTCTTTGTTCGTTGGCCAGCCGGACCATTTGGAAAAAATCGAGACATAAACACACTGACTGCACACATCGATGTTTT
>JBOFGF010000114.1:0-2534 GCA_051649005.1 Thermoguttaceae bacterium | reverse complement strand
TTCCGATATGATTCCGATGTGATTCTGATGTGACGCAGTAATTGACGTATATGTCTTGTTAAGATACAATTGACTCTCGATTGGTAATCGGCGATTTGTATGTCGATGCTCGTATCTGATTCAACTTTTTACTCTTTTACTCTCTTAATTATTTTATGTCAACAACAGCGTCATATCTTAGCAGCATTTTCGGAATGGATGGAGAAGTCGCCGTCATTATTGGCGGTGCTGGTGAACTGGGCGGTTCTTTGGCACGCGGAATTGGACAGGCAGGCGCGCAAATTGTTGTTGCCGATGTAAGTCAAGAAGCGTGCGAATCCCGTGTGGAAAAGCTCAAAGAAGTCGGAGTGAAAAGTATTCCATGTGCGGTCGATATTACAAATCGCGCGTCAATTCAGGCTCTTTTGAGCAAGGCGAAAACCGTCTCGGGAAATGTGGATATGCTCGTCAATTGCGCCGGAATCAATGTCGGAAGTCCATTTTTGGAAGTCGATCCCGCCCAGTGGGATAAAATTTTTGCCGTCAATCTGCGTGGAATGATGGAATCGTGCCAAGTATTCATCGCCGACATGCTTAAAAATCCAAACGGAGGTTCGATTTTGAACATCGGAAGTGTCAATTCTGATCGACCACTTTCGCGTGTTTTTGCGTATGCCGCATCAAAAGCTGGGGTCGTCAATCTAACTCAAAACATTGCTCAGGAATTTGCCCCGCAAAAAATTCGCGCCAATTGCATCTGTCCCGGTTTTTTTCCAGCAGAGCAAAACCGAAAACTGCTCGATGCCGAACGAATCGAACATATTATGAGAGGAACGCCAATGAAGCGATATGGAAATCCTGATGAATTGATCGGAGCGGCACTATTACTTCTCTCAGCAAGAGCAGGAAGTTACATGACCGGTTCGACGATTTACGTCGACGGCGGTTTTACATGCTCTTGGTTTTAGAAAAAAATGATTATTTTATGACGAGAGTTTTCGACACATTTGAACCGGCCGCGCATATTTCGTTTGATCCCTCTGGAATGTGCCCAGAAGTTACGACCATTTCTTTGAGTGCGCGGTTCATTTGCCCTTTTTGCGTCTCAACTGTTTGTGTGTCAGAGTGCCGACAGCTTTTTTGAAGTTCTTCCATCAATGATCCGACGCGACTCGGTTGTTTGGCGGCCATCAAAAACCGTTTGGCACCCGAATTATTTGGTTCTATGGCGATCCACTTTTCCAGCACTGGAATCGCTTCCAGATGCCGCCCCTGTGAAAGAAGGGCCTGTGAATACCATCGCAAAGCGAGAATATCTTCGCAGCCACTTTTATATGCCGTCTCCAATGACGGCATCGCTTCTTTCCAGTTTCCTGTCGTCGCATGACATGCTCCCACAATGACATTCCGAATCAAATCAAGCTGACTATCGCTCCAAACTTCTCCCGCAAGTTCCCACGCACGCTCCTCGTGCAGTTCGATAATATAAAGATCGAGAAGGAATCGTGCATATTCGATGCTGCCCGGAAAAATATCTCGGTTGGTCTCCAATACACGAATCGCTTCCTTGTTATTGCCGTGCAAATGATAAACCAGGGCAAAACTTTTTACTGCTATTTCACGAATGTGAATGCGATGCCAAACATCGAGAGAAACCTGCCCGTGACACACCGCAAGTTCAAACGTGCGACGTGCTAAATCACCACGACCTGTTCGCTGCAAATGATCGCCCAAAAATGTCAGCATTTGCATATCGACCGGAAAATGATCGACTCCTGCGACCAATACTTTCGTCATCTGATCGGCCGGAAGAGGAGCAAATGTCATCGTTTCCCAAAGTGTATAATACCCTTCCAAACGAAGATTCGGTTTCGTTGTTTGATCGACCAATTGGAGCAAATCGGTTCTTGCCGAAAGAAAATTGCCAAGTACGATATTCATGTCAGCGCGGAGCGCAAGTGATTCGTCGATAATTTTTTCGCCCTGCTGCTCCAGTCGTTGAAGCATCGAAAGTGTTTGACGTGCCAATTCTTTGCGATCTTCAGATTCTTCAAATCGTGATGGACACAAAATACGACCAGATGCCGCTTTGACCGACAACAAAAGGCGAGATGCAAAAGGAAAAAGCGACTCACGAACTCGCCCCTGAAAACGAAGCCCTTTTCGCATCGGCATCAATCGAGCATCAATCGTTTCCTCATCGAGTTCATGCCGTTTGCATCCACCTTCTTTGGCAAAACGATTTAATATCATCACATGCAGAGCATCTCGGTCCGCATCTTTCTCAAAAAATGAAACAAGTTCGTCGAAAGTTGTTGCATCGAACACCTCGCCGGAATTAAACCAGAGGAGCCAGTCGATCTCCCGATTGGACTCAAGTTGGTCGATCAACTTGTTCCGCGCTGCTGCGTGGTCATCAAAACATTCCCCCTGAAATTCCGCCTGAAAATGTTCGGAATGTCGATCTGAACATATTTCATCTTTTTTCAATGATTCGATCACGCCATTTTCGGTCACAACGAAAATGTCTCTCGAAAGGCTGCTCACACTTTTCA
>JBOFGF010000113.1:0-2637 GCA_051649005.1 Thermoguttaceae bacterium | reverse complement strand
AATCATGAACACTTTATACGGAAATCAACTTGAAGAGGGGATCATCCGCATGATCTCCTTCGATGTCACGGATTTGCTGCAACTCAAGTATGGCAATTCAAATATTCAAAGTGCTTATTTGTTCGCGTGGGAAGATCAGGCGTTTGGCGACTTTGACTATAATGACACGGTTTACATCATCACGAATCTTACTCCGAACGTTCCTTCGGCGACACCAGAGCCAGCATCTGCCATTATTCTTGCATCGGGTCTGATTGGCATTCCGTTCATGCGACGTTTTCGACGTTTTGGCGGTTGTTAGGCGAGCCGTCGGCGTAAGTCGGCGGAATCTGCATCAAAAAACATGAAAAATGACTTGACACGAGCCAATGTTTTGTGTACAGTGACGGAATTGTGTGGTTTCGCGCATTTTCGCTGTTGTTTCGCAGCATTTCCTCGGCGATCAGTCGGCGTTTCGAGCCGGTGCGTAAGTACCGGCATTTGTTCGGCATTTGTTCGGCGAGCCGCCGACGTTAGTCGGCGGGTGAATTGATATTTTTTTATAAAGGACCCTGAAAATGAAAATACAATTACGACTCGCTTTCACTCTTGTCGAACTTCTGGTCGTCATTGCCATTATTGGCGTTTTGATTGCCTTGCTCCTTCCCGCCGTTCAAGCAGCACGAGAAGCCGCACGAAGAATGCAGTGTACGAATTTTCAGAAGCAGATCGTGCTCGGAATGCACAATTACCATGACACGCATCTCGTTTTTCCCTGGGGAACACGCGGCGATCAGGGGGGAACTTGGGCCATCCAGCTTTTTCCATTCGTGGAACAGTCCGCAGTCGCCGCGCAGTATGACTGGAATGTCTATTACAATGGCGGCACGAATGCCAATTTGCTTCAAGCAACGAGTGGAACGGTCTCAAATGGGCTGCGAATCCCGACATATACATGTCCGTCCGACGGAAAAAACAAATCGTCGTATAACAACTATTGCCACCACAATTATCTGGCGTGTGCCGGGCGCGAATGGGTCTATAATCCGGGATCACCACGTCATCCGCCCACTTATGACCCGACGACGATTTTGGTCGATGGTGTTGCCTTTGCCAGAGAATCCCAATATAAAGCGGTTTTCACTGGAAGTAGCACGACGAACATTACTCCGAGTCCCGCATTTCCGCAGTGTATGAGTATGGCCAATATCTTGGATGGCACCTCGAACACACTGGCGATTTCCGAGACGGTTCAGGGAGTTCCACCTGCCGGTGCTGGAACAAATGATTTGCGCGGACTGGTCTGGTGGGAAAATGCGTGGTTTTTTACGACATCGACCTCGCCGAATTCGACGAGTCCAGACATTTTACATGATACTTATGTAACACAAACGATTCATCAAAAGCATCCAGTCAGTATGATCAATAGAACTGGAAACGCTCCCGACACGAATGCCATGCGAGCGGCGGCGAGAAGTTGGCACAGTGGCGGTGTCAATGCGGGACTTGCCGATGGCGGGATTCGTTTTGTTTCCGAGACGATCAATATGAATGTGTGGCGAGCAGTCGGATCGGCAAACGGCAGCGAAACCGAGTCGCTTTGAACCGTTTAGCCCGCTTTCGCAGAAAGCGGTTGTTTTTTCTTTTTTATGGGATGCTGACATGAACGACCGATTGATCCGTTTTGCGCCGAGTGTGCTTGTTTTGCTTGTTGTGTTGGTCGTCTCTGCCTGTAACAACAATAATCCACAGGGACGTTTGCCGGTTCAGGGCGAAGTGTTTTTGGATGGTTCACCGCTTTTATTTGGAAGTATTGAATTTGAATCGACATCTGGAGCAAGTCCGGCGGTCATCACTGGCGGAGCCATCGCAGATGGGCGATTCACACTTCCCGCGCCGAGTGGCCTCATTCCCTGACAGGAGTATGTCGTCCGATTCCGTGCTGTCGAAGAAGTGCCGGGAACTCGAATCGAGTCGAGCGATCCGATGAATGTGAAGGTCGAGACACGCGATCTGATTCCGCCGAAATATGGACGAGCTTCCAAAGAGACGATTACTGCAACGAAAACATCGCCGAATATTCTCAAATTCGAGTTGACCAGCAAATAGGATGTTTAGCCAGCTTTCGTAGAAAGCTGTTGTTTTCTCAAAAAGAAACAAAATGGATAACAACAAGAAAAAAATCGAATTTGTCGCTTTTTGTATCGAAATGTACGCAAGAGATTTCGAACGCTCCGGGACCGAAGTATGCAAAAACTTTGAAAAATTTGGCGTATTGGATTACCTTTTCTGCAATTACGAAGCACTGCACACCCAAGGTTGGGGATACAGTAAAGACGTTGTCAGAGAATTTACAAATGAGCAATGCGAAAATGAAACTATAACGCAGAAAAATTTTCGCGCTTTGTTGCCTGGCAAAATCGCGGATGTGGTTGAAAAAATTCGCTTGGAAAAGAACATATCTAGCAAAGAAGCACTCTTGTTTTTTTATTCTTCAGAGGTTTATCGAGAATTGGAAATTGCTGATTATGCTGGATTAAGGGGCGGTTTTTTTGTGTTTTGTACGGCAGATGTAGCCACCAACAGATTTTCCAACCAACAGTCGGCATACCGCTTGCCATTCAGTCTCTCCGCTGGACAACGCGCGCCGCCATTCGC
>JBOFGF010000112.1:0-6667 GCA_051649005.1 Thermoguttaceae bacterium | reverse complement strand
CGAACGCTCACTACTGCGACTGGGCCGAACTGCCGAAAACTGAATACGAATCGGCAAAAAATGTTTTGATAGAATCGACTCTCGAACATCTCGAAAAGTACGTTCCTGATGTCAGAAATCAAATTGATTGGATTGAATCGGCAACTCCCAAAACCTTTGAAAGATACACGGAACATTGGGGCGGCTCCAGTTTCGGCACAAAATACGAAGGACTTGCTGTTAGTCGCAAACTTCATCAAGAAATTCCTGGTCTTTTCCATGCAGGAAGTGTGGGAATCATAATGTCCGGCTGGCTCGGAGCCGTGAATTATGGAGTTATCGCCGCCAATGATGTTGATGCCTATTTGCTCGATTCGCACTAAAAAAATCGAAAATTAAATTCCGCAAATATACGATAAATAGGGACAAAATACTGTTTTGTTGTGATAATTTCGTAAAAAATTGGTTTGTTGTTATAAAACAAACGCTTTCTGCGGCGTACTTGCAGAAAGTGGAGTCAAAACTTTTCATTTTTTATGGAGGAATGACTATTTTTTTTCCTGTGTCGCCGCGAGATTGCCAAACTATTTGGATTTGCTCTCTTTCATTTTTCGTCTTCATCATTGTTGGTATCGGCCCATCAACCGACAGCTATTCGCCCAACTTTCCACTGGATGCAAATGCACAAAGCGATGCAACATATCTTTTTTCTATTGATATTAACACCGCTAATAGTGCAGAATTGCAAGTATTGCCAGGAATCGGTGAAAAACTAGGAGATGCAATTTTGCTTTATCGAAACGTAAATGGTCCGTTTTTATCCCCCCAATCAATTCGATCTGTCAAAGGAATCGGTGAAAAACGTCTCGAAGGAATAATGCCGTTTCTGCGAAATACTCCTCCGCAGTTACCAAACCAACAAAATTGATACACAATAAGAGGTATTCATGACTTGGATTTCAGAAAAAATTGTAGTCGTTCCTGTTGATATGTCCGATTTTTCATTAAATGCGCTGCAAACTGCGTGCGAATTGGTCGAACATCACGAACAAATTAAAATCTTACATGTGTTGCCTCCACTGGAGCCGATTGAAGCAGGAATCGCTTGGAACGCATCTAGTGACGGAGTTAGAACCGAACAGACCCGCGCGGCTGTTTCTGCTTTCCTCTCTGATCGAGGCTATTCGAACTTCAAAATAACCGTTCGTGTTGGGGATTCGGGAACACAAATTCCACTTTTTGCCGAAGATGTACAGGCCGACCTGATTGTCATCGCCTCACATGGACGCGGAATGTTCAAACGACTTTTGCTCGGTTCAACCACTGACCGTGTTGTTCATCTTGCTCCGTGTCCTGTTTTGGTACTCAAAGATAAGAAGATAACAAAAAAATAGAAACCCCCAAAAAGGTTCAACCGCAAGTTGGCGGAACGAACCAAGTGATTTTGAACGGATTGTTTTCGTCATTTCAGGAACCCATCACTGCAAATTTCATTCGGCGAGCCGCCGACGTAAGTCGGCGGGTTTTGTTGGTGATACAAAAAATAATACACGAAATCGGTCACGCATTGTGCGAAGCATTGTTCAGTTCAGTGCTGCCTCGAATTCTTTAAGCGACGACATCGTACTCGATCGGCGACACTGTGCCGAATGTCTTTCCTGTTACATCTTTCGGAAAATAATCCGCCAGTTGCGGAAACGGCTTCCGGTGCGCTTCGAGCCGGTGCGTGAGCACCGGCGGTTATTTGGCGAG
This sequence comes from Thermoguttaceae bacterium, assembly GCA_051649005.1. Lineage (GTDB taxonomy): Bacteria > Planctomycetota > Planctomycetia > Pirellulales > Thermoguttaceae > WRKP01. The sequence continues at coordinate 4,936 of JBOFGF010000112.1, read as the reverse complement.
CCGCCAACGTAAGTTGGCGGGTTTGTTCGGCAACAAACGTCAAAAAAACGCAACAGTCCCGTTAGGGACTTCAGAATGGTAGAATAAGAAACGAAAAATCCCGTTCCCGAATGCCGTCGGCATTCAATAATGGTAGCCCCGTGTGAGGCGTACTCGCCGAAACACGGGGGAATGTCGCAAAAAAAATCGTTCCAATCCCGTCGGGATTGAATTATGGTAGCAACACGAATATCAAAAACGTCAGAACCCCATTCGGGGTTCAATAACGGTGACCATTATTCAACTCCGAACGGAGTTGTGTTGTGTGTTTTTTTGGCAATTCTTTTCTACCATTCTTGAACGCCGTCGGCGTTCAGGGACAACAAAACCCGCCAACTTACGTTGGCGGCTCGCCAAAGCGCACCCGCCGAACACACCGCCAAATAACCGCCGACTTACGCCGGCGGCTCGCCGAACACACCGCCGAACAAATGCCGGTGCTCACGCACCGGCTCGATGTTTGATGAAACGATACTTCCGCAATTTTGCGGGAGTACATATTTTTCTTCTCATTGCTGTATCTTCGTTATGTTTTTTATAATATTCTTTGACTTTTGCCACGTTTCATCCAAAAACAGGAAATTCAGTTCTTCGGGAGTCAATGTTGCTTTGTATACTTTTTTCATTTTATCCTCATTGACGTTATAAGCTCCAAACAACTTCAAACAGAATATCAGATTTTCAATTTTAGACAAGACCAATTTAACAAAACAAGGAATGGCGTGACACTACTTTGGTATAATAGTGCAGATGCAGAATTTTGAGAGAATTATGTGATACTTTTTATTGTAGTCGATGGATCGCAAAAATTACATCTTATTCTCTCACAAATCACAAAATTTTTATGGGCATTATTGCAGTTCATTATCAAATGGCCAAAGACTCACCTCTTCTTGTGGCACTCAATAGAGAGGAACATAAACAGAGGCCGTCTCAGCCACCTCGGATTCAGTCGGGGCGGCCTCGTGTTGTGTGTGGTATTGACCGACAAGCAGGCGGAACTTGGGCAGGTGTGAACCAACACGGTCTTTTTGTAGCAATTGTGAATTGCCCCAAACGTGTTCGGCCATCGGAACCACGATCTCGTGGTGTTCTTTGCAAAGAACTTTTGGGATCGAAAGATGCCGAGGAAGCACTCGAAAAAGGATTGCAAGAGCTTTCCGGTGGTGCGTATTTGGGTGGAAATTTTTTATGCGTTGATCGACACAGCGGCGGTGTCGTTTATGGCGGCGATGAAGTGGAAGTAGAACGTCTGCGTCCAGGTCTGCATCTACTTTCAGAAAGCCGATTAAACGATTATCACGATGGCCGCCAAGAATTTGTCCGGCGACTCCTAACTCTCCAAAGACTCGATTCTGCTGTTTCGTTTCTTGCCGTTTCAAGTCGAACTTTCTCAAGAAAACCAGATGTTACTGGAAAACGTGGAATTGTAATTGCAGAACATGAATATGGGACAGTTTCGTCGATGCTCCTTTCATTGACAGAACGAACCCAAAAATCTATCATGCAGTTTGCAGCCGGACCTCCCAATGAAAAACCGTTCGAGGATGTCTCTGCGCTTTTGCGACAAGTTTTATCGACAGATCGCGCCAATCGTGCTGTTGCTGCCGCACGAGAGGCAGCAGCACGAGAAGCAGCGGCGAGAGAAGCCGCCGCACAAGAAGCTATGTTGGAATAAAATATAATATACTGAAAATAGCGACAAAATATCGCTTTTGATTGTGGTGATTTTTTCAATCCACCCGCCGATTGACATCGGCGGCTCGCTGGACGAATCCACTTTTTGTGCCGTTTGCTGTATACATTTATCGTGCCCAGCTGACTCCAGAAGTTGTCTGTGTCGATGCTGATCGCTGAGCCGCACTTCCTCCCCAGCTGACATTGCCCCCAAAGCTGCCACCGATGCTCGATGAGCCACCGGCTTTCGGACATGTTGGACAGGTGTACGAACTCGCACTCTGATTCTGTCCGCAAGTCGGACATGTATATGTGCCATTACCAGAGCGAATGTTCTGAATCTGTTTTTGGGACTGAGTGCAAGTTGTGCAAGTGAATCCGTCGTTTCCCGTCGTGCGACCAGAATATGACGAAAACACTCGTGATGCATTGGGGGCGGTTGTCCTCTGTGCATATGAATTTAACGATCCTACTCCTGAAACAGCCATTTTATTCCTCCTTTTCAACGAATTTCATAAAACTAAAGTGAATCGAGGCGAGTCAGATCGTCTCATCAGTCAGTTTATCGAAAAAAGAATTGGCATTGGCTCATTGGAACTGCCAAAATACATGTTGGAAGGAACATGTCAGTTGTTCTTGTTAGTATATTTTTGTCGATTGTATTGATTTTTTACTGTATTGCTTTTTAAGACGAAAAGCCATGTATTATTGGCCTCCCTTTGAAGGAACCGGCATTCGTATTATAATTAGGCGTATTATTGAGTCAATGGAATCACTATTTATACGTCTTTAGTGTTCCTTTTGTGTGCTATTTCATTCTATTTTTATTTTCTTTTCATTAATGCCAAACTCTTCCTGCGAAACGTGTGGAAAATGTTCCACGACATTCGATGATCCAACAAAGGGGCCAATGAGTGGAGCCGATATTCTTATTCAGGCACTCGTAAATGGCGGAGTCGATATAATTTTTGCATATCCGGGTGGATTCAGTATTCCGCTTCATCAGGCGATGACACGATTTCGAGACAAAGTTCGCGTCGTGCTTCCTCGAAACGAACAAGGAGGCGGATTCGCCGCGCAGGGATATGCGCGAGCAACTGGCAAAATCGGCGTTTGTATGGCGACAAGTGGCCCAGGTGCGACAAATTTGGTCACCACAATTGCCGATGCCAAAATGGACAGTATTCCGATGATTGCCATCACAGGACAAGTTGGAACAGACTGCATCGGAAGTGATGCGTTTCAGGAAACTCCGATGGTCGAAGTTTGTCGCAGCATCACCAAACATCATTATCTCGTGACTGACGTGCATGATTTGGCCCGCATTGTTCGAGAAGCGATTTACATTGCTTCCTCAGGACGACCGGGGCCTGTTCTAATCGACATTCCTAAAAATGTTCAGGTTTCACAATGCGTTCCAGATTTCGATTCGGATTTGGAGCTTCCAGGATATGTTGGAACACCGAAAAAACCGACTTCTGAGCAGCTTGATGTGATTGCAGCGGCGATTTCAAAAGCGAAACGTCCTCTTTTTTACGTCGGCGGCGGAATCATTTCATCCGGTGCAACAGAAGAATTATTGCATTTAGTGGAACAAACACAAATTCCGGTCGCCACAACAATGATGGGACTTTCGGCATTTCCACGCGGTCACAAATTGGCACTCGGAATGATCGGGATGCACGGAACAGCTTATGCAAACCACGCAGCTGCGGAATGTGATGTTCTGATTGCTCTGGGTGTTCGCTTCGATGATCGTGTGACAGGGCGGCCATCGGAATTTGCCAAAAATGCCACTATTATTCATGTCGAAATTGATCCGTCTGAAATAAATAAAGTGAAAGCGGCGACGATTCCACTCGTCGCCGATGTGAAACCCGTTTTGGTCGGTCTGTCCGAAAAATTGGCGGCTTTCAAGTCGCATATTGATACATGGCATGAACAAATTGAAGGCTGGAAAACGTCGATGCCCCTTCAATATAAAACCGATTCGAAGCATATTTTGCCACAAGAAGCCATCGAAGAATTGTGGAAAGCCACGAAAGACCGTGAAACTGTGATCACCACTGGAGTCGGACAGCATCAAATGTGGTCCACTCAATACTATCGATTCTCGAAACCACGCACTTGGATTTCGAGTGCCGGTCTCGGAACAATGGGATTTGGCCTTCCTGCGGCGATGGGTGCGAAACTTGCCGATCCGAAAAAACTTGTTGTCGATATTGACGGCGATGGCAGCTTTCAGATGAACATTCAGGAAATGGCCACTTGTTTTTGTGAAAAAATTCCGGTCAAAGTGCTCCTATTGAACAATCAGCATTTGGGAATGGTCGTGCAGTGGGAAGACCGATTTTTCAAGTCGAATCGAGCCCAAACATATCTGGGTCCAATTGATCATCCAGAGGCACTTGGCAAAGGGAGCGGAATCGGGCCAGAAACGAGATATCCCGATTATGTGGCAATTGCAAAAGGATATGGATGGGACGCACTGCATGTTTGTGAAAAATCGAAACTCAAATCGGCAATTCAACAAATGATCGACGCACCTGGTCCATTTTTGTTAGATGTCGTGATTCCATATCAAGAACATGTTTTGCCGATGATTCCCGCCGGAACAACGGTGCAAGATATGATTCACAAATAAAAAGAGGGGGGGATTGTAGGAAACCAAAATCGATATACAATGGTCTCTCTTTTGTTGTTGGCCCCGTCGTCTAGCGGTTAGGACACGGCCCTTTCAAGGCCGCGGCACGGGTTCGATTCCCGTCGGGGTCACTGCTTTTTAGAGGAACGATTTGTAAAAATCGCTCCTCTTTTTTGCTTTCTGGGAACAACCGATTTGCTTTATTGGAACAACCGGTTTCCGAAATACCGTAAATTGGGACAATTTGCCTGCTTTGATTGTGGCGATTTTTTTCAATTCGCCCGCCGATTGACATCGGCGGCTCGCTGAACGAAACAACTCGCTTCTGCACTGTGTTTTCAGAAAATGTGGGGGATAAACTTTTGATTGAATTGGTGATATAATGGGACGGTTCGAGTGGTTATATTGTCTCTTTTTTCACTATTTCAAAGGAGTTTGTGATGCGGAAAAATGTTTTGTTCGCATTTTGTCTCTTTCTGTGTTGCTTTCAGTCGCTTTTTGCAGAATCACTTCGTTATTCAGGGGCACCTAACTTGCCTGGCAATGGAAAGCATGTCGTGCTTCTTTCAGGTGATG
>JBOFGF010000111.1:0-10426 GCA_051649005.1 Thermoguttaceae bacterium | reverse complement strand
AGGTGAATGAATTTTTTTGTCATGAATCATCTGTTTGTAAAAGTTGCGACGGTCTGAACGGCATCAAAAGTTCAAAACAGAGATTCTACTTCATCGCCCAAAATGCGCAAGCCCCCTAAAATGGCGCGCACGCCCTGATGGTTCATTTTGAAAAAAAGGAAGGAAATTGTCGCAAAACAAAGGAAATTTCTAAAAAAATTACACTAACAAAAGTATCGTTTTTATGCCGGTGTCCAGTGCCGGTGTCCAGTATAGTACAGTGAAACGAAATATAATAAAAGTGGCAAAATATAGTGGTGTGATTCGGACACACCAAAAAATACTGCGAAATGCACACCACTTTTCGATGGTGTCTGGCAAAACATTTCAAATAATGTTATACTGTAAATGAAGACAAAATGGAAGATGTTTATCTCGCTTTCCTAGAAAGCGGTTTTTTCACGAAAACAAAGCAAATTCCTCAATTACCGTTTTCATAGAAATTATTTTTATTTCACATCTAACTATTTGATTGATTCAATATGAGTACAATTTTAGTTGATAAACTTTTGGAAACCGTTTTTGTGCGTGGTGCGAGCGACCTTCATATTGCAGTTGGACAGCCGCCCGTGCTTCGTTTGCATGGACATCTTGTCAAACTCGAAACAAAAGTATTGGAGCCGGAAGATACTGTTTCCCTGATGAAAAGTATCACGCCAGAACGATGCCAGCAAGAATTACAACAGTCAGGAAGTACCGACTTTGGTTTTGCATTTGGAGACAAAGCGCGTTTTCGTGTTTCTGTTTTCAAACAACGTGGTAATACGGGAATGGTTTTGCGACAAATCCCAACTCAATTGCTTAGTATGGAACAACTGAATACGCCTGCTGTGATGAAAGACTTGATTTTTCGTCCGCGCGGTCTCGTTCTTGTTACAGGCCCGACCGGTTCTGGAAAATCAACCACATTGGCTGCGTGTATTGACTATTTGAACGAAAATGTCGATCACCATATTATCACAATTGAAGACCCAATTGAATTTTATCACTATCACAAAAAATCGACGGTGAATCAGCGCGAAGTCGGTGTCGATGTGCCATCATTTGCCGAAGCAATTAGGCGTGCTCTGCGACAAGACCCAGATGTCATTCTCGTCGGTGAAATGCGAGACCTCGAAACAATTGAAGCGGCAATTACCGCCGCCGAAACTGGTCACATTGTTTTTGGCACACTTCATACATCAAGTGCAGCTGGAACAATCAACCGAATTATTGACGTGTTTCCAACAAACCAGCAAGACCAAATTCGGACACAGCTTTCGACATCAATTATCGGAATTTTGGCGCAGCAACTTTTGCCGCGCATTCAGGGCGGTCGTGTCGCTGCGTATGAAATGCTCGTTGTTACCAGCGCAATTGCCAACTTGATTCGTGAAAACAAGACATTTCGTATCACATCTGCGATTCAAACTGGGCACAAACTTGGAATGCAACTTTTGGATGATCATCTCTTCAAATTGTGGAGAGACAAAATTGTAACCAAAGAAGATGTTATTACTAAATCGAATATGCCCGATGCACTCGCCGCTAAAATTCTCCGCTGGGAATCCGGCGACGTGTCAGTGGAAGACGACGAGCGAGGCGAAACAGGCACCCCAGATGATGACACGCCAAAACGAAATCCTAAAATCAAATATGTGTGACAAAAATCAGCGGAATTAAAACATTCAAACAACCAAAACATGTTCCATTTTGTTTACTTTGCTTTCGACCCGATGTCTGAGCTAAAAATTTTTTCGATTTCTTTTTAGGGAACTCCAATTATAACTACTATGAAAACATCCAAATTTTTTCTCATTGTTCTGTTATTCTCATTTGTAATAACATTTTTTTCCAATTGCTTCGCAGCAGAAACGCTCCAAATTTTTGTTTCACCAAATGGAAATGATTCAGCAAATGGCTCAGAACAAACTCCATTTGCCACGATCCAGCGAGCACGAAACGAAGTTCGTAAGAAAAAAGAAGCCAGTCCAAATATCTCGGTCACAGTCACTCTGCGCGGCGGAGAATACTTGCTGCCCGAAGGAATTGTGTTCACAGATCAAGACAGTGGAACGTCGGAACATCCAATAATCTATCAGGCTTTTCAGGGCGAAACACCGATATTGATCGGAGGAAAACGTATCACCAATTTTCAATCACACCGCGACAACATTCTCAAATCAAACATGAGTGAGGCGGGAGTTGGCGATGTTTTTTTCCGTCAATTATTTTTCGATGGAAAAAGAATGCACTTGGCAAGATATCCCAACTTCGATCCCGAAAATCCGTATGGCGGCGGCTGGGCATACGCCGCAGGCAAAACCGTTCCAATGTATCTAAATATCGAAGGAGAAACACAGAACGAATTTGATCTCAAAGAATCCGATTATCGAAAATGGAAAAAACCAGATGAACTCGAAGTAATGGTTTTTGCTCGATATAACTGGTGGAATAACATATTGCCTGTCAAATCGATTGATCCCGAAACTCGTCATGTCACACTTGCAGGAAATGCGTCGTATCCGATTCGTCCAGGAGACCGATTCTATGTGAGAAATTCAATTGAAGAACTAGATGCACCAGGCGAATGGTTTCTCGATAAGGAAACGAAAACACTCTATTTTTATCCACCAAGTTCGATGGATGGAAAAAGTATTTTTGTTCCAACAAACCGGTTTATTTTGCGAGTAGAAAAAGGAGCCAAATATATTCATTTTGACCGTCTTACTTTCGAATGCAGTGAAGGCACTGCTGTTGAATTTCTGAATACCGATTTTTGTCGCATGGACGGATGCACGGTCCGAAATGTCGGCGACTATCGTGGAAGTGGAATCAACATTTCTGGCGGAAAAAACAACACTATTTATGGATGCAATATCTCTGAAACGGGAGCAAGTGGCATTTCGATGCACTCCGGTGATGTCATAACTTTGACACCCGGCAATAATGTCGCAGAAAACAATTATATTCATCATGTTGGAATTTTTTATAAGCAGGGAGTTGGAATCAGTGTCGGCGGAGTTGGTCAACGAGTCGCACACAATTTGATCCATGATGGTCCGCGAATGGCAATAATGTTCGGAGGTAATAATCATATTTTTGAATACAATCACATTCGCCACATGAATCTCGAAACATCAGACACCGGCGCGTTTTACACCGGTGGCCGCGACTGGCTCGGTTCACGAGGAACGGTCATTCGTTATAATTTCATGCACGATATTTTGGGATATGGCAAAGATGCCACCGAAAAATGGGTTTCACCTTATTATGCGTGGGGTGTTTACTTGGACGACAATGCGGGGGGAGTTGATGTCATCGGAAATATTGCACTCCGATGTCCACGCGCCGGAATTCATCTTCATAATGGACGCGATAATCGAATCGAAAACAACATATTTGCCGATTGCACTCTCCAGCAAATGGAGGGAAATGGATGGATTGACACGCATCGAATGTGGATTGATCACTTTCCGACAATGGTAAAAGGATACGAATCGGTCGCAGATCAGCCCGCCTGGAAAACGATGCGCAATATGAAATTGCATCCGAAAGATGCCGTTTTGCCAAACAAGATGATCATGTCGGGAAATGCCTTCCTCAAAAATATCATTTTTTATCGTGACAAAAATGCACAGTATGTTAAATTTAATCGTTTTCCGTATGATGCAAATGAAGTCGATTACAATGTGATTTGGAGTGGTGACACGCCGATTCGCACCGGAGTTCGAGTCCCGGGAAACATTATTGGTGAAAACGTCGCCCCAAATGGCTCATTTGAATCGGGAGAAATCGGAAAATTGCCCGTCGAATGGAGTTGGCAATGTCGCCCATCCAACAAAACAACTGGGGGACTAGATGCAACTGAAAAAGTCAATGGCAAAATGTCGCTTAGAATTGATGCCGATTATGTCGCAGAAAAGCCACGCGACAATAATCCGATTGTTGCAAGTCGGCCAATATCTCTCAAATTAGGAAATTCATATCGACTTGCAGGTCGGTTCAAAGCGACTGAAAAGGAAACGCCCATTCAATTTTATGTTCATTATTGGAGCAAAGAACGCGGATATTGGGGGGGTGCGCAAATAACAACGAAACTAGGAACGGAGTGGACCACACTCGAACAAACACTCACGATTCCTGTCCAGGGAATGCCCGGTTTTATCGAAGGAATGGATGGATTCCGCATTTCGCTGAGTTTGCTTGGAAAAAGTGGCTCAGTTTATGTTGATGATGTGGTGCTGGAAGAAACTGAAACATTGGATGAATGGGATTCATGGCGAAAACAAGGAATGGACTTACATTCGGTCATTGCTGATCCTAAATTTGTAGGAGAGGCAAACATGAAACCCGGGACATTATATTCTGACGTGAAAGATTTTATGTTACAAAATGATTCTCCGGCACTGAAACTTGGGTTTCAGCAAATTCCGGTCGATAAAATTGGCCCATATTCTGATCCGCGCCGCGCAACTTGGCCAATAGTTGAGGCAGAGGGAGCCAGAGAAAAACCACTTGTGGCAGAAAAAGCGGCGGAATAAAAAGGAGTATGTGATGCGGTGTCAATGCGATTGTTTTGGCATCCACGGCGAGCCGCCGACGTTTTGAGCCGGTGCGTGAACACCGGCATTTGTTCGGCTGTATTTGTGGGAAATTGTGAAAAAACGCACAATATCTGTGAACGAATACCAATCTTGTTACAATTGGACATGTCAAAATTTCCGTCTAAATCTGGCGAATTATACAATGAAGCGGTAATCGCCGCATGTGAAATTGATGAACCGGCGGAGCGTGTAAATTCTCTTATTGTATTGGCACGTTCGATGACAAAATCAGGTTATCGAGATCATGCCGAGTCGCTTTTGCCGATGATTTTGCAACAAATTTATGAACTTGAAGACGAACGAGAATCGGCATATTTGTGCCGTCTCTGCCTCGAACTTCAGTGCGACATGGGACTTTTGGAAGATGCGTGTACGACATTTGAGCATCTTTCGTCTGGTGCAGAAGAGCGAATGGCATCCATTATTATTCTGTCTCGTGAACTGATTCGCGCTGGAAAGATGGAAAAAGCGATGCCTTTTTTGGAAGAAATTGACGACCTCGATGATTATGAATCTCTGCTAATTGAAGTGGGAAAATGCCAACTGCGGAACAATGATTTAGATGCTGCGCTGCAAACGGCGAAAAAAATGGAAATCGGAGAGACGCAGACGATTTTGTTACATGAAATAAGTATTCATTTGTGGAACACCGGAGAATTCACAAGAAGCGTCGAATTCGCAGAAAAAGCACTGTCATTAACTTCTGGCATCACCGATTCAGACAAACGGGATTGCTTGTTGAAACAGATTTCACTCACTTGTTTTGATGGAAAACAGATATTTGATCGATTCATTTTCATAAATGGAATAACGAGTTTGTCGCTGCGAGTCGAACTTTGCTGCCATTTTGCACTCACTGCATATCAGGAAAAATTACGAGACAAATCGAAACAAAAATTGACGCAAAAAGAAGATAAACAATCACCACAATATATTCAAAACTACAACAACGCAATTCAGAGATTCCATGTTTCGGTGGAGTCTGAATCGGAATTGATGATAAATGAAGCGATGCAATTGCTCCAAAAAATTACCGATGATTTCCACAAAGTGGCTGCCATGCTACAAATCGCCGAAACAATGTATCTTATTGGAAATCACACATCTGCCAAAGAAATGTTTCAGAAATCACTCGTATTGATTACCAAACTTGATAATCATTTTATGCGTGCATCGTCTCTAATCAAAATGGGCGAAATGTTACAAAAACTTGCACGAACAGAATCGGCAAAACGAATGTTGAAGCTGGCAATGGAATCGACTAATCAAATCAATGACATGTCGATTCGTCTTTTTGTGCTTTTACAAATTGTCGAAACTCAAATTAAATTCGGATTTTGTGAAGATGCACAAAAAATAATCAATCAAGTCGAAGAACTCGTACAAGAAGAGTCAAAAGAAAAATATGCAGATGATGATTCGTCTGGAATTATCGAACGATTTTTGACAATTACGTCGGGCCGACTTGCCGCCGCTCTTCAAGAAGACATGCCACAAATCGCGGACCAAATGTTCATGCAGTCCATTCAAATGGGGCGAAGTATTATTGATCCGCTTCATAGAACAACGGCACTGCAATATCTTGCTGAGATGGACATAATCTTCTCTGAAAACAGCGACGCAGAACAAAATAATGTTTTTTGATGTGGCTTCGAGCCGGTGTTCTTTGGCGAGCCGCCGGCGTAAGTCGGCGGTTGTTAGGCGAGCCGCCAACGTAAGTTGGCGGGTTTTGTTTGTCATCGGAATTCGTCCCCGAACGCCGTCGGCGTTTACGAATGGTAGAAACGAATTACCCACAAAAACACACAACTCCGTCGGAGTTGCCGAATGGTCAATCGCGACTTTTGTAATGTAACCATTCGGGAACCCCGACGGGGTTTTTGTTACGATCTTGTTCGTGGTTCTACCATTCTGCAACATCTACGATGTTGAGGAAAACAATTTGTTATTATTTATTGTTACACAGCATTTTACCAGAAATTACGAGAAATTGTAAGACGGTAATTTGCTTTTGCGATGCCATTTTGGCGCGAAAAGTTGATTCAATGCCGGTGCTCACGCACCGGCTCGAAACGGCGGCGGCTCGCCAAATGAAATTTGCCGTGATGGGTTCCTGAAATGACGAAAACAATCCATTCAAAATCACTGGTTTCGTTCCGCCAACTTGCGGGAGAACCGCTTTTCGTGGTGAAAAAAAGGATTAAACCACGAAAAGCTGCTACAAAACTTTCGACACAACCACTTACTTCTTATTATCTTCAATGTGCTTCCAGAGAAGTTGTCCGGCGGCATCATTTGTCGATTTTGGAGTGCTGTGATCCGTTTCAGGTGTCGGAAAAATCTGCTTCTTTCCAGGAATGTTGTTATATGCAACGAAAACGGATGTCGGTGAGCAAACATAATCGATGAATCCGGTCGATAGAACCGATTCTGCTTTAATTCGTTTTGCAAATAGTGCCGCATCGATATAAGGAACCGTTTTCATGATGTCTGCGTCCGCCGTCTCTTTCGTCTTGCCACGAAGAAAACCGGGCCAGCCACCAAAATTTCCTTCGAGATCACCGACGTGATAACACAGAGCAGGAACATAAGCGACGCAAAATGTCACATCTGGATCGAGTCCAGCGGCGACGAGTGCCTGTCCGCCTCCCTGACTTCCGCCGGTCACAACCACCGTTTTACCATCCCATTCTGGCTGTGCTTTCATAAATTGCAGCGCACGAAGAACACGCTGATACATTCCTACAAAGTAGTTTTTTTCGAGGTCGTTATTACCGACATTTCTGTAATCTTTCAGCGCACCTTCACTCAAATCTTTATAAAATTGATCGGGATGTCCATTCTCGATTCCGTGTGCATTTATGTCGAGTGCCAGAGCACCTCGTGCGGCAATCCATGTTGGCATATTAGAACTTCGCACACCTGCTCCGTGATATGACACGACGATGGGGAGCGATTTCGGGGCGGCATCAACCGGTTTGGCAAAGTAACCAGAAACCGGTGCGCCTCCGGGGCAATCGACTCGAATATCGAAAACTTCGACTTTGTCATTGTTGACCTTTTCTTTCGGGACAGGTGTCAACTTCGGATTCATTGGCATATCAGCCAGTTCTTTTTTCTTGCGATTCCAGAACGCATCAAAATCATTCGGTTCTGGAATGGCAGAGCAGATTTCATGTGGGTCAATGACTGCGCCGCCCAGTGACGTGACTTTATTGTTCGGAGATTCGTTCCATGTCACCACACATTTCAAAGCACCGGGATGATCGAGAGCCGCTTCAATGATGGTAAATGGAGCCGTCGATGTAATTGTTCCCTTTTTTTCAAAATGACCATCTCCCTGCACGACGTATGAGAGTGTTTTGCCGACAAGTGGTTTGTCATCTTCGAGCAGCGAGACACGGAATGGAACCGTCTCCCCTTTCTTGTAGATTGCCGATTCCCGTTCGGCACGAACTTTCAGAGTAAATGGTGATTTTTCCTGCTGCTGAGCGAACAGCGAGGAAACAACAAAGAGGAGTAGAACCGCAAAAGCAGCTCGAAACCGCGACGAAACAAAAAGCGTGTTCATAGATTAGTGTTTGATTAGAGGGTGATTGTTTGGGAGTAGCTGTGACGTGTTTGAGAAAAGCACCATTCACCGAATGACCGAATGACCGAATGACCGAATGACCGAATGACCGGAGCTGGCACGGTGGTCAATGCAAATCTCAATAAAAACCAATGTATCAAGCAGTATACCAAAAAACGGCGTGAATAGAAACCCATATACACAAAAACCCACCGACTGCGCCAGTCCACTAACAAGTTTTGTGAACTTCGGAATTTTTTACCACAGAGAACACAGAGAACACGGAGAATACAAGACACTCTGTGAACTCTGTGTCTCTGTGGTGAAAACTTGTTAGCAGACTGCCGACTGCCCCGATCCGATAACAAAATACTCTGCCATGTGAAAAAATTTGTTAGCACAGCGAAACTTCCGAGCGACAGGATAATTTCAATCTCGGTGGAATTGTGCTAGAATGAGCAGGAACGGAACATGTTGGGCTGAATCCTCAACCTTCACCTTCTTTTTTTCTGCGTCCTATGAATCCCTCTTCTCTGCCTCCTTCGGTACATCGTCCGCTTTTTCATTCCCAGATTGGTGCCATCTTTGCTGCCGTCGGAAGTGCTGTCGGACTCGGGAATATATGGCGATTCCCCTACGAAGCTGGACAAAATGGAGGGGGAGCCTTTCTCTTGATCTATCTCGTTCTTGTCTTCGTACTCGGCGTTTCTGTCATGCTTGCCGAATTCTTCATTGGTCGAAAAACCCATCAAGATGCCGTTACTGCGATGCAAACACTTGCCGGAAAACGCTCCGCATGGATTATCCCGGGATATATGGGGGTGTATTGTGCCCTCTTGATTAACGGATTTTACTTTGTCGTTGCAGGTTGGACCCTCGAATACCTCTATCAATCGGCAAGCGGAGCGTTTGGAAGCAATCGCACATCGGAGGAATTAGGAGCGGCGTTCTCGCTTTTCTGCTCCAATCCACTGCGTCCCGTCTTTTGGATGCTCGTCTTTATCGGAATGACACACGGAATCATCAATTTTGGCGTGCAGCGTGGAATCGAACGTGTCTCGAAAATTGCAATGCCACTTCTGTTTCTTATACTCCTCATTTTGGGAGTGCGTTCCTTGACACTTCCCAACGGAATGCAGGGACTTCGCTTTCTTTTCACCCCAGATTTCAGCCAAGTCACTGGTGGTACTTTTCTTTGCGCCATGAGTCAGGCGTTTTTTTCCCTGAGCCTCGGAATGGGATGTATGGTGACGTATTCCTCCTACTTTGAAAAAAGCACTTCCTTGGTCAAAAGTGCGATATGGATCACGTTGCTCGACACGCTCGTTGCAGTGCTTGCCGGCATCGTCATTTTCCCAGCCGTGTTCAGCTTCGGAATTGCGCCGACCCAGGGGCCGGACCTCGTTTTCATCACCCTTCCCAGCGTGTTCCAACAAATGCCATTTGGAAGCCTCTGGGCGAGTCTTTTTTTTGCTCTTTTGGTGATTGCCGCTTTAACTTCCACGATTTCGCTGCATGAAGTTTTTACCGTATATCTTCAAGATCGATTCCGGTTTTCTCGTGCCACTTCCACTGGTCTCACTTCGTTCGCGTGCGTCGTGCTTGGAGTATTCAGCTCCCTTTCACTGGGAATGTTGAGCAGTTTTACTCTGGGCGGCATGACGTTTTTCGACCAGCTCGACTTTTTATCCTCGAAAATTCTCATGCCGATGGGGGCCCTCATTTTCTGCGTTTTTGTTGGCTGGAAGATACCACCGAAGACACTTCAAGCAGAGTTGACATCTGACGGCATCTACAATTTTCGCATCTTCCCTTTCTTCCATTTTCTACTCCGTTATGTCGTGCCACTTGCGATTCTGATGATTTTTTTCGGCGGATTCCTGAGAAACTAAGCCAACGAGGTCAGCAGCATAATATACGCTGCTAAATTTTTTTGCGTCCTGATCGGACAACATTTTGCTGCAATCTGTAAGCGACAAATCGACTTCTGAGGGGGTGCTCTGGCTTCCGCAGCACAACAGTATTATTTGCCTGGCTATGAAACAAATTTTTATCGTTGCTATCTTGCTTTGTGTGTTAGTTTTTCCATTCTCTCTAGTGCCTTGTAAACATTAACGATTGGGATTGACCTGTTTTGGCAAGTTGTGGTATAATATCCGTTTTCAACACACGGAGGTTTACCATGAAAAAAATATACATCGTTCGGCTTTCCGACGAAGAACAAAAAATT